>JAZQEH010000078.1:0-92935 GCA_045538895.1 Eubacteriales bacterium
CTGGCCCTGTGAAGCCCGGCAACCTACAGTAAGTAAGGTGCTAAATCCTGAGAGATGAGATTTTCGCCCTCGGGATATCCGGGGGCGTTTTTTTAGCCACAAAAAGGAGGACATAATGAAAAAATATCTTTTTACATCTGAATCTGTTACAGAAGGACATCCCGATAAAATCTGCGATAAAATTTCTGATGCAGTTCTTGATGCAATGCTTGCACAGGATCCTAATTCCCGTGTAGCTTGCGAATCTTTTGCAACCACTGGCATTATTATGATCATGGGCGAGGTTACCACCAATGCAACTGTTGACGTTGCGGAAATTGCAAGAGAAACCGTTCGCGAAATCGGTTATGACAATGCCGAATACGGCTTTGACTGCAATACATGTGCAGTTGTAAGCTCACTTCACAAGCAGTCTGCGGATATCGCTCTTGGCGTTGATAAGTGCGCCGAGGCGAAAGCAGGTGAGCAGAGTGACGGTCTTGATACAGGTGCAGGCGACCAGGGACTTATGTTCGGTTATGCTTGTACCGAAACCAAGGAACTTATGCCTTTGCCGATCTCTCTTTCTCATAAACTCGCACTCAAGCTTACCGAGGTTAGAAAGAACGGCATGCTTGCATACCTCCGTCCCGATGGAAAGACTCAGGTTACTGTCGAATATGTTGATGATAAGCCTGCAAGAGTTGATGCTATTGTTGTTTCTTCACAGCACAGTGCAGACGTAAGCCTTGAGCAAATTCGTGCAGACGTAATCAAGCACGTTATTACACCTATTATCCCTGCGGAAATGATTGATAGCGATACCAAGATTTTCGTTAACCCTACCGGTCGTTTTGTTATCGGCGGTCCTATGGGTGATACCGGTCTTACCGGCAGAAAGATAATCGTTGATACTTATGGCGGATATTCCCGTCATGGCGGTGGTGCATTCAGCGGTAAGGACCCGACCAAGGTTGACCGTAGTGCATCCTATGCAGCAAGATATGTTGCAAAGAACGTAGTAGCTGCCGGTCTTGCAAGCAAGTGTGAGGTTCAGCTTGCTTATGCTATCGGTGTTGCGACTCCCGTTTCTGTAATGGTTGATACATTTGGCACTGGTATTGTTTCGGACGAGCTTATTTCGAAAGTTGTTTGCGAAAAGTTCGACCTTCGTCCTGCTGCTATTATCAAGAAGTTTGATCTTCGCCGTCCTATTTACAAGCAGGTTGCTGCTTACGGTCATATGGGAAGAGAAGACCTTGATATTCCGTGGGAAAAGACCGACCTTGCCGATGAACTCAAAAACGCAATTAAATAATTAAAGTTTACCCCTGTTACAATGAATTCATATATTGTAACAGGGGTGATTTTAGTGTATAATGATATTATTATAATTACTTTGTGCGTTTTTGCGGTGTACGGCGTTTATGCGGTTATACGTGAAATTGCTATGCTGTTTTTAAAAAAACGAGGTCTTGTTCTTGCTATCAAAATGGATTCGGACATGCGCAAGGATGAAAGAGCCGATGCCGTTGCTCTGGCAGAAAACTGCATTTACAAGCATAGTTTTCTTAACAGAACACCGATTATCATTTGCGATAAAGCCGTTGATGATTATAAAAAATACGGATATAAGATTTACGTGCGTTATACGGAGGAAAAATGACCGAGGAAAGGAATGTTATAACGGGTACTGTTGAAGCTGTTGTGTACAGAAATGATGCAAACGGATATACAATACTCGAAGTTTATTCAGAGGAAAGAAAAGAAGTTATAACTGTAGTTGGTACTATGCCTTTCGTCGGCGAAGGTGAGGCAATACAGGTAAAAGGTGAGTGGGTTTTTCATAGCGAATACGGTAAACAATTTCGTGCTGATTCATTTGAAAAGAGATTACCTCAGGATACAAATGCCATATTAAAGTATTTGTCATCGGGTATTGTCAAAGGTATCGGACCGAAAACCGCTGCAAAGATAGTAGAAAAATACGGCGCAGATACGCTTGAAATTATGTCTGAACATCCGGAATGGTTGGCTGATTTTAAGGGAATATCAGTAAGGAAAGCACTCGAAATCAGCGAACAGGTTAAACAGCAGACCACGTTTTACAAGTTGTTTGATTTTTGCCGTGACCGTTTTCCTATGCCTGTTGCACTCCGAATACATAAGGCATACGGCGAAAGAGCGATAGATGTTTTAAAGCATGATCCATATTCGCTCTGCGGCGAAATTGACGGGTATACCTTTGCAGCCGCAGATGCCATTGCTATCGAAAATGGATATAACCGTGAAGGAAGAGAGCGTGTTTTCGGGGCTACTGTTCAGGTTCTTAAACAAGCTTGCCGGAATGGAGGTCATTCCGGTTTGCCGGTTAAAACGGTAATCAAAGAGGTCGCAGAGTTAATTGAAGTTGATATAAAGGTTGTAGCTGAGCTTATAAAGGATTTTGCACTTTGCGGTGAAATAGGATATTTGCAGCGTGAAGAGGGAGCTTTGCTTTTCATAAAGGGATTTCTTGATGCCGAGAGAACTATAGTAAGAAATCTTTATCATATTGATAAAAGCTGCATCAGATATGATTTGAGCGATATGGAGCCGCTTATAAGGCGAGTGGAGATTGAAAGCGGAATTCAGTTTGCACCCGAACAGAGAGAGGCGATTTTCACTGCCGCAGAAAGCGGTGTTACAGTTGTTACCGGTGGTCCCGGTACGGGAAAAACAACTATTATAAAGGCTTTGATTCGTATTTATGAAAGTATGGGCTGCGATGTTGCACTCGCTGCACCTACAGGCAGAGCGGCTAAAAGAATGTCGGAGGCTACTTCACACGAGGCTAAAACCATTCACCGCCTGCTTGAAGTAGAGTATTGCGATGACGAGGGCGGAGCATCAGTATTTGCCCGTAACGAGCGCAATCTGCTTGAAGAAGATATTATAATCATTGATGAAGCGTCGATGATAGATATGTTTTTGATGAATTCGCTTTTGCGTGCTGTAAGACCAGGTTCAAGGTTTGTATTGATAGGCGACTGTGATCAGTTGCCGAGTGTCGGTGCTGGTAATGTTTTACGTGATATCATTGATAGCGGCGTATTTAACACGGTGAGATTAACTGAGGTTTTCAGACAGGGAAAGGAAAGTCTGATAGTTACCAATGCTCATAAAATCAACCGTGGAGAAAAGCCGATTTTAGATAAGCATGATATGGACTTTTTCTTTATGCACCGTGAGAATTCGGAAAACTTGATGAATACGGTGATTGATTTGGTAATCAATCGCTTGCCGAAAAAGTACGGTGTAAGTGCTTTTGACCGTATTCAGCTTATCACTCCAACCAAAAAAGGCGGTGCCGGAACCGAGTCGCTCAACCGCATTTTACAGCAATATCTTAATCCTCCCACTCCGTCAAAACACGAAAAGAAACATGGTGAAACCGTGTTTAGGGAAGGCGATAAGGTTATGCAGGTGCGGAACAACTATGATCTTATGTGGTATGAGGGTGGCAAGGAACGGTTTGGAATTTACAACGGTGATATTGGCATAATAAAAAAGATTGTGGATAACAAGAATCTTATGGTTATTGATTTTGAGGGACGTGAGGTTCAGTATTCGTTTGAATATATCGCTGATATCGAGCATGCCTATGCTATAACCGTACACAAGAGTCAGGGAAGTGAATATCCTATTGTGATTATGCCAATTACCGATGTTGCTCCCATGCTTATGACAAGAAATTTGTTATACACCGCTGTGACACGTGCAAAGCAAATGGCAGTTCTGGTTGGCAGAGAAGCTGCACTCATGCAAATGGTAAATAATAAACAGGAAAATTTGAGGTATACAGGACTAAAAACTCAATTGGAAACAGCAAATGCTAAAAATAATTGACAGAATTTTTGATTATATCTTTGTTCCGAAATGCGGCGGATGCCATTGCCGCATGGATAGGCAAAGTGTTGGTCTGTGCGAAAAATGTAAAAATGTTTATCAGGATGAGAGGGCAGAGTATTGCGATTTCTGCGGCATGGAAGCAGCAATTTGCAGATGTGTTCCTCCTGCGTTGTTGGTAACCGGCTGCTACGATTATAGGAAACTTGTCTTTTACAAAAAGAGTAACGGTGAAAACGTTATGCATAATATGATATACGGCATAAAGCGTAGCAATAACCGTTCTCTTGCAAAGCTTTTTGCAAGAGAAATGCTCGCTTTGGATGACTCTGCTATAACCGAAAATGCTATAGTTACATATGCACCCCGTGCAATGCGGTCTGTCAAAAAGTACGGTTACGATCATGCGAAGATGCTTGCGGCATACTATGCGAAGCTTGGCGGTTATGAGTTTAAAACCTTGCTTCGCAGAAAAGTATCATTGAGTCAAAAACAGCAAAAATTGTTGAATTACAAGCAACGTGCGAAAAATGTAAAAGGTGCATTTGCTGTGTGCAATGAAGATGCAATTTCAGGCAAAACTGTCATTTTGATTGATGATGTTGTAACCAGCGGTGCGACAATGGGTGAGTGCACAGATACTTTATATGCCGCCGGTGCTAAAAATGTAATTTGCCGTAGTATTGCATACACATACAAGAAGAATAAATGCAAAAATGATTGATTTTACTTCTCAACTGTGATACAATAAATCTGTATGTAGATAATTTTGCACCGAAAGGAATGGTCATATAGATGAGTCGTGATATTGGCATAGATCTTGGTACTGCCACGGTGCTTGTGTATGTAAAAGGAAAAGGAATCGTGCTCGAAGAGCCTTCCGTTGTTGCTATAGATAAGCTTACTGATAAGGTTATTTGCGTTGGCAGAGATGCACAGCAAATGCTCGGCAGAGCACCGAATAACATTGAGGTTGTCAGACCTCTGAGGGACGGTGTAATCAGCCGATATGAAGTAACTTTGCAAATGCTCAGGCATTTTCTTAATAAGGCTTGCGGAGGTTCTTTGTTCAGACCTAGAATAATGGTTTGCGTACCAAGCGGTATTACTGAGGTTGAGGAACGTGCGGTTATTGATGCTGCCAATCAGGCAGGCGCACGTAAAACGTATTTGATAGA
Organism: Eubacteriales bacterium; assembly: GCA_045538895.1. Taxonomy (GTDB): domain Bacteria; phylum Bacillota; class Clostridia; order Oscillospirales; family CAG-272; genus UMGS902. The sequence continues at coordinate 5,046 of JAZQEH010000078.1, forward strand.
GGAGCCGGTAGCGGCGGCATTGGGAGCGGATATTGATATTTCCATGCCTAATGGTAACTTGATCGTGGATATTGGTGGCGGTACAACGGATATTGCTTTGATATCGCTTGATAATACTGTTGTCACTGAATCTGTAAAGGTTGGCGGTGACAAGTTTGATGAAGCTATAATCAGATACATAAGAAGAAAATACGGAGTTCTTATTGGCGAGCGTACGGCAGAAGACGTAAAATTGCATATCGGTTCTGCTATTCCTCGTCCCGAAGAAAAATATATTGATATAAAAGGACGTTGTCTGTCACAGGGGCTCCCAAAAGCAATAAGGCTTTGTTCATCGGAAATGGTAGCAGCGCTTGACGAGCCTATTTCCGCTATTCTTGAGGCGGTATGTTCTGTTGTTGAAAGAACACCTCCGGAACTTGTTGGAGATGTTCTGGCAAACGGCATTGTTATGACCGGTGGAGGAAGTATGCTCTACGGTCTGGATTATAGGATTTTTAAAGCTACCGGTATAAAAACACGTGTTGCAAAAAATGCGGTACAATGTGTTGCTCGCGGCACCGGAAAGGCGCTTGAGAATTTGTCAAGAGACTCTGACGGAGCTTTAAGACTGTCAAAGTCACGTCAAGAGAACTATTAAAAAAGTGAACGCATGCGTTCACTTTTTATGTTGAAGTGTTGGTAAAATGGGATTTTTAAAGAAAATTTTTTCAACAGAATATATGGTAAAACCAAGCGAAAGGCTTGGAGATTTGCCGGGTAATAAAGAGGCATATTTCACTTTTGTAAAAATGGCATGGCCGGCTATGATAGAATCATTGTTTGTAGCGTTGGCAAGCTTTATTGACGGGATGATGGTTAGCCGTGCAAGCCCTACAGCAGTTGCGGCAGTTGGTGTTACTACTCAGCCTCGAATGATTTTTTACATACTGTTTTTTGCTATTAGCGCGTCTACCGTTGCTATTGTCAGCAGAAGATACGGTGAAAACAGACAAGAGGCCGCGAGCAGATGTGCGGCGCAGAATTTCAGCATAAGTGTAATTGTTGCAATTATTGAGGGAATATTGGTTTTCTCTGTGGCTCGACCTCTTCTTCTTTTTTCGGGTGCTCAAAGCGATACTATTGCTGAAGCAATGGTATATTTCAAAATATCCACTGTGGGTATGTTTTTCTACTCGTTTGGTTGCGTGCTTAATGCAGCTCAACGTGGCACTGGAAGAACAAAAATAACTATGCGTTCTTCTTTGATTGGTAATATTCTTAATGTTATACTGAACTATTTTTTGATAAACGGAATCTGGATTTTCCCAAGACTCGGTGTCAAGGGTGCTGCTATTGCTACTCTTTGCGGCAATATTTGTTCTTTTTTGGTTTCGTTGTTCTCGTATTTGGGAAAGAGTTCGTATCTTAAACTTCGCCCGTCGTATTTTTTCGGCTTCGAGCGAGAAACTTTAAATGCCCTTGTTCATGTCGGCGGCGGTGCCGGTGTAGAACAGGTGTTTATGCGAGCGGGAATGTTTATGTTTGCCAAGGTTGTTGCCGATCTTGGTACAGAAGCTATGACTACACACCAGATTTGTATGAATATAATTAATCTTTCTTTTGCTTGCGGTGACGGTTTAAGTGCGGCATCGGCGGCAATAGTGGGGCAGAATTTGGGCAGAGGACGCGGGGATGTTTCTCTTATGTACGGCAAAGTTGCACAGCGTATAGCATGGGGATTCTCAGCGATTTTGTTTGCCATTTTCACCTTGGGCGGAGAGTTCTTGATAAGGCTATTTTCGGATGATATAGCAGTTATTAATGAAGGTGTTAATATACTTATAATTGTCGCATTTGTAAGCCTTGCTCAAGTTTCACAGATTATTTTTACCGGCTCTCTGCGAGGAGCTGGTGACACAAGGTTCAATGCAGTTGTTTCTTTTTTCAGCATAGATATTATAAGACCCACGCTGGCTTTTGTACTGTGCCATATTTTTCATATAGGTGTTATTGGTGCCTGGTTTGCACTGATGTTGGATCAGTATACACGTTTTATTTGCGTTACCGTGCATTTCTATCGCGGTAAGTGGAGAAATATCAAACTTTAATTGGAGGATATTATGGGTGTTGCAAAGAAACTGATGGCAGTGCTGCTTGCTTTAGTACTTTTTTCGAGTGTGCTGTTATTAATAATTGAATATAAGAATCTTAACCAAGCAGATAATAACGGTGTAAGTACAAATTTTGATATTAATGTTCATTTTATTGATGTCGGACAAGGTGACTGTTCGTTAATTGAATCACCGCGCGGCAATGTTTTAATTGATGCGGGCACAAGCGATAGCCGCTATAAAATTGAGAGTTATGTTGACTCGCTCGGAATTACTGAGTTTGAATATGCAATTTTTACTCATCCTCACGAAGATCATATTGGCAGTGCAGATTATTTGCTCGAGAAATATAATTTTAAGAAAATAATTATGCCAACGGCTGTTAATTCAACCCCTATTTACAATAGTTTTATTGATGCAGTTGAAAAAGAAGGATGCCAGGTTTTAATTGCCCGTGCTGGAGCTAATTATTCGATAGGCGATATAGATATTAATATTTTTGCTCCTGATGACAGTTATGACACTACTGATTTAAATAATATGAGTGTTGTAGCAAAGGTTGATATTGGTGATGTTTCATTCATGTTTACCGGTGATGCCGAGGAACCATCTGAAATCAGCATGTGTAACGGTGGTTATGCTTTGGATGCAGATATATTAAAAGTTGCTCACCACGGTTCAAGCACTTCTACTACCGATGCGTTTTTGAATGCAGTCACACCTGAAGTTGCTATAATATCCGCAGGCGAGAATAACGATTACGGTCATCCGCATGCCGAAACCATGAGTAAACTTAACGGTGCCAAGATAAATACATATATAACATATACTGTCGGAAGTATTGTGGTTGGTACTGACGGTATAACTTATCAGATCGTAACAGAAAAGTGATGTGCATTTGCACATCACTTTTTATATTAAAACAGTTTTAATTTCAGCCGCAAGTTGTCTGCTATCATAGCAATGAATTCGCTGTTTGTAGGTTTGCCACGGTTATTCTGAATGGTATATCCGAAATACGAGTTCAAGGTGTCTACATCGCCTCTGTCCCATGCTACTTCAATAGCGTGACGAATGGCACGTTCCACCCGGGAAGTGGTGGTGGAAAATTTCTTTGCAACGGAGGGGTAGAGAACTTTAGTTACTGAATTTATAATTTCACTGTCGTTGATTGTCATTAAAATAGCGGTACGTAAGTATTGATAGCCTTTAATGTGTGCAGGTACGCCGATTTGATGAATAATTTGTGTTACTTGTGTTTCAAGGTCGGCGGTTGGTTTTTGCATATTATCAACTGACTGAACCAGATGAGGCTTAGAACGTCTTGTAGTGATAGCGTCTATATGTTCGATAAGGCTTGTGTAATTGTACGGTTTGAGCAAACAGAGTTCTGCTCCAAGATTGGTGGCCTCTACAAACAGATTCTGATTTGCCACCATGGATACTACAATAAACGATGTAGGAAGGTCTTTGCCAAAGTCTATGCTTCTGCTGTTTCTGAGTACTCCGATACCGTCGAGTTTGGTCAGCCAAATGTCGATGATGGCAATATCCGGATGTAAGCGTGATATTTTTAGAATAGCATCATCTCCGTTTGTAGCTATTTCTACGTTTCTGTATCCCGCACGGTATAGGTTTTCTTTTAAATAATTTCGTTGTTCGGCATTTTCATCGGCAATAAGAATTTTAGTATTCAGTTCCATAAGTTGTATTCATGCTCCTTTTTTTCATATATAAAGATTTTACGATATTATATTACCATATTATGGTAAAAAATACAAGTAAAATGGAAAACAAACTTTACCAAAATTTTACTGCTATTATTGGAAAAATACAACAAAAAAACTTACCGCCTTTGTCGAAACAAAGCACGGTAAGTCGATATTAGTAATTTAATTACAATGGCTGCATTTTCCGGTAAACTCATCGCTTAAATTCATTTCGAAAACTCCGTTTCCGATTTCTTTAAAACCGATGGCGCGAATCAGAGTCAGATCACCGGAAGTTGCAAAGCAACGAGCAATATGGAATCCGCACAAATCTATGTAATTGAGAGCGCCACGTGACATTATAAACATTGCCTCAAAGTCATTAATGCTGGGCTTTGCACGAAGGTCAGTGAGGGTTGCTGTTCCGCCACTTACCTCAAATTGGCAAAAACCGATAAAAATATCGTCATCGTATGCGGAAAAAGCAAGAGCATCCGGATTGAAAGCGGCACCGCATATGTCGCCGAGTTCTTTTTGCATGGCTTTATCAAGTATAGGTTTAACAATAAGCATTATTTATCCTCACTTTGTGTTGTTCTTTATACTTTTAAGATATTTAATCTGTGATTTATCCAAAAAACGCCATTTTCCAAGTGCCAAGCCACCGAGTTTAATTTCTCCGATTTGCACACGGCAGAGTCGGCTGACGTGGAGGCTAACCTGCTCACACATCTTTCTGATCTGACGGTTTCTTCCTTCGTGGATAGTGATTTTAAGCTTTCCGCCGCCATCGTGTTTTTCGATAATTTCAACATCGGCGCCGCTCGTGCGATAACCGTCAATAACCATCGGTGCACAAAGCGTTTCGAGTTTATCATTGTTAATTTCTCCACGGAAAGAAACATTATAAACTTTGTTTACATGGTGCTTGGGGTGCGTGAGTGTATTGGCGAGTTCTCCGTCGTCGGTGAGGAGCAGAAGCCCCTCTGAATTAAGGTCGAGCCTGCCTATCGGGTAAACCCTGCTGCCAATATCGCTAACAAGTTCAGACACGCATTTTCTTCCACGGTCATCACTCATACTCGTTAAATATCCTCTGGGCTTGTGCAACATAATGTAAATATGTTCGCCTGAAGGATATTCGAGAAGCTTACCCTTATACATTACCACATCACTGGCGGGGTCAACTTTGTCGCCAAGTCTGGCAACGATGCCGTTAACGGTAACCTTGCCCGCCTCAATTTCTGCTTCTGCGGCACGGCGTGACATTATGCCGCATTCTGTGAAGTATTTCTGAAGTCTGATTTTTTCCATAACTGTCCTAACTGAAAAGGTTAAAAAGTTTATTTGTATTTCTTGCACCAACGTAATTTGCGGCACAAAGCGGGGAAGAGGCAATTTCGATTCCGTCAATCAAAAAAACTATTCGTCCTACTTCGTCACCATCATATATAGGAGCAAAACGTGGTCTTATAAGTTCTATCCGTTCTACAATGCTTTTTCGTTTTTTCTTCAAACATACGGAAACGCCGTTTTTTACATAAACAGAAACCGATTCTGCATCTCCGCCGATAATCGGTAAATCATAAATCACTTTTCCTGCATTGCATAATGTTACATTTTCGTACTGAGAAAAACCGTAATCAAGCAGAGCGGTGTGGTCTTTCCAATCATCGGGGGCATTCAGAGTAACCGCAATCAGTTCAAGTCCGTTACGTTCTGCTGCAGAAACAAGACATCTTCCGGTTGCTTTTGTAAATCCGGTCTTAATGCCGTACGCACCTTCGTATAAGAAGAGCATTTTGTTGTGATTGGTTATTTTTCGTGTGTAATCAATTCCTGGGAGAGTAGCATTTTTTGAACTGCAGATCTGACGAAAGGTATCGTTTTTCAATGCATAAGCACTAATTAAAGCGAGTTCACGTGCGGTTGTATAGTGATTGTCGTCGGCAAGACCGTGAGGGTTAGTGAAGTTTGTAGAAGAAAGCCCTAACTGTATGGCTTTTTCATTCATCATTTTTGCAAAATTTTCGGTGCTGCCGCCCACTATAATTGCAATCGCTTCGGCTGCGTCGTTTGCACTTTGAAGCATAAGACCGGTGATTAACTCTCTGAGCGTCATTTTTTCCCCTTTTTTTAAATAAAGGGAAGAGCCTTCAACACCAATTGCCTTTTCGGGAATTGTATATACATTGTTCAAATCACCGTTTTCTATGGCAACTATTGCGGTCATTATTTTAGTTGTGCTTGCCATACCTCTTTTGAGGTCTGCGTTATATTCGGCAATCACATCGCCATTTGAAGCATTAATAAGAATTGCACATTGTGCCGAGAGAGATGGCTTTGCCGCAAATACAGTTGTAATAAACGAGAATGAAACGAGAGCAAATGCTATTATTCTCTTGAAAAATACACCGAATTTGTACATGTTAAATCACCGTCCTTAAACAAATATAGTTTTTGCGAAACTATACGTAATATTCGGTATCCGTACAAAATCGGTGTATGAAAATTATTCTTTGCCTTCTTTTTTTGCGAATACGTCTTTTACCTTTGAAATAATCTCGGGAGAACGTTCGATCACGGAAACGAGTTTATCAATGGAATCACCGGTTGAAGGGTTGTCAACGGTGAGAAGTTCAACACTTCCGTCTCTGCCTACAACGAGGAAACCGATAGGAGAAACGCTGATACCCGTTCCGCCGCCACCAGAGAAATTAGCATTCTTGAGAAGCGAGTTTTTTGTGTCTTTGCTGTTGGCATTATCAGTAGTATAGTCGAGTCCGCCTGAAGCAAAGCCTACTGCTACCTTTGAAACAGGGATGATAGTGGTGCCGCTTGAAGTTTCAATAGGAGAACCGATTATGGTTTCAGCGCCTACTATATCCTTTATTTTTTCAAGAGAGACCTTGATTATATCATTGATCTTGCTTTCTGCCATGATTCTTATTCCCTCCGGAGATTAGTTTTTTAATATTGAAAATATCTTTGCCTTTTAAATAATTGTACACTAAATTTATTCCGATGTCAAGAATTTGCCATACGTTAAGTGAGGCTGAAATAAAAACGTCGTAAACAGTGGTTTGAGCAGTAAAATCGCAGAGAACGTTGATTTCGCCGCTACGCTTTTTGCTTATGTTCAAATTGTTATCCAAAAATTCAAGCAGGTATACAACTGCTTGTGAAATTATACCGTAGGTTATCGCACAGCTTGCCGCATCATTTGTTCCAACGATTACAATGATTTTGGAAATGTCAAGTCGCAGATGCTTGAAGAATCTTGACAGCAAGAGTTTGATTAAAGAAAGTATGGTTGAAATCTTGTCACCGAGCGGTATTTTTTCTTCGTCAACTGCTACCGTTTTTCCTTTTGCTGGTGCAGTTGGTTTTTCTTTTCGCTTTTTTTCTTCGGGATAGCCCTTTTTAAATTTTTTAGGATTAATCTTTTTTTCTTTTGTCGGGTATAGCGGAATTTTAATACCGAGTATGTTTATTCTTACTGTGATATCCTCTTTAAGGATAATGTCAAATTTTATTCTTATAAAAAGCAACGCCGTCAAAAGCAAAAGGATGCAGCCTATAATTATAAAAACTGTCAATGGCGTCACCTCCTGAAGTATTTTAACCGTATCTATGCAAAATCAATCGGTAGTTTCGCTGTTTTCTGCAGTTTCTGCTGCTTCTGTTGCTTCTGTTGTTTCTGCAGCTGCGTTTTCTCCGCCCATTTCTTTTAAGGATTCGAGCAGTGAAGCATCACCGTCATTCAGCGTTGGAAGCTCGTCTAATGAATTAAGACCGAAACAACGTAAAAACGCAGTTGTTGTGGTGTAAAGCATTGGGCGACCGGGAGCATCAAGTCTTGATTTGGATTCGATGAGTCCTCTTTCTACTAAAGAACTTACGGCATAGCTTGAATCAACACCGCGTACAGTGTCGATATACGCACGTGTAACCGGTTGGTTATACGCAATAATCGAAAGTGTTTCGAGTGATGAAGCAGATAGATTACCGCCACGGCGTATGCCGAGAGCGGTGCGTATTTCTCTTATGTAGTCTTCTTTCGTGCAAAGCTGGCAGCAGTCGTCGAATGTCAAAAGCATTATGCCTCGTATAACTTTGCCGCTATTGTATTCTGCTGCGTACTCTTCCACAAGGTCTTTAACCTCACGGGCTGGAATTTCAAAAACCTGTGAGAGCTTTTCATATGTGATTGGATGGCCGGCTGCAAAAAGAACCGCCTCCAGTACTTCTTTTGTCTGGTCGGATATTTTAAAAAGTTCAGACATGTCACAATTCCTTTACAAATTAAAACTCTGTTATAGGTAGATGGTTGCCGGCTTCTTCGTTAAACTTGAGCATAACGCTTTCGCCGATGTTTCCACTTTCCTCGTCGTCATCGTAAATAAGCACAGTTCGTTCTTTTATAAGCTCAAGCAGTGCCATAAACGTTGCAATAAGAGCTGAACGTGAAGTGGCGGAACGCATAACGTGTAAAAGAGAACGGGGCTTTTTTTTGAGATGACCGACAATTTCGGTGAGTTTTTCGGATACTGAAACGACAGTGCCCTTAACAAGCGGGGAAAGATTTCTTGAGTGTGCGGCTTCAAGTTCACGAAGACGTATTGAAATTACCCCCAGTGCCTTCTTGAGAAGTTCGGGTGAGAGTCCCTCGGGGACTTCGTTAGGGGCTTTTATCTCATCCTCTTCCTTTTCGGTTCTGCCGCTGTAAGAAGAATACATAGGAGCCAGAAGCTCAGCAGCTTCTTTGGCTTTTTTATAGATAAGCAAAGCCTCTGCAAGGTTCGCACGGGGATCTTCTTCGTCAGGTTCGATACGGGGAAGCAGCATTTTGCTTTTGATATAAAGAAGTTCGCTTGCCATTACTATAAATTCGCCTGCAAGCTCAAGATCCATTGCACGTGCTTGCTCTATGTACTCCATGTACTGGTCGCAGATGAGTGAAATGGGGATGTTCATTATATCAATTTTGTTCTTGTCAATAAGGTCAAGCAAAAGGTCGAGCGGACCTTCGTAAACCTCAAGCTTATAAGTGATTTTTTCCATTTAAACCTCTTTTAAAGAAACGGAAGAAATTGTGTAATAAATCCAAATACCATAGTGAATAACCCGGTTACAAGAGTTATTGGGTAATCGAGCCAACCGAGAGCAAGACATGCGAACAGAGCAATGCTGATATACTGCTCATATTTCATAACACCGAAATAGATTTTATCGGGAAGGAAAACGAAAAGTATTCTGGAGCCGTCAAGCGGCGGAATGGGGAGAAGATTGAATACGGCTAAGGTTATATTCAACCAGAAAAATTCGTTAAAGAATAGAGAAAGCATATAAACCGGACCGGTTGGATTTATTATAATCGCTTCGATGCCAAACCTTAATATATACGCTTGCACTACAAAAGCAATAAATGCCATTATAAGGTTTGATACGGGTCCTGCGAGTGCAGAAAGTGCCATTCCGCTTCTCGGATTTTTAAAGTAGCGTGTATTGATAGGAACGGGCTTTGCCCAGCCAAATCCGAAAAGCAACATGCAAGCTGCACCGATAGGATCGAGGTGCTTTAAAGGATTCAGGCTTAATCTGCCTAAATTGCGTGCGGTTGAATCTCCGAGTTTATAAGCCGCAAATCCGTGTGCTACCTCGTGTACCGATAGCGAAAGTAATACTATCGGTATTCGTAGAATGTAATAAAAAACTTCTGTAGTCAAGGATGTTACCTCACAGTAAATTTGAATATGAAATTATTTCGTTCCAAAGTTGTTGTTTTCCCTCACGTGTTTCGGAGGAGAAAGGGATAATCGTCACATCGTCAGGCAGACCGATTGATTTGCGTAAGTCGCTTTCAACCTTTGCCGCTTGCGTTTTGTTAAGCTTATCCATTTTTGTTGCAACAATTATGAAAGGAATGTTTGATTGCATAAGCCAATCAAGCATTACAAGGTCATCGTTTGTAGCACCTACACGTGCATCGACAAGCTGAACGATCAACTTAAGAAGGTCTATGTTCGGATTGCTTGTGAAAAAGCCGTCGGTAAGTGCAGACCATGCGGCCTTTTCTGCCGGAGGTCTTTTAGCAAAACCGTATCCCGGTAAGTCAACAAGGAAAAGCTTTGAGTCTACCTCGTAAAAATTAATTGTTATTGTTTTGCCGGGGGCACTGCTGACACGTGCGAGCGATTTCCTGTTCAGCAGAGTATTGATAAGTGAACTTTTTCCAACGTTTGAGCGTCCTGAAAAAGCAACCTGCGGAATTGCTTTTTTAGGGAACTGCTTGGGTAGACCTGCGGTTATACGCAGATCTGCATTTTGTACATTAATAGCCATTTCAACCTCCAAAGGTTGTGCGTATTTGTTTGCCTGAGTTTATTTTAAGTACAGACTTTTTGCTTTTAGGCGTTTTTTTGTCTGCCGTTGTTGAGGGTGCTTTCTTTACAAGAGCGTTGTCGAGCACTTCGTACAATGTTTTACAGGGTATAAACTCCAGATGTGCACGTGCCTCTTCGTCTATTTTTTCCAAGTCCTTTATGTTGTCAAACGGAATAAGAACTGTTTTGATGCCGCAACTGTATGCAGCCATGGTTTTTTCTTTCAATCCGCCAATGGCAAGCGCTTTGCCTCTGAGGCTGAGTTCGCCCGTCATGGCAACATCCCGTTTTACAGGAGTCTTGGTCAAGGCACTTACAAGTGCAGTAACGATTGTTACGCCTGCACTCGGGCCGTCTTTGGGAACGGCTCCTTCGGGGAAGTGAATATGTATGTCCTTGGTTTTATAAAAATCTTTTTCGATGGAATACTCATCGGCGATTGAGCGAACGTAGCTTACCGCAAGTTGAGCGGATTCTTTCATCACGTCGCCAAGCGAGCCGGTAAGTTCAATCTTTCCGCTGCCTTCAAGTACCGCAACTTCAATTTTAAGCATGTCGCCGCCAACAGAGGTATACGCAAGACCGTTGACTACGCCGATTTCATCGTTGTCGGCGAGTTTTTCGGGAATACATTTTCTTGCACCGAGATAACCTTTGATGTCAGTGGCTTTTACGGTTACTTTTTCGGCACCCTCGATAAGTTCCTTGGTAGCTTTGCGGCAAAGGGAAGCGATTTCTCTTTCGAGGTTACGCACACCTGCTTCTGCGGTGTAATAATCAATTATTTCAGCCACGGCAGATTGTGAAATAGAAAGCTGTTTTTTGGTAAGACCGTGAATTTTCAACTGCTTGGGTATCAAATGGTTCTTTGCAATTTTAAACTTTTCGGTGCGTGTGTATGCATTAAGTTCAATTACCTCCATACGGTCAATAAGAGGGTGTGAAACTGTTTCAAGTGTGTTTGCAGTAGCGATAAATACACATTCAGAAAGGTCTATGGGCATTTCAACAAAATGGTCACGGAAGGACTTGTTCTGTTCGCTGTCCAATACCTCAAGAAGTGCAGATGAAGGGTCGCCGTGTGCATCGCATGTAAGCTTGTCAATTTCATCGAGCAAGATCAACGGGTTCATAACTTTGACCTTCTGAAGAGCCGAAACGATACGTCCGGGCATTGCACCAACATACGTTTTTCTGTGTCCTCGGATGTCGGATTCATCACGGACACCGCCTAAAGAAACGCGGATGTATTTTCTGCCAAGTGCTTCTGCGATTGAAGAAGCGATAGAAGTTTTACCGACGCCGGGAGGGCCTACAAGACAGATAATTTGTCCGCCTTTTTTGCCGGAGAATTGAGTTGAAGCGAGAAATTCGAGAATTCGTTCTTTTACGTCTGTCATACCGTCATGGTCACGGTCGAGAATTTCTTTTGCTTTATTTATATCACAAACAGTGTCGGTGTATTTGCCGAACGGAATCTCAAGACATTCTTCCAGATAGTTATGAAGTACGGTGCTTTCGGCAGAGCCAAACGGCGTTTTTGCAAGACGTGTAGCTTCTTTAACAAGTTTTTCGGCAACCTCTTCTGGGAGGTTCGCATCATCTATACGGTCAAAAAACTCATCAACTTCACTTTGGGCATCATCGCCAAGTTCGCTCTGTATTACTTTAATTTGCTCACGCAGATAGAAGTCACGCTGATTGCTGTCAAGCTTTGCACGGACTTTTTTGTGAATATCCATTTCACAACGCAGAATTTCTTCTTCACGTTCAAGCAATGTCAGTATTTCTGCGAGTCGTACAATGGGGTCGAACTGTTCAAGTATGTCCTGCTTGTCCTCAAAACGGATAAGAATGTTAGCGGCAATGAAATCCGCAAGAAGCTCGGGGCTTTTTATATTGCGTGCTGCATAGATCATTTCATCCGAAATTTTCGGCATGAGTGACGTTACACTTTCAAGTGCGGAAAGTGCCTGACGCATGAGAGCCTTTGAGTAGGTGTCGTCTTCTGCTTCAATAACCTCAATGCGCTGTGCATATGCAGACAAATACTTGCCGTTATCGGTGTATTGAAGAACAGATGCACGGGAAACGCCCTCAAGAATCACACGCACGTTACCTTCATTTGTTTTTACCGATTGTTTGATTTTTGCTACCGTACCAACGGTGAAGAGGTCGTCGGGGGTGGGTTTCTCTATTGAAATGTCCTTTTGAGCAATCAGAAAAATATAGCCGCCGATACGTTCTGCTGCACGAACAGCGTTTATTGATTTGCTGCGTGCCACCTCAATGCTCATCGGGATGGAGGGAAACGCAACCATTCCACGCAAGGGAATAACGGGCAGCTCTGTGGTTTCGTTTGTATTAGGGGAAAAAGCCATTTTATAAAATTTGCGAAAAAATATAGTCGCAATCCTTTCATTAAACAATAATACTTCAATTTTACATTATAGCATACTTTATGTTTAATTTCTATAGTAAAAGCGAAAAAATATTGAAAAATCAAGTGAAAAGTGCGTGAAATTTTGAAAAAATAAAAAAAATAGTAAAAACGCTTGACAAATCGGAAAAGGCATGGTATTATTTTTGAGTACAACAAAGAAGAACAAACTCCGTTCTCACCCGATAGCAACTTGGCGGTCGTGGTTAATACATTTGCTACATATATAGTGTGGCTTGTTTGTGTGCGGAGAGTTTTTCTTCGCATTTTTCATTTTTTGGAGGTGTTTTTCATTAGCACAAAGGATACTACGCTGATTAATGATGATATCAGAGCCAAAGAAGTACGAGTAATCGGAGCAGACGGAGAGCAGATTGGAATTCTCCCGCTTGCAGATGCAAAAGAACTTGCTTATGACAAGGGGCTTGACCTTGTATTGCTTTCTCCCCAGGCTGAACCGCCTGTTTGCCGTATAATGGATTACGGTAAGTACCGTTTCGAAAAAGAAAAGAAACAAAAGGAAGCAAAAAAGAAGCAGCAGATAGTTAAAGTTAAAGAAATTCAGCTTTCCTGCAGAATTGATACTCATGACTTTGAAACACGTGCGAATCACGCACGCAAGTTCCTTGAGGGCGGCGATAAGGTTAAAGTTATTGTACGTTTTAAGGGACGCGAGATGGCACATCAGGATATCGGTCGTGCAATGCTTGAAAAATTCATTGCAGCTTGTGCTGATGTTGGTGCATCCGAAAAGGGAATCTCCCTTGATGGCAGATTTATGTCAACAATTATTGCACCTAGCAAAAAGTAAATTATAAGTTCTTTGTGAATTTATATAAAACAGTTAATACTGAAAAAGGAGATATAACCATGGGAAAGATTAAGACACATAAGGCGTCGGCTAAGAGATTTAGCGTTACCGGCGGCGGAAAAGTAAAAATGAATCATTCGCAGCATCGCCACAAGCTCGGCATTAAGACTGCAAAGCGTAAGAGAAGCCTTCGTAAGGGTGCATATCTTAGCACTTCGATGGCTCCCACCATCAAGGCACTTATTCAGAAGTAATTGCCGGATTTAAAATTTAGTAATTTGGAGGATTAGATAAAATGGCAAGAGTTAAGGGCGCTATGATGACGCGCAAGAGAAGAAAGAGTGTACTTAAGGCTGCTAAGGGCTATTGGGGTGCAAAGAGCAAGCACTTCAAGATGGCGAAGCAGGCCGTTCTCAAGAGCGGTAACTATGCTTTCGCCGGCAGAAAGATGAAGAAGAGAGACATGCGTTCTCTTTGGATCACAAGAATTTCCGCACAGGCAAAGGTTTGCGGTATGAACTATTCCACACTTATGCACGGTCTTAAGAAGGCTGGCATTGACCTCAACAGAAAGATGCTTGCTGAGATCGCTGTTTATGACAAGGAAGCATTTGCAGCAATCGCAGAAAAAGCTAAAGCTGCACTTTAATTACGAAATAAAAACCCGGTATATACCGGGTTTTTAGCGTTTTAATGGGAGTTTTATTAATGCAGGGATTGACATATATAAGCAGTAAAAACAACCCTCTTGTCCAAAAATATGCAAAGCTTTCGGATAAGAAATACCGAGAGAGAGAAAAACTGTTTTTGATAGAAGGTGCAAAGCTTTTCGCCGAAGCGGTAGAGTGCAGTGCCGACATTGAAGCGGTACTGTTTTGCGAGGGCAAGAATAATAAAATTGCATCGCAAACATATGATAAAATGGTAAGTGATAAAAAATACAGTGATGTTGTGTCGCTTACCCTTTCTGAAGGTGCCTTTTCTAAAATAACCTCGGAAAAATCTCCCGAAGGCGTAATATGTGTTATAAAATATCTTGACAATTTGAAATTTTATAATAAAATAGAAAAGAATGATGCTGAAAAGCTTGGTGGCGAGAAAATAATGCTACTGTATTCGTTGCGGGACCCCGGTAATGTGGGAACGGTTGTGCGTAGTGCGGCGGCATTCGGTTTTGACAGGTTGATTGTCAGCGGCGATACTGCTGATGTATATAACTCAAAGACCATGCGGGCTTCAATGGGGGCTTTCTTCAAAATGAAAATAGATTTTGTTGATGATTTTTGCTCTGTTGTGGATGCGTTAAGGCAAGCCGGCAGGAGAGTTTTTTGTGCCGAACTGCGTGACGGCGCGAAGTCGCTTGATGAAATCGAAGTTTCAAAAGAGGATTGTTTTATAATCGGTAACGAGGGACACGGGATAGATGTTGAAGTGTCAAAAAAATGCACTGCGAGCGTTTATATACCGATTGCTCCCGATTCAGAGTCGCTTAATGCAGCAATTGCCGCATCGATTTTAGCATTTAATCAAAGATAATTTTGGAGGTGGATTTATGAGTGAGAGTTTGTATTGGACGTGGCTTTCATTAAAACTTGGTGATGCGAGTCCATATCTCAATTCACTCGTTTCAAGGTATTCGTCTCCCAAAGAACTTTATGATGCCGATTCTGGAGAGATACTTTCGCTTGAAAAAATTCCCGAATCGGTCAAGACCCGACTTCTTGATAAAAATCTTGACAGGGCAAAACGTATTATCGACGATTGCAAAAATGAAGGTATCGGCATTATGACGTATGCGGATCCACGCTATCCTCGCATATTGAAATATACCAGCAATCCGCCGGCTGTACTGTATTTTAAAGGACAGCCGATAGATTTTGACCATAGGTTCTGCGTTGCCGTTGTAGGTACCCGTGAAATGAGTGACTATGGCAGAGATATGGCATACAGATTCGCTTATGAACTTGCTTCTGCCGGTGCTATAGTTGTCAGCGGAATGGCACTCGGTGTAGACGGTATGGCAGCGGCAGGCGCACTTGATGCACAGGCACCTACGGTTGCTGTGCTTGGCGGCGGTGCAGACGTCATATATCCAAAGGTTCATAAAAAGTTATATTCAAGCATATTGAAAGACGGTTTGATTTTGAGCGAGTATCCGCCCGGTGCGATATCGGACGGCCGGCATTTTCCCAAACGCAACCGCATTATAAGCGGACTTGCACGCTGCACATTTGTGATAGAATGCCCGAATCCAAGCGGAGCGTTGATAACCGCAGAAAACGCATCGCTTCAGGGTAGACCGGTATTTGCAATTCCCGGTGCTTTGGATATGCCAAACAGTGTAGGAACCAATCTTTTAATCAAAAACGGTGCCAGAATGGTTACTTCGGTAGAAGATATTATCGGTGCTTTTGAACATTCGGCTTTTCCGGATCTTGACATCAGTGCTATAGGTTCGATGAGGTACGATTCGAAAAAAGCGGCAAACCGTTACGGTGTAGAGTCGAAAAAGGATAGCCGTAAAATCATTCGCATAAAATCCAACACTCACGATGAGAATGACTATACGGAGCCTGCATATGCACTTGGATTTGATAAAGAGCAAAAGCAAAGTCAAGGCGAATTTGCAACGCTTTCTCCTCCCGAGAAAAAGATATACGACTGTATTCCCGAGCAAGGCGAAGCAAGTATGGATTTGCTTATAGCCGCAAGCGGACAAAGCATACAGGATGTTACCATGCATTTGTTTTCATTAACCTTGAAAAATGCGGTAATTGAGTTACCCGGTAACAGATACCGCAGAACATAAAAATGAAAGGGACTGCAACTTGCAGTATTTAAATATGGCAAATTTAGTAATAGTGGAATCACCCGCCAAGGCGAGTACAATTAAAAGCTATCTTGGAAGCAATTATAAAGTAGTTGCTTCTAAAGGTCATGTACGTGACCTTCCTAAGAGTACTCTTGGCGTAGATATAGAGAATAATTTCGAAGCGCATTATATTAATATCCGTGGCAAGGGCGATTTGATTAAAGCTCTTAAGAAAGATGCAAAAGCTGCAGGAAAAGTTTTCCTCGCATCCGACCCTGACCGTGAGGGAGAGGCGATTTCGTGGCATCTTGCAACCGCACTTGGAATTCCTGCAGAAAAATGCTACAGAGTAGCATTCAATGAGATTACAAAAGCTGCAATTAAGGAAGCAATCAAAAATCCGAGAGAGATTGATGAGGCGCTTGTTAATTCACAGCAGGCACGCCGTATTCTTGACAGAATTGTTGGCTATAAGATTAGCCCGTTCCTTTGGAAGAGCGTAAAAAGCGGTCTTTCTGGCGGTAGAGTTCAATCGGTTGCTACGAGAATAATTGTAGACCGTGAGGCTGAAATCAAGGCTTTCGTTCCCAAGGAATACTGGACGGTTGATGCTTTACTTGTCACAGGTGAGAACAGCCTTGTAAAAGCAAGACTTGTTGGCAAGGGCAAGACAAAAATTGCGCTTTCTTCAAAGTCTGACGTTGATACTGTGATTGCTGAAATCGGAAACAGTGATTTTCGTTGTGTAAGCGTTAAAAAGGTTGCGAAGACTAAGCAGCCTACTCCGCCTTTCACCACTTCTACCATGCAGCAGGAAGCCTCCAGAAAACTTAATTTCCAGTCACAGAGAATAATGCGTGTTGCACAGGAACTTTATGAAGGTGTTAATATCGGTTCCGAAAACGGCGGTGTACAAGGTCTTATCACCTACATGCGTACAGACTCGCTTCGCATTTCTACCGATGCGCAGAATGCGGCACTTGAGTTGATCGAAGAAAAGTACGGCAAGAATTATTGTCCGTCCCGTCCCCGTGTGTATAAGACAAAGGCAAATGCACAGGACGCGCACGAAGCCATAAGACCTGCAAACGTTAAGATCGAGCCTGCCGCAATTCGCAAGTATTTGTCTGCAGATCAGTATAAGCTTTATAAACTGATTTGGGACAGATTTGTTGCAAGCCAGATGGCTTCTGCTGTGTTTGACACCGAAACTGTTGAATTTGATGCAAACGGCTATACCTTCCGCACGAGCGGTTATACTGTTAAATTCCAAGGCTATATGGCAGTTTATGAAGAGTCTTTGGACGAAACTGCAAAGCAGGACAGCGATGAGGTTGGAAACAATGAAAAACTGCCTGTAATCAACGAAAAAGATTTGCTTAAGCGTAAGGACTACGATAATGCTCAGCACTACACAGAGGCACCTCCGCGCTTTAACGAAGCTTCGCTTATCAAATTCATGGAAGAAAAGGGAATTGGCCGCCCCAGCACATATACTCCTATTATCACAACAATAATTGCCCGTAATTATGTTGCACGTGAGGGAAGATCGCTTGTGCCTACGCATCTTGGTGAAGTCACAACTAAGCTTATGGTTGAGAATTTCCCCGAGGTAGTTGACTATGAGTTTACTGCACAGATGGAGGATAAGCTTGACGGTATTGCACGTGGCGATAGCACTGTTGAGGGGGTTCTCGGTGATTTCTACGTAGGTTTCTCGAAATCGCTTGAGGCTGCGAACGAGAATCTCAACGCCGGTAACATTGAAGTTGCTGCTGAGGAAACTGATATTGTCTGTGACAAGTGCGGAAGTATTATGGTGGTTAAAAATGGCCGATTCGGCCGTTTTGCCGCATGTCCCAATTATCCTAACTGTAAGAATACCAAGCCGCTTACAAAGCCGGAGGAAGAGGAACAAAAGGAGAAAAAAGCTCCCGTTGTTGCTGATTTTAAGTGTGAACTCTGCGGTGGCGATATGGTACTGCGTACAGGAAAATACGGCAGCTTTTATGCTTGTGCAAATTATCCTAAATGTAAGTTTACCAAACAGAGGGTAAAGGATATCGGTGTAGCATGCCCTAAATGCGGAGCAAAGATGGTTTCAAAAATGGGCAGAAGCAGAACGGTGTTCTATAGCTGTGAGCGTTATCCTGAATGTGATTTCTCTACATGGGATATGCCTACAAATGAGAAATGTCCTGATTGCGGGAAAATGCTTTTCCGTAAAAAGGGCAAGGATTTATATGTTTGTCAGGACAAAGAGTGCGGATATAAGGCCGATGCCCCCGCAATTGTACCGACAGAGGAGAATTAATTGAAACAGATCAACGTTATCGGTGCCGGACTTGCAGGCTGTGAAGCAGCCTGGCAAGCCGCCGAACGCGGTGTAAAGGTTCGCCTTTATGAAATGAAACCGCAAAAGTACTCACCGGCACATCACAATGAGAATTTTGCCGAGCTTGTTTGCTCAAATTCTTTGCGTTCCAACGTTTTGTCAAATGCGGTGGGACTATTGAAGGAAGAAATGAAAATGCTCGGCTCTCTTGTTATTGAGGCTGCATATGCTACGGAAGTGCCTGCAGGAAGCGCGCTTGCGGTTGACCGTGTGAAGTTTTCGGAATATATAACCGATAGAATTAAAAATCATCCTAACATAGAAGTTATTGAGGGAGAGGTTTGCGAGATTCCGAAAGGCGAAATTACAGTTGTTGCATCGGGACCTCTTACATCAGATGCACTTTCTCAGAATATCAGTGAGAGAATAGGATGCTCAAAGCTTCACTTTTTTGATGCAGCCGCACCTATTGTTGATTTTTCAAGCATCAATATGGATGTTGCGTTTTTTGCATCAAGATATGGCAAAGGAGAAGCATCGTACATAAATTGTCCCATGACAAAAGAGCAGTACGATGTTTTTTACAACGAGCTTATAAATGCAAGAGAAGCGGAACTTAAGGATTTTGACAAGGATTCTCAAAAGGATCTAACTGTATTTGAGGGATGTATGCCTGTTGAAGTCATGGCAAAACGCGGCTATGAAACGCTGCTTTTTGGACCTCTTAAACCGGTTGGACTGCCGTTACCTTCAACCGGCAAGGACGCTTATGCCGTTGTGCAGCTTCGTCAGGATAATGCAGAGGGGACGATGTTCAACATGGTAGGCTTTCAGACGCATCTTGCTTTTGGAGAACAAAAAAGAGTGTTTTCAATGATACCCGGACTTGAAAATGCCGAGTTTATCAGATACGGTGTAATGCATAGGAATACTTATCTTAATTCTCCCGGATTGCTTTCCGAGGTTTATTCGGTAGTGAATGAGCCGGAGTTATTTTTCGCCGGACAAATGACTGGTGTAGAGGGGTATGTAGAATCTGCTGCTTCCGGTTTACTTGCCGGTATCAATGCGGCAATGACCGCTTTAGAGCGTGACCGCGTTGTTTTCCCGAGAGAAACTGTGATCGGCGCTATGGCGAATTACGTTGCACATGGCGGCACGGGAGCTTTTCAGCCTATGAATGCTAATTTCGGTATAGTAGCTCCGCTTGAACATAGAGTAAAAGGCGGTAAAAGGGCTAAAAACGAGGCACTTGCGGCACGTTCACTTGAGATTATTTCGCATTTTTGCGAATGCTTTAAACAAGGTGTGAATTAATGAAAATTATTATTGATGTAATGAGCGGCGACAATGCTCCTCTCGAACTTGTAAAAGGAGCGGTATTGGCTCGCAAGCAGTACGGTGTAGATATTGTTGCCGTTGGCGATGAAAGTATTATTAAAAACATTGCCGAAAAAGAGTCGCTTAACCTTGACGGTATTGAAATTGTCAATACAAATACAGTAATTAATATGGAAGATGATGCTATGAGCGTGGTTCGTGCAAAGAAGGATTCTTCCATGTCTGTCGGTTTGCAAATGCTTTCAAACGGTGATGGCGATGCTTTTGTAAGTGCAGGGAACACAGGTGCATTAATTGCCGGTGCAACGTTGCTTGTTCGCCGTATCAAGGGAATAAAGCGTGCTGCGATAGGCACTGTTCTTCCGTTTGATACTCCCGTACTTTTGCTTGACAGCGGTGCAAATCTTGACATTGACGAAAAAACGCTTGAACAGTTTGCACTTATGGGTGCCGCCTATATGGAAAACCTTTATTCGATTGACAAAGCACGTGTAGGCCTTTTGAACAACGGCACAGAGTCAACCAAAGGTACTGCTCTTTACAGAAGTGCAAATGAACTTTTGAGCACCTCAACCAATATAAATTTTGTTGGTAATGTCGAGGCTAAAGAACTGCCGTTCGGTGCGTGTGATGTTATCGTTTGCGACGGGTTTACTGGCAACATCTTGCTTAAATCGATAGAGGGAATGGGCAAGTTTTTCATGAAAACACTTAAAAATGTTTTTTATGAGAATATTATTACAAAGATTTCGGCATTGCTTGTCAAAGGTAAAATCGGTACTGTTAAAAAGCAGTTTGATTCGTCAGAACATGGCGGCGCGCCTTTACTTGGTATATCAAAGCCAGTTTTCAAGGCACACGGCTCTTCTGATGCTCGTGCGGTTATGAATGCGGTTCGTCAGGCGAAGAATTTTGTCGAAACAGGCGTTATTGACGATATTACGGCTTATGTCGAAAAGATTAAAGATTGTGAGAACAGCAAGTAAAATTAAAAGGAGGTATGTATATGCAAAAATCACGTAAAGAACGTGCAATTCTTGAAAAGAGTATAGGATATACATTCAAAGATATCACACTTCTCGAAACTGCGTTGACACACTCCTCCTACTCAAATGAAGCAAAAAGCAAGGGCGTTTCTATTGAGTGTAACGAAAGGCTTGAGTTTTTGGGAGATTCGGTTCTCTCCATAATTGCAAGTAAATATCTCTTTTTTGAATTTGACTGTCCGGAGGGCGAGCTTACACGC
Source organism: Eubacteriales bacterium (assembly GCA_045538895.1). Taxonomy (GTDB): domain Bacteria; phylum Bacillota; class Clostridia; order Oscillospirales; family CAG-272; genus UMGS902. The sequence goes on from JAZQEH010000078.1 coordinate 26,219, forward strand.
ATGCGTGCTGAAATCGTTTGTGAAAAGGCACTTTCTGTTCTTGCTAAAAAAATCGGGCTTGGTGAGTTCTTGAATCTTGGGCACGGTGAAGAACTGAGCGGAGGCAGAGAACGTCCGTCGCTTTTGGCGGATGCTTTTGAAGCTTTGCTCGCCGCTATGTTTATTGATTGCGGTATGAATATAGATGTTGTTTCTGATTTTCTCTTGCCGCTTTTACGTGAAGAACTTGCGAAGCTTGAACTCAGCGGTGCCGCAAAGGATTTTAAGACGCTTTTGCAGCAATTTGTACAGCAGGTTGGCGGCGAGTTGCTTGAGTATGTTGTTATTGCGGAAAAAGGTCCCGACCATGATAAAATTTTTACTGTAGAAGCAAGACTCAACAGTAATGTTATAGGTACAGGTGAGGGTAAAAGCAAGCGTGCAGCAGAGCAAATGGCGGCAAAACAGGCACTTGAACTGTTCGGACAGAATTAATTGCATTAAGCACCTTTTTTAAGGTGCTTTTTCTTATATAAAAAATGCAAAAAATGTTGAAAAATACCGTAATATAATATATAATATAAAGTTAGTAGTATATTATTATTTTTGAAAGAAACGGAGGTCTGTGCATGTATTTAAAATCATTGGAATTGCACGGCTTCAAGTCGTTCCCTAATAAGACGGTTCTTAGCTTTGAACCGGGTGCAACGGTTGTAATCGGACCTAACGGAAGCGGAAAATCCAACATTTCTGATGCTATGCGTTGGGTGCTTGGTGAAATATCCAGTAAAAACATCCGTGGTACAAAAATGGAGGATGTAATTTTTGGTGGTGCTGACTCGAGAAAACCGATGAGTTTTGCTGAGGTATCGGTTACTTTTGATAATACTGACTCAAATCACCGTATTGATGTGCCGTATGATGAGATTACTGTTACAAGAAGATATTACCGTTCAGGTGACAGTGAGTATTTTATAAACCGTAAAGCGGTTCGCCTTAAAGATATTCATGAGTTGTTTATGAATACAGGTATCGGCCGTGACGGTTATTCGGTTATCGGTCAGGGTAAGATTGCAGAGATCCTTTCACGTAAGGGTGAGGACCGCCGAAACGTATTCGAAGAGGCAGCCGGAATCGCAAAGTATCGCTATAAGAAACATGAGGCAGAAAAGAAACTTTCTGCAGCGGATGATAACCTGGTGCGTCTTACCGATATCGCAAATGAACTTGGCAGCAGAGTAGGCCCTCTTGAGAAAGAGTCAGCAAAGGCTAAGAAGTATCTTGAGATTTACGAAGGCAAGAAACGTGCAGATGTAAGTCTTTGGCTTTTTGACGGAGAAATTCTTAAGTCAAAGCTTTTAGAAGCGGAAAAAGCACTTGAGCTTTCCGCACATGAACTTGAGGTTGCTGAGGACAGCTTGCGTTCGCTTGAAACACAAAGTGATAAGCTTTTTGAAGAGAGCCAGCAGGGCAAAATGGTTTCTGAAAAACTGCTTACCGAAATCAATGCGCTAAAGGAACTGATTCACAAAACCGATAGTGAAATTAAAGTTGCCGAAAATGAAATCGAGCATAAGAAAGAACTTTTGAAGCAGGCAACCGAGTCTATAGATGGTGCTTCTGCTGCAACTGATGCGGTAAAAGCTGAATTTGCTGAAATTGATTCGGATATAGAAAAAACGCAGAGTGCCTTGTCCGATGTCGAGAAAGAGCGTCTTGCTCTTTCAGAAAGACACGCTTCATGCGGTATGCGTGCCGAAGCTCTAGAAAAAGAGATTGATGAAAAGCAGGTTCAGGCGCAAAAACTTCGTGATGCTTCTGTAGATATCAAGGTGCGCATAAGTGTGCTTGAGAATTCTATTATTACCGATAGTACAGTAGGAAATCAGGCAGAGGCCGAGATTACCGAATATGAAAATGAGGCTAAAAAGCTTGCTGAAGAAATTGCTTTAGCAAATAAAGAACTTGACAATTACAGAGAAAGCGCCGAAAAAACAGATGAGCTTATTACATCTCTTTCGGAAGCGCTTCAGAAAGCTGAAGAAGCAAAGGATGATGTGCAGAATGCACTTGCCGATGAGAGATTGAAGCATGACGGTCTTGTTCACCGTGCAGAAGCCTTACAGCGAATGGAAGAACTGTTTGAGGGATATTCTTCCAGCGTAAGATACGTAATGCAGGCTTACAGCGAGGGCAAAATACACGGCGGTGAAGTTTATGGGCCTATTTCTAAGCTTATCAGCGTTCCCGAAAAATATGTTACTGCGATAGAAACTGCTTTCGGTGCGAATATACAGAATATTGCTGTCGAGAATGAAGATGCGGCAAAGTCTGCAATCAGACTTCTGAAAGATGCTCATGCAGGTCGTGCGACATTCTATCCTTTAACTTCTGCAACTGCGCAGGATGAAACTGAGGAGATGATTCGTGCAAGAAAGTATAAGGGTTATATAGGCAGAGCCGATCTGCTCTTTGACTATGATGCAAAATTCTCCGAGGTTATGCGTAGTATTCTTGGCAGAACTTTGATTTTCGATACGCTCGATAATGCTTCTGTAATGGCACGTGAGCAAAAGTATCACGTTAAGGTGGTTACTCTTGACGGTCAGGTTATTAACGCAGGTGGTTCGTATACCGGCGGTTCTGTCAGACGTGATAGCGGAATACTTACACGTTCAGCAGAGATTCGTGCTATGCAGACTGCTGCTGCGGAATCTGAAAAAGAACTGGATAGGCTTGAGAAAGAGCTTCAGAAGGCACTTGCAGCACATAAGGACGCCCAAACCCGTCTTTCCGGTGCAATGCAGCAAAAAGAAATCGTCAATACTCTTATCGCTTCGGAAAAAGCACATCTTGATACTTTGGCATCAAAGCTTGCTACAAATACAAGTCTTTGCGAAAAACTTCGTGCTGATATTGAACGTATAAGCAGCCAAAAAGAAGGCTATAATGATGAGATAAGCAAGCTCAACGATGAATATAATTCTATAGAGGCACAGATCGAGGAGATAAGAGTTTATCGACTTAACAAGGATGCAGAGCGAAACGACGCACTTGATGAGCAACGAGAGCTTGATAAACGTATAAGTGAAAATGCTATAAGAATCGCTGAGATTAATAAAGACATTGAAGCGCTTCAGACACGTAGGAAGCTTCTTGTTGCAAGACTTACTGAAATTGCCGAGGCGGTTACAAATTCCGAAACTGCGAAAGTTAAATATCTTGCCGAGATTGAGGAACTCAGCACGGCAAACGAAAACAGGCGGGAAGAAGTAGCCAAGATGGTTACACGTCTGGATTTGCTTACCGAGCAGCGTGGAGACGTTGAAACAAATACCACCGAATATGAGCGTAAACTGAATGAAACCCGTTTGCGTATACGTGAAAAGAACAGTCAAAAAGAAGTTGTTCTGGTTGCATTTAACAAGAATGAAGCAAGACTCAGAGCACTTCATGCTGAGCAGGATAAAGCGGCCGAAAGGATGTATGAGGAGTATGAACTTACGTATGCTCTTGCACGTGAACTTGGCTATCCTCCGCTTACCGCAGAAACCCGTCCTGCAGTAGCTTCTGCGGCTGCCGAGTACCGTAAGGAAATGAAGGCGCTCGGTCCCGTACACGTCGGTGCTATTGAGGAATATGCCGAGGTTAAAGCACGCTATGACGAAATGTCTGTTCAAATTGAGGATTTGAAAAAGTCCAAAGCTGAACTTACAAGTGTTATTAACCGTCTTGAAAATGAAATGCGAGGCCAGTTTATTGAAGCCTTCAATCAAATTAACAAGAACTTCGGTGAAGTATTCAGTGCATTGTTCGGCGGCGGTACTGCAGAACTTTCGTTGACTGAGCCTGAAGATGTGCTTACAAGCGGAATTGAAATCAAGGCGGCTCCTCCCGGCAAGATTATCAAGAGCCTTACCTTGCTTTCGGGCGGCGAGCAGGCGTTTGTAGCGATTGCATTGTTCTTTGCTATTCTCAAAGTTAATCCGTCGCCTTTCTGTATTCTTGATGAGATTGAGGCGGCACTTGACGAAGTTAACGTTAACCGCTTTGCAGAATATGTAAAACAAATGTCATCAAATACACAGTTCGTGCTTATTACGCACAGAAGAGGAACCATGGAGGCAGCCGACCGTATTTACGGTGTTACTATGCCTGAACGCGGTATTTCCAAGGTGCTTTCGCTTAATGTCGGCGATATTGATTTTAAACTTTAAGAAAGGATTCATTAATGGGATTTTTTGATAAACTGAAAGCCGGACTTGCAAAAACAAAGAATGCCTTTGTAAGTCAGGTGGACAATCTGTTTAAGAGTTTTGTAAAAGTTGACGAAGAACTGTTTGAAGAACTCGAAGAACTCTTGATATGCTCTGATGTCGGTGTTGCCACCACAGAGGAGATATTGGAGCGTTTACGTGATGTTGTTAAGACAGAACGTATAACTGACGGCGAAGTTGTAAAGGAAAAGCTTAAAGAAATCCTTGCTGAAATGGTAGGCGAGGGAAGTGAGCTTGCTCTTGATACAAAGCCATCGGTTATTTTGGTTATCGGTGTAAACGGAGTTGGAAAAACAACTTCAATCGGTAAAATTTCTGCACAACTCAAGGCAAGCGGCAAAAAGGTTGTTGTAGCGGCTGCTGATACTTTCCGTGCTGCGGCTATCGACCAGCTTGCCGTATGGTGCGACCGTGCACAGGTCGAACTTATTAAGCAAAGTGAGGGCTCTGACCCTGCGGCGGTAGTTTATGATGCGGTAAGTGCCGCTAAAAGCAGGCAGGCAGACGTGCTTGTGGTTGATACGGCAGGCAGACTTCATAACAAGAAGAATCTTATGGACGAGCTTGCAAAGATCAACAGAGTAATTTCACGTGAACTCCCCGATGCGTCGAGAGAAACCTTGCTTGTACTAGATGCTACAACCGGTCAGAATGCGATTATGCAGGCAAAGGAATTTAAGGCGGTTGCTGATATTACCGGCTTGATTCTTACAAAACTTGACGGAACCGCAAAGGGTGGCAGTATTTTCTCAATCAAGGGTGAACTTGACGTGCCTGTGAAGTTTATCGGTGTAGGTGAAAAGATTGATGATATGCAGCCTTTTAATTCCCAAGATTTTGTACGTGCAATGTTTGAGTGAGGTAATTAATGAAAATTTTACTCGCTTCGCATAATAAAAAAAAGATTGCTGAGTTACAGACTCTTATGCAAACTGTTTCTTCGGACGTTGAAGTGGTTTCAATGTCGGATATTGGATTTGATGAGGAAATCGTTGAAGACGGAAGCACGTTTGAGGAAAATGCACTGATTAAATCACGTACCGGAGCAAAGCTTGGCTATATAACTGTTGCCGATGATTCCGGACTTATGGTTGATGCACTTGATGGAGCGCCCGGCGTTTATTCTGCAAGATATGCAGGTGAAGAATGTGATAATGACAAAAACAACGAGAAATTGCTTGAAGCTTTGAAAGGTTTGCCACCTGAAAAGCGTGGTGCAAAGTTTGTTTCTGTTGTTGCGTGTTCTTTCCCTGACGGTCGACCGGAAATCGTGGTTTGCGGTGAATGTCATGGCAGAATTCTTGAAGACTACCGTGGGGACGGAGGCTTCGGATATGATCCGCTTTTCTGGTATGAGCCGATGCACAAATCATATGCCGAGATGACTGCCGAAGAAAAGAATTCTATCAGCCACAGAGGCTTGGCGATGCAAAAATTTGCAAGTGAATTTGCAAAAATAAAATTTTAAGGAAAACTATATGCTTACCAGTAAACAAAGAGCGAAGCTCCGGTCAATGGCAACTTCGCTTGATACAATTTTTCAAGTAGGAAAAGGCGGAATCAGCGAAGAAACTGTTAAACAGATTTCTAATGCCCTTGAGGCTCGTGAGCTTATTAAGGCACGGGTTCTCGAAAACAGTGGCTATACTGCAAGGGAAGCTGCCGATATTATTGCTGAAGCGACAGAATCCGATGTTGTTGCCGTTACGGGTACAAGATTTGTATTGTACAGAGAATCTAAAAACAAAAAGAGGATTGAGCTTGATTAAGCCATATAAAAAACTTGCAATGTTCGGTGGAACCTTTTCCCCCATACATAATGGGCATTTAGCCGCATTGAAAGCATATATTGGTGCGGTCAAGCCGGACGTTGCGTATATCATTCCCACGGCAGTTCCTCCTCATAAAGACAGGCAGGATACCGTTTCGGATATATCCAGACTTGAAATGATAAGAATTGCAGTTGAGGACATTGATGCCGATTGCGAGATCGTTGTTTCGGATTTGGAGATTAAGCGTGGGGGAAAAAGCTACACGTTTGATACTGTGAATGAACTTTTAAAAATTGCCGACGAAGTTGTCTTTTTCTGCGGCACTGATATGCTTCTCACGGTTGATAAGTGGCACAGACATGATGAACTTCTGAAAATCGCCTCGGTTGCATATATGCAAAGAGAGGATGATTTAAGATATGATGCTGCTGTCAGTGAAAAGGCACGTAATCTCAAAACAGAATATGGTACAGATATAATTGCTTTACCTCCTGTTTCGCAAGAGATTTCTTCAAGCATGATAAGGCAAAAAGTTTTTGATGGGGAAGATATTTCTTTATACGTACCAAGAAGAGTAGCTGAGTATATACGGTTGAACGGGCTTTATAAGCCTGAAGGGTGATTTAATGGATAGCGAAAAGAAAATCGGTGCTTTGCGTGATGCGGTTGTAAAAAGATTAGGTGAATACCGTGCAAGACATGTGCTTTCAACAGAAAAGGAAGCGGTTTTGATTGCATCTGAGTTTATTCCGGAAAAAACAGAAAAAGTCAGGATATCTGCACTTTTACACGACATAACTAAGGAATACGATACTAAAAAGCAGTTGCAAATCTTTTCGGAATTTGGTATAATAATCGACAATGTTACTATGCATTCTCCTAAGGTGATGCACGCTTTGACAGCAGCACTTCTGATTCCAAGTGAATTTCCTGAATTTGCAGATGAAGAAGTGATTTCTGCAGTTAAGCATCATACTACAGGATGTGCGAATATGACTCTTTTAGACATAGTAATATATTTAGCAGACTATATAGAGCCTTTACGAAAATTTGACGATTGTAAAAAGTTGCGTGAGTATTTTTGGAACGGTATTTCTTCTTCCGTTACACAAAAAGAAAAATTACTGCATCTGTATAGAACTATGGTGATGTCATTTGATTTTACTATTGAAAATTTAATGGCAGAGCATGGTGTAATTGCTACCGATACGTTTGCAGCACGCAATGCATTTATATTGAAATGTTTGAATGTTTCAGAGGGTAATGAATAATGAGCGAGCAAAATAAAAAGATTCATAAGAAGGTAAACAAAAAGCCAAATAAGGCAGGATCTTTGGTAGTTGCTATTTTTATGGCACTTTTTGTAATAGTTGCCGCAGTTGTTGGGTTGATTGTATTTTCCAGACCCGATATCAGCGGAAAACGTGAAGAAAGCGATTATGTTGACTATCATACAGATGATGATGGCAACAAATATGTAACATCGACCAATGAAAACGGCGATGTTATAAAAGTTGAACTTGATAAAGTAGCGAAGGATAATCACTATAATTTTTTGGTAATTGGCAAGGATAGAGCATATTTCAACACCGACGTAATTATGCTCGTTTCATTTGACACAGATACCGGTGCGGTGTCGATGATGCAGATTCCGCGTGATACCTATATAGAGCTTATAGACGATACTCGCCGTGTAAAAAAAGCAAATTCCTTGCTTGCACATTTTTACAACGAAGTGCGTACCGGAGTTTATAAAAAGGACCTCGTAGCAGGGCTTGAACTTTTGAAAAAATCTTTTTCAGAAGTGTTCGGTGTGCCGATTGATTACTATGTAATGCTTGATTTGAACGGTTTTGTTAACATAGTGGATGCAATAGGCGGTGTTGAACTCTATGTTCCTATGGACATGAAGTACAATGACCCTGAGCAGAATTTGTATATTGATTTGAAAAAAGGTCAGCAAACGCTTGACGGTGACAAGGCTGAGCAGTTTATAAGATTCCGTAAGGGTTACGTCAATGCCGACCTTGGACGTGTAGATGCACAAAAGATTTTCATGCGTGCATTTATCGAAAAAATTCAAAAGAGCTTCAATGTTAATACGATTGTAAGCATTGCAGAACAGCTTAGTAAATACGTTGTAACCGACCTTGACGTTACAGAAATACTTTTCTTCGCTAAGAGTGCTTTATCTGTGGACAGTGAAAAGGTGGTAATGGCGACCTTGCCGGGTGATTTGGCAGGTGCATATTACGTTGCTTCACGCAGCGGCACATATGAGGCGATCAACTCTTATTTTAACCCGTATAACACTTCCATCAAGGAAAGCAAATTCGATCCTAACGGAAGCTTCTATGACAAAGAGGGTACAAAGATTTACGCAGTATATTCGGGTGACGATGAACTACTTGAATATTATAACAGTAAGGATATATGGATTCCGCAGGTTGTGACAACTGCTACAAATGCCGTTGAAACGACAGACATCCTCGATGAAAGTGTAGAAGTTACCGCTCAAAGCGGTAACGTACATACAGGTACAGAAGAGATCCCCGATGAAACAAGCGATCCTGTAACCGAGCTGATTGACGTTACCGAAACGGCTGAAGAAACCACTGTGGAAATAACAGCAGAGACTACAGGTGATGCCGAAGAAACCGGTATTCCTGCGGAAACAACAGCCGTTGTTACTACTGCAGAAGAAACAAGCGTTCCTGCAGAAACTACAGAAGAACCGGTTGAAACTACTTCTGAAAGTGAGCAGGTCAATGTAATAACTGATGAAACTTTGTCTGAAACAACAGATGTCATCGTAACGGTTACTGAAGAATAAGGAGAAAAAATGGAAGAAAAGGTATTTGATTTGAATGATCCGTTAGGTCTTGCACAGTTTTGCGTAAGCACACTTGACAAGAAAAACGCATCTGAAATAAAACTATTCAAGGTGGATGAGCAGACTATTATTGCAGATTACTATGTTATCTGCAACGGCCGCTCTACTACACACGTTAATGCACTTTCCGACGAAGTAGAGTATCAGACGGGCGAAAAAGGTGTGCAAATGATTCGTGTTGACGGTAGAGGAAGCGGCACTTGGGTGCTAATGGATTACGGTTCGGTTCTTGTGCACATTTTTACTAAGGATCAGCGTGATTTTTATAAGCTTGAAAAGCTTTATAACGAAGAAAATGAAATTGATATAAAAGAGCTTTTGGCCGACATCGGTGAGAAAAGCGACAACGAGGAATAATCATGAAGCATAATTTTAAAGAAATTGAATCAAAATGGCAGAAAAAGTGGGAAGATGCCCATGTTTTCGAGGCTAAAACCGATTACAGCAAGCCTAAGTTCTACGGTCTTGTTGAGTTTCCGTATCCCAGCGGTGCAGGTATGCACGTTGGTCATATAAAAGCATATTCCGGTCTTGAGGTTATTTCAAGAAAGAGAAGAATGCAAGGTTACAACGTTCTTTTTCCGATTGGATTTGACGCATACGGTCTTCCTACCGAAAACTATGCTATAAAGACAGGTATTCACCCAAGACAGGTTACCGATAACAATATCGAAAAATTCACTTCACAGCTTAAGCGTGTTGGCTTCTCATTCGATTGGAACAGAGTTGTTGATACTACAGAAGAAGGTTACTATAAGTGGACACAGTGGATTTTCCGCAAGATGTTTGATGCAGGGCTTGTTTTCCGTGCTACGACACTTGTAAACTATTGTCCGAGCTGTAAGGTTGTTCTTTCTAACGAGGATTCTCAGGGCGGTAAATGTGATATCTGTCATAGTGATATCGTTCAGAAGTCTAAAGACGTTTGGTATCTGAGAATTACCGAGTACGCTGACAAGCTTCTTCAGGGACTCGAAAAGGTAGATTATCTTCCTAACGTTAAACTCCAGCAGGAGAACTGGATCGGTCGTTCCGAGGGTGCTTTTGCAAATTTCAAGCTTGTACTTGGCGGTGAAGAAACAGAAGAAAGCCTCAGGATCTACACAACACGTCCCGATACCATGTTTGGTGTAACCTTTATGGTTATTGCACCGGAACATCCTGTTATTGAAAAGTACCGTGACAAGATTGCCAATATTTCTGCACTTGACGCATACAAGGAAGAGTGTGCAAAGAAGACCGAGTTTGAACGTACCCAGCTTGTGAAAGAAAAGACAGGCGTTTGTATTGACGGTCTTTGTGCGGTAAATCCCGCAAACGGAAAGCAGATTCCGATTTATATTTCCGACTATGTTATGATGGGTTATGGTACCGGCGCTATTATGGCGGTGCCTGCTCATGATGAACGTGACTATGAGTTTGCAACCAAGTTCGGCATTGACATCGTTGAAGTTATCAAGGGCGGTGACATTTCCAAGGAAGCCTATACCGGTGACGGTGAAATGATTAACTCCGAGTTCTTAAACGGCATTACAACCAAAAAGGAAGCTATTGCAAAAATGCTTGAATTCCTTGCAGAAAAAGGTTGCGGCGAAAAGGGCATTCAGTATAAAATGAAAGACTGGGCGTTCAACCGTCAGCGTTACTGGGGTGAGCCTATTCCGATTGTTCATTGTGAGAAGTGCGGCATGGTTGGCGTTCCTTATGAGGAGCTTCCGTTAAGACTTCCAAACGTTGAGAATTTTGCTCCCGGTGAGGGCGGTGAGAGTCCTCTTGCTAAAATTGAGTCTTATGTAAATTGTAAGTGTCCCAAGTGTGGCGGTGATGCTAAGAGAGAGACCGATACAATGCCTCAGTGGGCTGGTTCATCATGGTATTTCCTCAGATACTGTGATCCGCACAACACCGAAAAATTTGCGTCAGAAGAGGATCTTAAATATTGGTTGCCTGTTGACTGGTATAATGGCGGTATGGAGCACGTAACACGTCACCTTATCTACTCAAGATTCTGGCATAGATTCCTTTATGATATTGGTGAGGTTCCGGTTGACGAGCCTTATGCAAAGAGAACCGCTCAGGGTCTTATTCTTGGTCCTGACGGTGATAAGATGTCAAAGTCAAAGGGCAATGTTGTAGACCCCAACGATGTTGTTGACCAGTACGGTGCAGACGTACTTCGTGTATATACATTGTTTATGGGTGACTATGCATCTGCTGCTCCGTGGAACGAAAGCTCTGTTAAGGGAGTTAAACGTTTCCTTGACCGTGTTGCGGGTCTTTGCGACATTGCAAGCGGTAGCGGTGCAACCGCTAAACTTGAAACCTCCTTCCATAAGACCATTAAAAAGGTTTCTGAGGATATCGAGGATATGAAGTTTAATACTGCGATTGCTTCGATGATGACGCTTATCAATGAGATTTATGACTTTGGTTCACTTACAAACGATGAACTCGGTGTGTTTGTAAGACTTCTTTGTCCGTATGCTCCGCATCTTTGCGAAGAGATTTGGGAGTTCCTTGGCAACAAAGAACTTTGTGCACTTGCACCGTGGCCTGAATATGATGAAGCAAAGACTGTTGATAACACCATTGAAATTGCACTTCAGGTTAACGGCAAACTTCGTGGTACAATAACCGTTGCAACAGGTATTTCCAAGGACGATTTGCTTGCTGCCGCTAAGGCTGATGATAAGATCAAATCTATGATCGAAGGCAAGACAATCGTAAAAGAAATCGTCGTTCCGAACAAAATTGTAAATATTGTTGTAAAATAAAACAAAAATTTTAAATTTTCTCTTGACTTTTTTAAGCAGAGAAGATATAATAAAGTGTATTTGTTTGTTGAGCACATGCTCAATGGCGAGGGGAGGGAAAATTCAATGGCAGAAGTTAGAGTTAAAGAGAACGAATCTCTTGACAGTGCTCTTCGCCGCTTTAAGCGTCAGTGTGCAAGATCCGGTGTACTCACTGAGCTCCGTAAGAGAGAGCATTATGAGAAGCCCAGCGTAAAGCGTAAGAAGAAGTCTGAGGCCGCACGTAAGCGTAAGTACAAGTAATTAAAAAAACAGGGAAGCCAATCGGCTTCCCTATTTTTTTATTGTAATACGCTTTTTGCAAGTTCTTTGCCTTGGCTTATGAATCTTTCGTCAAGTGCATCTTCAAACATCATGGTCGGACATGTGAAGTGTACGAGAAGCGATTCCCACAATACTTTATCTTCGCCCAAAAATCCGATTGCACATGCCTCTTTACAAGTTTCAGCGGTTTCTGTAATTTGGCGGAAGTGGGTATAGGCTGTAACGTAGTCTTCGTCTATTCTTGTTGAAAAATGTTCGTCATAATATCTGCGGCGGATTGAGCCGTCAAAATAATCAAGTGCGGTCTTTAAAGTTTCAAGTATAACAGATTCTTCGCTTCTGTCGGTTACTTTTCCACAACGCTTATAAACGTTAAAATTCTGATGATTGTAAAACATAAACGACCACGCAACGGTGTTTTCCTGCTTTACAGTTTCGATATAAAGCTTGTATACCATAGCTAACTCCTTTTTAAAGCATATAAATTTATATCCCATGCGGGAACATATTCAAATCTACGTAGGTACAGTTTGTAGTCAGGAAAAAGTTCGTGCACAAGTTCTGGAAGAACAAACAGGTCTTCGCTTCGGTGATAAAGAGAAATCAGCATATCCGGCTCGGATTGTTTTATTGTTATAACAGAACCTTTGAGGGCTTCTTTTTCGGCTCCTTCTACATCATATTTAATATAGTCGCAAGATGCATTTATACTGTCAACAGTGTTCAGCGTAACGGGTTCGGTCTTTTTCAGGTTTTGTGTACCGATTCCGGAATTGCGATTGCCGCCGACTGTAAACTCTGCAACTTCGTATTTATCCCAAGTGCCGAAATTAAGGGGAATAACTTTAGCTTTCGTTTCTGTTTCCGCATAAGCCGATAACTTTTTAAAATTCTTTCTATCAGGTTCGATAGCAAATATTGTTTTAGCATTCTTGCAGTCGGAAATGAATTTTCTTGCTGTGTCGCCGTTGTAGGCACCGGCATCAATAAATGTTTCGTATTTATCAAAGTTCAGCAGACTTTTTTCACAGTCGCTACTGCTGATGGCTGCTTTCAAATATGAAATCTTACCGGTGATTTTGTAGCGTATAATGTTTGAATAAAGCACTTTTGATTCGTCATCGCTAAGCAAATTGTATACATGTTCGAACCGTGCAAAGTTTTCTTTGTAAAAATCAAGTGTGAACAGTGTTTCACCGCACACAGGAACATCAGGAGCGTACAGTTCGTAATTATCTGCAATAGTGTAGATGTTATTTAGCACATCAGGCAGTGAAGAACCAAATGAAACAAGGACGATGAAGTCGGTATATTTCTCTTTGATAGCGGAAAATGATAAAACTGTTTTTTCGTGAAATACTTGTCCGCGAACAAATCCGTCACTTGCAAAGAAATCAGCTATTTCTATGTTGTGCTTTTCTAATACCGCTATAATTTTATCGGCACCGTTGCCCATGCCGTACATAACGATAGGTTTTTTAGCGGAGGCGAGGTATTGCCATAAATCCATATTGAATTCGGAGAAATGCGGAAGATGGGACATATCTGTTTTGCCTCCTTGATTTTTTTAATAAAGTGTGCTAAACTCAAATTATAAAGCAGAAAGGATGATTTTTAAATGGATTGCTTGTTTTGTAAAATAGTTAACGGAGAGATTCCGTCCAAAAAAGTTTATGAAGATGAAAATGTTTATGCGTTTTATGATATTAATCCGCAAGCACCCGTACACGTTGTTGTTATACCCAAAAACCATATCGCAGCATGTGCAGATGAAATCAGCGAAAGCAACAGTGCGGTTATAGCAAAGCTTTTCGAGGCAATTCCCGCGGTTGCAAAGGCGGCGGGAATAACCAACGGCTACCGCATCGTAAATAATTGCGGAGAGGACGCTTGCCAGTCGGTAAAGCACATTCATTTTCATGTGCTTGGCGGCAAAAAACTCTCCGAAACTATGGCATAAACAATTTCGGTCACGGAAAAACCGTGACCGTTTTTTTATTTAACAAATTCTTCGTAAATTGCACGCAAAGCATTTTCATAATCGTGTTCTTCAACACCGATAATGATGTTAAGCTCACTTGAGCCCTGGTCAACAATGCGAACGTTTATGTTTGCGTTAGTCAATGCGTTAAATACACGTGCCGCAGTACCTTTAGAACGAATCATACCTCTACCAACGATAGCGATAAGTGCAAGACCGTCTTCGATTGAAACTGCATCAGGAGTGGTCTTGAAGCAAATCTCACGAACGATTTTGTCACGCATCGAATCAATACAGGATGTATTTACAACAACGCTCATGGTGTCAATGCCGGAGGGGAGATGCTCGAAAGGAACATTACATTCTTCAAGTACAGAAAGCACTTTTCTTCCAAAACCGATTTCTGCATTCATCATATCCTTTTCGATATTGATTACAGAAAGTCCTTTTTTGCCGGCTACACCGGTAATTACGTTTTCGGAAGAATACTCAGCAGTGGTAGAAACAATCATCGTACCGGGGTCGGTAGGAATGTTGGTATTTTTAATGTTAATCGGAATTCCTGCAAAACGGACAGGGAAGATTGCGTCCTCGTGAAGAACTGTTGCGCCCATATAAGAAAGCTCGCGAAGTTCTCTATAGGTGATTGTTTCGATTGCTTTAGGATTATCAACGATTCTTGGGTCAGCCATAAGGAAGCCGGAAACGTCGGTCCAGTTTTCATAAATATCTGCATTTACGGCACGTGCAACAATGGAGCCTGTGATGTCGGAGCCGCCACGAGAGAATGTTTTGATTGTGCCGTTAGGCATTGAACCGTAAAAACCGGGGATAACGGCGTGCTTGTGGTTGCGAAGAATAGCAGAAAGTGTTACGTTAGTACGCTCTGCATCATAGCTACCGTTTTCTTGGAAGAAGATTACACTTGCCGCATCAATGAAATCAAAACCGAGGTAATTTGCAAGAATAATGCCGTTTAAGTATTCACCGCGGCTTGCAGCATAATCGCGACCGGGACGATGGGAAAAGGCACTTTTGATACGGTCATATTCTTTTGTCATATCCAAAGAAAGACCGAGACCGGAAATAATCGCTTCATAGCGATCGATAATTTTATCAAAATCTGCTTCGAAGTCATCGCCGTTCATGGCCTTTTCAAAGCAGGAATAAAGCATGTCGGTAACTTTTGTATCATCCTTGAAGCGTTTGCCCGGTGCAGATGGCACTACATAACGTCTGGCAGGATCTTCGTGAATAATATCGGCAACTTTTTTGAACTGCTCGGCATCTGCCAAGGAAGAGCCGCCGAATTTAATAACTTTAACTTGCATTTTGTTCTCCTTGCTGGGACTGAATGAAAAATTAATATACAAAATATACTAATATATTATATGCTTGCATTTTTCATCTGTCAAGAAAAATTTAAGTGTTTTCGAGGTATTTTTCAGCTTGTAAAGTAAAGAGATTATAATACGCTCCCTCTTTTTCCATCAGCTCTTTATGATTGCCACGTTCAAGCACTTTGCCGTTTTGCATTACGATGATTTCGTCAGCGGCAGTTGCGCTTGAAAGACGGTGAGATACAAACAGCGTGGTTTTGCCTTGACGAAGTGTATCAAATTGCTTGAAAATTTCAGCTTCGGCAATAGGGTCCAGAGAGGCTGTGGGCTCGTCAAGAATAAGGAATTCAGCATCTTTGTAAAAAGCACGTGCAATTGAAATCTTCTGCCACTGACCAATGGAGAGGTCTATGGCATCGTTGTCAAAGAAGCGGATTAATGGGGTGTCATAGCCTTTGGGCAAAGAGTTGATGTAATCATGAATGCCGCTTTGTTCTGCCGCAAATATAAGCCTGTCGGTGTTTTCTTCACGATGAATATCGCCAAAAAGAATGTTTTCTTTAGCAGTAACTGCATATTTAGAAAAATCCTGAAATACGATGCCAAACATCGCATAAAGCGCCTTTACATCATAGTTTCTGATATCTTGACCGTCAAGCAGGATTACGCCGTTTGTGGGGTCATAAAGACGTGTCATAAGTTTTATCAGAGTGGTTTTTCCTGCACCGTTAAGACCGACCAGGGCATAAGATTTTCCGCCTTGCAAGGTTAAATTCAAATCTTTGATTATAAGGCGGTCGGTGCCGGGGTATGCGAATGAAACATTGCGGAATTCCAAAGTGTGGGCAATGTTCTTTTGCGGCACTATAGCGGGAATGCACTTAGGTACAATTTGCGGTTTTACTTCCATAAACTCAATCATGTTATCAATGAAAAGTGTACCCTCATATACTTTTGATGAGTTTGTAACAATTCCTGAGATGCTTGTAAGAACAGAAGTTAAAGCTGTTGAGTAAAGGGAATAGTCTCCGACCTCCATACCGTCAAAGCATACCTTGTATGCAACGAATAAAAAGAAGCATGCATTAAACAATGTGGAAACAATGTAAACAACCATATGCAAAACACTTTCACGTATATAAATACGTTTTAGTCCTGCAAAATAGTTTGCAAATGTTCTCTTGTATCTTTCGATAAACGATTGGTGCAGGTCAAGGAGTTTAACTTCCTTGTTGAAGTTTTTATCAGTAAGCACGTGAGTGCAATAGTTCATCTTGCGACGGTCGGTTGTATGGTCTTTTATGTATCTGAAGGTGATTTTTTTATATGCGAAGTTGACAACCGCAGAGGGAAGAGCAAACAGGATGAGAATAAACGGTATAAGTGGGTTCAATGTGCCAAGAGTTATTACGAAGCTGACGGAGCTAATAATGCTGCTGAAAAGCGACAGAGTGGAGTTCAATATGGTGATGGGGCGGCTTGATGCTTCTCGGTTTGCGTTTTCAAGTTTTTCATAAAAGTCCGGCAAATCGAAATTAGCAAGGTCGATTTCCTCGGTTTTGCGAGCAATTTTGAGTTTTATATGATTTGTTACCATTTCACCTGAAAGTGTGGTAAGCGTGCTTTTAAGCTGTGTGGAAAAACGGGATAAAATCAAATAAAGAAATTGCAAAATCAGGAGGTTCATGACATTTGATAAAGCATCCCATGAACCGGCACCGATTATTTTTACCAACTCATTTATCAGACGGCTTGCGATATACACATTCATCAGCGGCAGAATACCATCAAGAATACTGATGAATACCATACCCAAAAGCAACATAAAGCTGGTTTCTTTTACAAGTTTTAAAATGTATAACAGATGATATACAGTGCTTTTTAACTTTTTAAAAAGCGGAATTCTTTCTTTGTTTTTCAATACGGTTTACCTACCTGAAAATAAAATATATTTATTATAACACTTATTTGAAAATTTTACAATAATATATTTTAATCTTGAAAAAAAGTGTAAGTTGGTATAGAATAATCTCGTAAATCCCAAAGGAGAAAGAATAATGAGAAATATTTTTTCAGAAGCAGATATTCTGTTGCCTAAATTTATAGATGATGCCAAAAAGGCTGAAAAGTGGGCGGTGGTTGCATGCGACCAGTTTACCAGCGAGCCGGAATACTGGCATAAAGCCTATGAAGTTGCAGGAGATGAACCGAGTATTATAAATATAATCCTACCTGAAGTTTTTTTGTCGGAAGGTACAGCGGATAGACTTTCAAAAATCTCTGAGTGTATGAACAAATATAAATGTGAAGTTCTTGAAGAGCATGCGAACACACTTATATACATACGCAGAAAACAATCTGACGGCAGAATACGTAGCGGCATTGTCGGAAAAATTGATTTAGAGGAGTACGATTATTCTGTTGGCTCGAAGTCTGCGGTAAGGGCTACAGAGGGAACTGTGCTTGAACGCATTCCTCCGAGGGTGGCGGTACGCCGTGCGGCGGTAATTGAGTCTCCTCACATAATGTTGTTAATTGATGATAAGAAAAAAAGTATAATCGAGTCACTTGCTAAGGAAGAAACAATGCAAAAGATTTATGACTTTGATTTAATGCTTGGTGGGGGACATATCGAGGGATATGCACTTAGTTGTGATCAATCAAAAGCGGTTTTGGAAAAACTTGCGTGCATGTTTGAAGAAAACAACGGCACAATTAAATTTGCTGTCGGTGACGGCAATCATTCGCTTGCCAGTGCAAAGGCAAGATATGAGGAACTGAAAGCGGAAATAGGTGTAGATAATGCACGAAAGCATCCTTTGCGTTATGCGCTGTGCGAGGTTGTAAACCTTCATGACAGTGCCCTTGATTTTGAACCCATATACAGACTTGTCAGAACCGTTGATAAGCAGAAACTATTATCTGCACTTGAGGCTTACGGAAAGAACTGCGACAACGGCAAGCAGAGTGTAAAATGTATTTTTGACGGCACTGAACGTATCATTAATCTTGGTGCCGGTACACATTCGCTTACGGTTGGTACATTGCAGACTTTTTTGGATAACTATAAAAAAGAAAACAGTGATGTAGAAATTGACTACATACACGGTATTGATTCAATAAAGAAACTTGCTTGCGATAAGGACGCAATAGGTTTCGTGTTTGATGGAATGAAAAAGGAAGAACTTTTTGATGCCGTTGAAAAAGACGGGGCTTTGCCGAGAAAGACATTTTCTATGGGAGAAGCGAGAGATAAACGTTACTATATTGAGTGCCGTAATATTGCAGAATAGAACAAAACAAGACTTAAACCGAACGGGATTTTTTTCGTTCGGTTTTTCTTTTTATTTAATGTCAAAATAATTGCTCAAAAGCCGACACCGTTTTGAATTGGTTTGTATTAAAATATCGCCGGAGGGATCAAAAGTGGTAAGGGTTTTGTATGGCGATGTTTTGCTTTTAATAGATTTTTGTATGAATTTTTTTGTATTATATACGTCTTCATTGGTTTTGCGGCGCAGAGTGAAAGCCGTTTGCATAGCGGGTGCATCTGCTATAGGTGGAGTTTATAGCGTTGCCAAGGTTTTTGTCAGCGGTAATGACGTAGTAGATTGTATTATAAGTTTACTTGTTGGATTACTGATGTGTTATATTTGTTTTGGGTTGTATAGTTTTTTGAAAACTGCAGTTGTGTTTTTTGGCATTGCTTCACTTGTCGGCGGAATAATGATTGCCACGTACTTCTTTCTTGGCAGTTATCATAAGGATATATACGGTAACTTGTACGATTATACATATTCACATGTACCGCTATGGTTATTTACCGTTCTGGCAGCGGTCAGTATGCTTATTTCATGGATATTTACCTATATAGGCAGAGAAAGAACGGATAAGCAGGAAGAAACTGCTACACTCGTTTTCGGTAAAAAAAGTTTAGCTGTTAAACTACTACTTGATTCAGGGAACTTGATAAAAGAACCGATAAGCGGAAAATATGTTGTTTTGTTAGGGCGTGGCAAGGCAAAAACACTGCTGGGCGAGGAACTTTTCAAGGCAATAACCGAAAAGAATACTGAACTTCTGTTGGCTAATAATTTCAGGATCGTTTGCGTAAAAGGAATAGACGGAGAAAAAAGGATGTATTACGGATTTTTGCCGGATGGTTTCTATATTGAAAAAGGAAACTGCCGGCTTGAACTTGATGCTTATGTGGCGGTATGCGATACAGCGGTCCTATTTGACAAATGCGACGGTCTTGCACATCCGTCAGCGGTATTGTGAGGTAATTATGAGAGCTTTATTACATTTAATAAATAGTTTTGTAAGTAAGGTTAAAAAGAAAATACTCGATACATATGACACGGTTGCATACGTTAACGGAGCTGAAACGTTGCCGCCGCCTTTAAGCGCCGAGGAAGAAGCCGCCGCTTTGAACGATGCAAATGACAGTTTTGCCGCCAGAAGTCTGTTGATAGAGCATAATCTGCGTCTTGTTGTGTACATAGCTAAAAAGTTTGAAAGCAGCGGTATCGGAATAGAAGATCTTGTTTCTATAGGCACAATAGGTCTGATTAAAGCGATAAACACGTTTAAACAGGACAAAAACAACAAACTGGCTACATACGCTTCTCGTTGTATAGAAAATGAGATATTGATGTATATGCGCAAAAACAGTTCACGTAGGCTTGAGGTATCAATCGAGGAGCCGTTGAATGTTGATTGGGACGGGAATGAGCTTTTGCTTTCCGACGTACTTGGCAGTGACGATGATATGGTCTATAGAAATATTGAAGATGCAGAGGAGCGGAAAATTGTTCACGAGGCGGTGAAACTGCTAAGTCCGAGAGAGAGAGTAATAATCGAACTTCGTTACGGATTGTCAGGCGGCAAGGAGAAAACGCAGAAAGAGGTAGCGGATATGCTTGGAATATCACAATCGTATATTTCAAGGCTCGAAAAGAAAATAATAGACCGATTAAAGGGTGAAGTTGACGGAAAATTCAAATAAAGTCAGAAAAAAATAAAAAAAGTTAACAAAACTCTTGCATTTTATAAATTTGTGTGTTATTATAAGGCGTATTGTGATTACTAATGTAAAGGGGTGCTAAAAATGAAACAGGGTATCCATCCGGAATATAATGTTGTTACCGTAAAGTGTGCATGTGGTGCTGAATATACCACTCGTTCTACCAAGAGCGATGTTAAGGTTGAAATTTGCTCCAAGTGCCATCCTTTCTTCACGGGCAAGCAGAAGTTCGTTGATGCCGGCGGACGCGTTGACAAGTTCAAGAAGCGTCTTAGCATGGTTAAATAATTCTCGGAAGTTTGCTTTGAAATGGGTAAGTGAACGCTTTGCGGTCATTTACCCTTTTTATTTTTTCAAAAAGCGAGGCAAATTATGGAAGAAAATAAATTGACACAGGCCGTGCTTGTCGGTGTTGCTAAAAAAGGTTATGACAACGGTGAGTGTGAAAAGAGCCTTGAGGAACTTGAACGTCTTCTTGATACTGCGGGGGGCATCGCTTTTGCCAAGATGATTCAATCGAAAGAGAGCGAGAACCCAAAAACCTGTATCGGAAGCGGTAAACTTGAAGAGCTAAAAGAACTGTGTCTTAATAATGATATTCATCTGGCTATTTTTGATACGGAGCTATCTCCTGCGCAAATACGTAATATTGAGGATGCACTTGAGGATGTTGATGTCATTGACAGAAGCATGCTGATTCTTGATATTTTTGCTCTGCATGCCACAAGTGCGGAGGGTAAGCTTCAGGTTGAACTTGCACAGTTAAGATATACTGCCCCCCGACTTATCGGTAAGGGTAAGCAGCTTTCAAGACAGGAAGGACGTATCGGTACCCGAGGACCCGGTGAATCCAAACTCGAAACTGATAGACGTCATCTTGCGAGACGTGCCATGGCACTTGAGGAAGCGATACGTGATATAGAGCGTACACGTGCTACCATGCGTGCTTCCCGTGAAAGAAGCGGTCTTAAAAAGGTTGCTATCGTCGGATACACCAATGCCGGAAAATCCACATTGCTCAATAGACTTACCGATGCCGGTGTGCTTGCAGAGAATAAGCTTTTTGCAACGCTTGACTCTACAACAAGAAAATTAACTCTGCCCGAGGGAACAGAAGTTCTGATTTCGGACACTGTCGGCTTTATCCGCAAGCTTCCGCATCATTTGATTAAAGCATTCCGCTCTACACTTGATGAGCTTAAATATGCAGATATTCTTGTTGTTCTATCCGATGCATCGGACGACGAATGTGCAGAGCAGTTAAAGGTTACAACAGATTTGATTGTTCAGCTTGGTGCAGGGGATAAGCCCGTGCTTTACGTATTTAATAAAGCGGATATGGCAAATGATGGCATGATGTTTATTGGCGACAAGCCCCGCGACGCTGTGTTTATTTCTGCTCTTACGGGCATGGGAGTTGATAAATTCCTTGAAATGCTCGAGGAACTGGCTCGTGCCGGTACACGAAGATGTGTTTTGCATATACCCATGACAGAACAAGCCGTTCTCGGTCAGCTATACAAGCTTGCTACTGTTGAAGAAGTAGATTACTGCGATGACTATGTAAAAGTAACTGCGGTGCTTGATACAAGAGCGCAGGGTACTTTCAAAAAATATATAGTTTGAGGGATTTATGAGTAACGAAAAACTCTATACAACTCTTCTTGGAGAAGGTACTGATATATATGAAGAAAAACGCTCTGAATTTATCGGAGTGGCTGCCCATATTGATAGTGAAGCTGATGCTTTGCAGCTTGTGAAACGTATAAAGGCAGAGCATTATGATGCAAGGCACAATGTATATGCATATGTGTGTTCTTCGGGCAATGTGCAAAGGTACAGCGATGACGGTGAGCCGCAGGGAACTGCCGGAATCCCCGTTCTTGATGTTATACGAAAATCCGGCCTTGAGGATGTTTGCGTAGTGGTAACTCGTTATTTCGGAGGAATTCTGCTTGGTGCAGGCGGTCTTGTCCGTGCTTATACTGCTGCTGCGAAGCTTGCAATCGACAATGCCGGCATCGTCACTTATCAAACTTATGCGAAAATCCGTATGGAACTAAACTATGCCGATTATCAGAAAATACTTGCAAAACTGCCAATCTTCGAAGCGAAAATTGATAATACTGATTTTGGCAGTGAGGTTGTCCTTGATATTGCAATCCGAGCAACCGATGAAGAACGCTTTTTTACGTATGTCAAAGAGTTGTTTAACAATAAGGTTTCGCCCATTCATATCGGTGAACGGTTTGATAAATAAAAATTTATATAAAAAATACGCACAAAAGAGGATTTTTCCGATTTTGTGCGTATATTATTGTCGAATGAATAGAAAACAACAAGGGAGTGGGTAAAAATGTCTGAAAGAATAGCTGATATTTTCCTCATGCGTGAGGAGCAAACTTTATCGCCGTTTGCTTTTTTGACAAAGAATACAAAAGGTCGCGATCACCCGTATGTACCTTGTGAAAACCGAACTGAGTTTCAACGTGACCGTGACAGAATTATCCATTCAAAGTCGTTCCGTCGTTTGATGCACAAAACGCAGGTGTTTTTATCTCCTACTGATGAGCATTACCGTACAAGAATGACGCATACGCTTGAAGTTACGCAGGTAGCCCGCATTATTGCCCGTGCACTTTGTCTTAACGAGGATTTGACAGAAGCGGCGGCAATGGGACACGATCTTGGCCATACTCCTTTTGGACATGCCGGTGAGGCGGCAATGCAGAAGTGCTTTTCACAAGAATTTACTCACTATCGTCAAGGAATCAGAGTTGTTGAAAAACTTGAGCATGACGGTGCGGGACTTAACTTAACGTATGAAGTACGTGACGGTATTTTGCATCACACCGGGGAAGCTTTGGCGAGCACACTTGAAGGCGTGATTGTTAAATTCGCCGACAGAATTGCCTACATAAACCACGATATTGATGATGCAATCCGTGCGGGTATTCTTGAAATCGGTGATATCCCAAGAGAACTTACCGATGTTCTTGGAACCGGACACAGCGAACGTATTAATAAGATGGTAACTTCTGTTATCAAAGCCAGTACAAATCAGCCGTTTATAAAGTTTACCGATGAAATTGGAGAAGCAACATTAAAGCTCCGCAAGTTTTTGTTTGAAAACGTATATACTAATCCTATTGCTAAATCAGAGGAAAACAAAGCACAGGAGCTTTTGGCAAGACTCTTTGATTATTATGTAAAGAATCCCAACGAAATGCCCGAGCTGTATTTCAGAAATACGGCTACCGAACCGGTTGAACGTTGCGTTTGCGATTTCGTTTCGAGCATGACTGACCGTTTTGCAATCAATAGATATTCCGAACTCTTTATTCCCGAGGTTTGGAGAGGAAAGCAACTATGATTGACAGTCAGGTTATAGAAGAAATCAAGTCACGCAATGATATAGTTGATGTAATCTCGTCATATGTATCATTGAAACGTGCCGGCTCAAATATGCAAGGACTTTGTCCGTTTCACTCGGAGAAAAGCCCTTCGTTTACTGTGTTTACAGCAACTCAAGGCTATTACTGTTTTGGTTGCGGCGCCGGCGGAGACGTAATAACTTTTGTCAGACAAATCGAGAATCTTGATTATGTTTCATCTCTTGAATTCCTTGCAAAACGTGCAGGCGTAACAATCCCCGAAGACACGAGCCGCCGAGAAAAAAACGGCTTTGATCGTAACAGAATGCTTGCGATGAACCGTGATGCCGCTAGATTCTTTCGTGAATGCCTTTTTGATGAAAAGCTTGGCAAGGAAGCACTTGCATACTTGCAACGGCGTGGTCTTAACTCTGCTACCATAAAGCGGTTTGGCATCGGTTTTTCGCCAAATGATTTTTCCGCTTTAACAAAGCATATGCGTTCACTTGGCTATACAGAGGAGGAGCTTATTGCAGGATTCCTGTGCGGAAGAAGCCAGAAATACGGCAGTTTGTTTGATTATTTCCGCAACCGTATTATGTTCCCGATTATAGACGTGTCGGGCAACGTAATCGCATTTGGCGGTAGAGTTATGGATGATTCTCAGCCCAAATACCTGAACTCGTCCGACACTCCGGTATTTAAGAAGAGTAAAAACCTTTTCGCTTTGAATTTCGCACGTACTGCATGTTCTGAAGAACTCATCCTTTGCGAAGGATATATGGACGTTATCGCACTGCATGCTGCCGGTTTTACCAATGCGGTTGCGACACTCGGTACAGCAATAACTGCTGAGCAGGCACGTATTATGTCCAGATACACAAAAAAAGTTCTGATATCATATGACAGCGACGCTGCAGGTCAAAAGGCAGCAAACCGTGCGATTGGTATTCTGGGTGAAGTCGGACTCGATGTGCGTGTGCTGAAAATCAAAGATGCCAAGGATCCGGATGAATATATCAAAAAATTCGGTGCAGCAAGCTTCAACGAGATACTTACTGCTTCACGAGGAAAGTTTGAATATAACATGGACAGTGTGCTTGCACGTCATGACATCAGTATTCCCGATGAAAAGATTAAAGCCTGTGCAGAACTTTGTGCAATGATTGCCGATATATATTCGAGTGCAGAACGTGAGGTTTATATCAGTGCTGTTTCGGACAAGCTGAATATTCCTAAAGACAGTATACGCTCGGATATCAATCGGATTTTGAAGAAAAAACGAAGTGAACTGAAAAAGCAAGAATCTCAAAAGATTATTCGGCAAAGTGCAGGATACGGTGACCGTGTTAATCCGGATTATGCAAAGAACATAGCTGCTGCTAAAGCCGAAGAAAGTGTTTTGGGAATGCTGTTGCTTTATCCTGAATACAGAAAACAAGTTTCAGAGGGTAAATGCGAACTGACAGAGCAGGATTTCTTTACTGATTTTGGGAAGCGTGTTTTTAAAGCGATTATGGATATGTCGCAAAACGGTAATTTCGAAATCGGTTTGCTTGGCGAGTTCTTTTCCCCGGAGGAGCTGGGAAGAATCATGCGAATTCAGCTTTCACGCAGTCAACTCAGCGATAACGGAAATGAAGCGTTTGCCGAGAGTGTTGCTGCTTTAAAGCGCGAAACGGCATTTGCGGACTCCGATGATTCTGTTGATAACATACTTGATATAATTAAAAACAAAAGAAATAATACATAATGCTTTAAGCATGAAAGGAAATTTGATGAGTAACGAAGGTCAGAAGAAAATTGATGTGAACGAGCTTATTGAACGCGGTAAGGCAAAAGGTTCGCTCAGCAATGCCGAAATTCTTGAGGTTCTTGAGGATTGCGACATCGAACAAATGGAAAAGATTTACGAGCTTATCGAAAGCAACGGAATCGAAATCACCGGATTTGATACTGTAGATATCGACGATATCGCAGACATTGATGCAGAAGCCGAAGAGATTGAGGAAATCGAAAGCACCGAGGACGTTGAGAAGATTCTTTCTCAGGAAGGGCTTGCGATTGATGACCCTGTAAGAATGTATCTCAAGGAAATCGGTAAGATACCGCTTCTCGATGCGGAAAAGGAAACCGAACTTGCAGAACGTATCAGTCGTGGCGACGAAAAGGCTAAAAACGAACTTGTTGAAGCCAATCTTCGCTTGGTTGTAAGCATTGCAAAACGCTATGTGGGCAAAGGCATGTTTTTCCTTGACCTTATTCAGGAGGGCAACCTCGGCCTTATGAAAGCGGTTGATAAGTTCGATTATCAAAAGGGCTATAAGTTCTCTACTTATGCTACATGGTGGATAAGACAGGCTATTACACGTGCTATTGCAGACCAGGCTCGTACTATCCGTATTCCCGTTCATATGGTTGAGACCATTCATAAGGTTTCCCGTTATTCACGTCAGTTGCTTCAGGAACTCGGACATGAGGCGACCGCTGATGAGATTGCTGAAAAGATGGGAATGAGTGCCGATAAAGTAAGAGAGATTCTTAAAATTGCGCAGGATCCCGTTTCTCTTGAAACTCCTATCGGCGAGGAAGAGGATAGCCATCTTGGTGACTTTATCGAGGACTATGATTCTCCCGCTCCTGCTGAAACTGCATCTTATGCACTTCTCAGAAAGCATCTATGTGCGGTTCTTCACACATTGACTCCCCGTGAGGAGCACGTGCTTAAACTCCGCTTTGGTCTTGAGGACGGCAGAACCAGAACGCTTGAGGAAGTGGGCAAAGAATTTGATATTACACGTGAGCGTATCCGTCAGATTGAGGCAAAAGCACTTCGTAAATTGCGTCATCCCAGCCGCTCCAAGCGTTTGAGAGATTACCTCGATCAGTAATAAAATAATAAATATTATAAGTTTTATACCTTGACATATGGGCTGTTTCGGTGTAAAATATTAGAAGTGTATTTTGCCCTTTTATAAACTTTAGGAGGAATTATAATGAGAACAAAACTCATTTGTTTAATGCTCTGTTTGGTAGCATTAATGACTATGGCTTTTTCAGGATGTAGCGGCGAACCTGTTGAAACCGGTTCTGAAAAGGAAGAACAGCAGTCTGCTCGTACGCCTGTTACTGTAAACATGTGGCTTGTTTCTGAAAAAGAAGTTGATGCAGAAACAGAAGCGGCTATTGAGAGTGCTTTCAATTCTCTTACACAGTCTAAATTCACAACCAAAGTTGATTTGATTTTCATGACTGCTGACGAGTATTTTGATGTTCTTGATGAAAATCTTGTTGCAGCAGCACAGTATAAGCTTGACAATTCTGCTTCCGGTTTCCCGATGTTCGGTTTCGGTGCCGAGGAAACTACCGAAACAGTTGAAGAGACTACCGTTGAAACTGTTACCAATGAACTCGGTCAGCACTTGCTTAAGTACCCCGACGTTGCTGAGGGCCAGATGGATATTATCTTCCTTTCCGGCGAAGATTTGCTTGAAAGATATGTTTCCGAGGGCAAGATCCTTTCACTTGAAGAAAAACTCAATTCTTCTGATGCAAAGGTTTTGAGAGATTGCATTTATCCCTCTGCATTGGATAAGATCAGAATTTCAAACGGTACCAGCTCACAGGCATACGCTATTCCTAACAATACTGTTATCGGCGACTATACATACATGCTCGTTAACAAGGAAATGGCTGAAAAATACTATATTGATCTTGAAGAGATCAATACCTTTGCAGACTGTGCAGCTTTGATTGCTGATATCGGTGCAAACGAGAGTATCGCTCCGGTTCTGGCTTATACCGATCCTGTAAACATGCAGTATTGGCTTGACTTTGCAGCAGAGGAAGATAACGGTGCAACCTTTACTTTCGCTGCAGGTAGTACAGATGCAAATATTTTCGGTGCTAACAAAAAGCTTGTTATGGCTCCTTTTGAGGCGGGTAACACCGTTATGGTTCCCGTTCAGGCTTTTGCTGAAGGACTTGGCGCAAAGTATGCATGGAGTGCCGCTACCTCTACAGTAACTCTTACATACGGTTCGAGAAAGGCAGTTGTTGTAAGCGGTGCAAATACCGCTACAGTAAACGGAAACACTGTTGCACTTTCACAGACTGCATATTTCGATGCAGACAATGCAGTATTCATGGTACCTGTTGATTTTGTACTTGATACTTTGTGTGCTACTATGACATATGATGATGTCGCTAATCAGTACGTAATCACCAAAAAGGATTACAATATGTCTGTTCTTGCATCTTATATTGACGGTTCTGCCGCTTACGGTGACCGTATGGAAATGAATTCGGTATTCGCTATTCCTGAGTTTACCGAGCATATGGTTCTTATGGCAAAGTGCGAGGAGAACGGTTGGTTCGCTGAAAATCCCGAAACAACCGAGGACTTCGGTGTAGCTATTCTCACCGGTGCTTATGAAACCATGGAACAGTATAAGGATAAGTATGATGTTAAGATCCTTTCTTATCCTGTACTTGATGAAGCCGATGTTTATGATGCAATGTTTGCAGTTACCAATTATACCGTTAACATTGACAGAGCACTTGAAATTCTTACTCTCATTTATACCAATACCGAAGCAAAGAACATTCTTCAGTACGGTGTAGAGGGCGTTCACTATGAGTTTGACGATGACGGTCAGTTTGTGATTATCAGTGATGACTATTGCATGAATAATGATACTCTCGGTAATGCGTTCCTTGCATATACAGAGGATAAAGTTGATCCCGATACATGGACTGTAGCAAAAGAAAACAATCTTCCTGCATCTGTTTGGGCAGATGAAATTGCGGCAAACCTCGAGTCAAGAGTTTTTGCTTTCTTCGGTCTTGATGATTCTTGGGTAAACGTAGGCCCGAGACACATTACAGAACTTACCAAGGTTTCTAACGATTACATGGATAGAATGGAAGCTTGTGGTAGCAGTGAAGAGCTTGCTGCTTTCTTTGCACAGGCAAAAGCTGAACTTGATGTGTATGTTTATTTCCAGACACTCATTGGCAATCCTCCTGAACCCGATCCTGAAGATATCATTGACGGTGAGGAACCCGAAGAAGACCTCACTACTCCTTATGCAGTATTTAGTGCATGGGGCGAGCCTATCTGGCCTGAAAAGGTAGAGGTTCCTGTTGAAACCGAAGCGGTTACGGAAACTTCTGCTCCCGAAGCTGAAGAAACCACTGCTTTAGTTGCTTCAGCAGAATAATATAAAGTTTTACCGCCGTGCTTTTTGGCACGGCGGTTTTTCTATATTACTTTTATGGTTTTATATACCTCGTCGATTTCTTTTTTTGTATTGAAAAAGCTGAAGCTGAATCGTAAAGCTCCGTGTTTTGTTGTTTCAAGAGTATTGTGAGCGAGCGGAGTGCAATGAAAACCGCTGCGTGTACATATGCCTTTTTTATCAAGTGTTTTCGATAGTATATCCGGCGGTATTTTCGAATTGTTGTATAGCAGTATACCGCTTTCTGACTTTTCGGCACCGTAAAATATACTTCCTTTTATGCTCGAAAGTCTTTCGTATAACAGATTTGATAATACAATCTCGTGGTTGCAAATACTTTGAATTCCGATTTTATTAACCCATTTTACCGATGCATCAAGTCCTGCAATTAAAGGCGTTGAGATTGTGCCTGCTTCAAAACTTTCTGGTAAATCCAATCCCATTTCAGCTGAAAGGGAATTGGCACCGTTGCCACCTTCTATAATGGTACGTAATGGCTTTTTTGAGCCAAAAATTACAAATCCGAGTCCTTGAGGCCCGTAGAGTCCTTTGTGAGCGGGAACACAGAGAGCATCAATTTTGCAATCTTCCATATTTATTTCAGCAATACCGGCACTTTGTGCCGCATCTACAACAAACGTGATGTTATGCTTGCGGCAAAAACAGCCGATTTCTTTTATTGGAAATACTCTACCGCAAATATTTGATGCATGCGTCATTATCAGCATACTTGTGTTATTGCGGATTTTTTTCTCAAGTTCAAAAATAATGTTTGCTGTTGATTGCATTACGTTGAAAAAAGAATAAGTTATTTCTCCTTTGTTTTTCAGTGCATGTACCGGACGTAATACTGAATTGTGTTCCATGTTGCTCATCAGTATATGAGTGTTTGGCTTGTATAATGATTTTATTGCAACGTTTAAAGCATGAGTGGTGTTTACGGTGAAAACAACATTTTCAGGATACGGTGAGCCGAAAAAGGAAGATAGTGATTCTCTGCATTCAAATACTTTTTCGGCAGCTTTGATTGACAAATAATGTCCGCTTCTGCCGGGGTTGCCGCAGTAGGTGTTCATGCATCTTTTGATTTCTTCCGCTACGCATGGCGGTTTGGGAAATGTGGTAGCGGCATTATCTAAATAAATCACCGTTTCCTACCTCAAAGCCAATACCGGAGTTGTGAAGTATACGGCTGATGTTACCCGAATTCTGACAATTAAATTCTATTCCGTGCACGCAACCTCTTTTACTGTTATCTGTGCTCACTTTGATTGTGTTGACGGCAATGGAGTGTTCAGCGAGGATACGCTTTGCTTTCATTGCCTGTGTTACGGAGCCTGTAGTGAAAATACAATTTGCCATATTTTGCTCCTTAATAAGATTGCCCGCATTATTATTTTATGCTGATCAATAAAAATATTTAGAAAAATGTTCTTCAAATTCATTTTGCTTATTGAAAAAAGTAATATTGTGGTGTATAATAAATTGATAAATTGTTGTTAAGAGGTGCTTTATGCGGGTAATTACTCTTGATTCTGCCGGCTATGCCTCGAATTCTTATTTGATTATCGACGATAACAGTAAGGAATTTGCGGTAGTAGACCCAAGTGTTGATCCGGTTGTGGCAGAATCGTTTTTTGAAAAAGGGTATAGTTTACGGTACGTGCTTTTGACTCATGGTCATTTTGACCATATTCTTTATGTTGACCAGTGGCGTGAAATGGGTGCTGAGGTTTGTATACATGAAGGGGATGCCGATTTTCTCGGCGATCCGTCAAAATCGCTTTACCTGCAGTTCTTTGCCCGTGATACACGACATGCCGATGCAGAGATTATTCTACATGACAAAAGTATATTGCACCTTGGGGATAATGAAATTGTGGTTATGAGTACTCCGGGGCATACTAAAGGCAGCATTTGCTATTTATTCGGTGATACGATGATTAGCGGCGATACTTTGTTCGAAGGTTCTATCGGCAGAACTGATTTGTACGGTTCGAGTGTCTCGGACATGCAAGAAACTATCGAAAAACTCAGTTCTATTCAAAAGGATTATACCGTTTATCCCGGACACGGAAGAAAAACAACCATTTTCCACGAAAAGGCTTACGGATATTTGCACAATTAACGGAGAGAATACTATGGATTTTAATTATCTTGCGGAACTTTTGTTCCCTAATGTTACGGATACTCCCGACGATATGGAGGCTCGTTTCCCTAAAAGAGAACTTCCTGAAGGGGCGGTAGTATCAAGAATGGCGCCAAGCCCTACAGGATTTGTTCACCTTGGTAATCTTGTTCAGGGACTCACTTCTGAACGTCTTACTCATCAGTCCGGCGGTGTGCTTTTTTTGCGTGTTGAGGATACCGATGCGAAGAGAGAAGTTCCCGGTGCGGTAGAAATTCTCATCAACTCTCTCAAGCATTATAATATTGTGTTTGACGAGGGTGCTACTATTGATGGCGACAGCGGTGTATACGGTCCTTACCGTCAGCGTCAGCGTAAAGACATCTATCATGTGTTTGCCAAAAAGCTTGTTAAAGAGGGCAAGGCATATCCTTGCTTCTGTACCGAAGAGGAGCTTTCTGCCATTCACGAAGCACAAGAGGCAGAAAAAGCGAATTTTGGCTATTACGGAAAATGGGCAAAGTACCGTGATGCTTCTATTGAGGTTATTGAAGAGAATCTTAAAAAAGGCATGCCGTGGGTATTGCGTTTTCATTCTGAGGGCAGCATTGAGAATAAAATCAAGTTTACCGATTTGATTAAGGGTAATCTTGAACTTACAGAGAATGATATAGATCACGTTCTTCTCAAATCTGACGGTATTCCTACTTACCATTTTGCACATGCAGTTGATGACCATCTCATGCACACCACACATGTCGTACGTGGTGATGAATGGTTGCCTACGCTTCCGTTCCATTTGCAGCTATTCTTTGCTCTTGGATGGAAGCCGCCTAAATACTTGCACATCGGTCCTCTTATGAAGATGGACGGAGAGTCCAAGCGTAAACTCTCAAAACGTAAAGACCCCGAACTCGCTTTGACATTCTATCAGGAAATCGGTTATCCCGTTGAAGCGGTTTACGAGTATATACTTACAGTTCTCAATTCGAATTATGAGGACTGGAGAAGAGCAAATCCGTTTGCCGATACCAATGAGTTCAAGTTCTCTTATAAGAAGATGAACCCTGCAGGCTCGCTTTTTGATGAGAATAAACTTAAGGACGTTTCCAAGGACGTCGTTTCAAAAATGACAGCAGAGCGTGTTTATGAGCTTGCGCTTGAATGGGCAAAGCTTTATGATACTGATTTTGCTGAAAAACTTGAAGCAAATCCCGAATTTACAAAGGCGATCCTTGCAATAGGACGCGGTGGCAAAAAGCCGAGAAAAGACTTTGCGGTCTGGAGCGAACTTAAGGCATACATGGCGTTCTTTTATGATGAATACTTTGTAAGAGAAGCAGAGTATCCTGCTTTTGATGTCACAGATATTAACGGTATTGTCCGTGATTATGTTGATATTTACGATCCAAGCGATGACCAGAATGTATGGTTTGAAAAAATCAAGGCGCTCTCTGAAAAATACGGTTTTTGTCCTGATACAAAGTTGTACAAATCCAATCCCGAGGCGTACAAGGGACATGTTGGTGACGTCAGCATGATTTTGCGTGTTGCGGTTACTGGCAGACAGAATTCGCCTGACATGTATGAGGTTATGCGAATACTTGGAAAAGAAAAGGTTACTGCAAGATTGCTTGATGCAGTTAAGTAATCAAGGAGATTGTCATGGAAGAAACAAGAACAAATTTTTTGGAGGAAATAGTTGAAGCGGATCTTGCGGCAAATCCCGACCTCAAGATCCATACCCGTTTTCCTCCTGAACCTAACGGATATCTGCATATTGGCAGTGCAAAAGCTATATGGATTAATTCCACCATTGCAAAGAAATACGGCGGAAAGTTCAATCTTCGTTACGATGATACGAACCCCGCTAAAGAAGATAACGAATACGTTGAGTCAATTTATGAGGACCTTACCTGGCTTGGAGCAGAGCCTACAGGAGGAGTGTTTTACGGCTCTGATTATTTTGATAAGTGTTACGAATATGCAGTAAAACTTATCAAAGAGGGAAAAGCATACGTTTGCGACCTTACCGCCGAAGAAATGCGTGAATATCGCGGTACACTTACTCAGCCAGGTAAAGCCAGCCCTTGGCGTGACAGAAGCGTTGAGGAGAACCTTGACCTGTTTGAACGTATGAAAAACGGAGAGTTTGAGGACGGTACGCACACTCTTCGAGCAAAAATAGACATGGCTTCGCCGAATATGAATTTGCGTGACCCCGCTATTTACAGAATCGTGCATACTGCCCATCACCGACAGGGAAATAAGTGGTGTATCTATCCGCTTTACGACTTTGCACATCCTATTCAGGATGCTATTGAAGGTATCACACACTCGCTTTGCTCACTTGAATTTGAAAATCACCGCCCTCTCTATGATTGGGTTGTTGACAATATTGATTTTGAGAAAAAGCCGAAGCAGAGAGAGTTTGCACGACTCAACGTAACGTATACTGTAATGAGCAAACGCTATTTGCGTCAGCTTGTAGAAACTAAACTTGTTGACGGTTGGGATGATCCCAGAATGCCCACAATTTGTGGTTTGCGTAGACGTGGTTTCACTGCTGCTTCTATCTTTGATTTTGTTGAACGTGCAGGTGTTGCAAAGGCTTATAGTCTTGTAGATATCGAACTTCTTGAGCATTGTATCCGTGAGGAGCTTAACATGACTGCACCTCGTAGAATAGCGGTGCTTGAGCCTATAAAGGTTGTCGTTACCAACTACCCTGAAGATAAAGTTGAGTATTTCGAACTTCCTAACAATCCTAACGATGAGAATGCGGGAAAGCGTAAAGTTCCTTTTACAAGAGAGCTTTACATTGACCAAAGCGATTTTGCTGAGGTTCCGCCTCCGAAGTTTTTCCGTATGAAGCCGGATGGCGAAGTTCGCCTTATGGGTTCATATATCGTTAAATGTAATGAAATTATTAAAAACGATGACGGCAGCATAAAGGAAATCCGTTGCACCGCAGATCTTGAAACCGGAGCAAACATGCCTTTGGACGGCCGTAAGATCAAGGGAACCATTCATTGGCTTTCAGCTGAACATTCCGATACGGTTAACGTTATGCTTTATGACAGACTGTTTACCATTGAGAATGTTGCTGATATTCCCGAGGATAAGACCTATAATGATTATCTTAATCCGGACTCGCTTAAAAAGCTTACCGAAAGCAGAGTGGAAAAATCTCTCGCTGATTCTGCCGCAGGTGATAAGTTCCAGTTCGTACGAACCGGATATTTCGTTAAAGATACAAAGTATCCCAACACCTATAATAGAATTGTAGGTCTTAAAGATAGTTTTCCTAAAAAATAAATTATAAAATTTGGAGGAATTTATGAAAAAACTTTCGTTAGTATTAGTTGTTCTTCTTGCGTTCTGCATGGTTCCTGTTTCGGTATTTGCTGCTGATTCTACAGCTTCTCTTTCCGATGTATCGGCAAAAGCAGGGGAAGAAGTTACTATCACGCTTGCAATCGAAAACAGCCCCGGCGTTGCAGGAGTAGAGTTTTATGTAGGCTATGACTCGAACATTATGTCATACGTTTCCGGTCAGAGTAAGACAAACAGCTTCTTTGTAGCTCTTTCTACAGAGGCTGCTGCAAATCCTGTCAAGGTGGTTGCTGCAAACCTCAGCCTTAATAATATTACCGGCAATATTACTTTTGCAGACCTTAAGTTTAAGATTAATGATTCTGCAAAAACGGGTGATTACGATGTAAATCTTTCCTCGGTTGCGGCATATTCTGCACAGGGCGAAGAGAATGAGCTTGTAAAAATTCCTCTTGTTGTTAAAAATGCTGTTGTTACCGTTAAAGGCATTTCTACCGGTACCGATGTTGGAGTTCATAAGCACAGTTACAAGGAAACCGCTGTTGCTCCAAACGGTGCAGAGCCCGGTTATACTCTTTTTGAGTGTTCATGCGGACATTCTTACAAGGGCAATTACGTATATGAGGAAACTACCGAGATTCCTGCTGCTAAGACAGAAGTTAAGCTTACTATAGGTTCTAAAACCGCTTACATCAATGGAGAGGCTAAAGAACTCGATGCGGCGCCCATTAACCGTAACAACCGTACAATGCTTCCCGTAAGATTCCTTGCAAACGCATTTGGCGTTGATAATGACGGTATCAAGTGGGATGCTCCTACGCGCACCGCTACACTTTCTAATAGCTCTGTAACCATTGTTGTTACTATTGATGCACCCTCTATGACTGTAAACGGTGAAACAGTTGCTCTTGACTCTCCTGCAATAATCGAAAATGACAGAACATATCTTCCTGTTCGTGCCATTGCTAATGCACTTGGCGTATCCAACGATAATATCAGTTGGGATGCAACAACAAATACCGCAACTCTTGTAAAATAAAAAAGAAGCCTTCGGGCTTCTTTTTTTGTTTTCGATTTCATATTTATATAAAAATCCGAAAAGAGGTTTTAAAATATGAAAAGCAGAATACACGAGATAATATACTCACTAAAAATTCTTTTGATATGCACACTTTTTACTTTATTAATACTATTGTTATGCTTGCTTTTTGAACACCTGAACTTAGCTACAGATTTAAAGGTGATGAATGAGAATAACGGCGTAAAAGTAATAATTGATGCGGGTCACGGCGGCAGGGACGGCGGTGCTGTCAGCAAAAGCAATCTATTGGAAAAAGATTTGAATTTATCTGTGTCAACTACATTAAACGATATATTAATGCTTTGCGGTGTGAATTGCCTTATGACTCGTGAAGACGACAGATTAGTATGCGATGAAAACGATCCTGCTTTAAAAGGGAAGCTTAAATTAACAGATTTGAAGAATCGCCTGGAAATAGCCAAAGCTAATCCGGAAGCTGTTTTTATAAGCATTCACATGAATACTTTCCCTATAGAGAAGTACAGCGGCTTGCAGGTTTACTATTCTCCAAATAATGATGCATCATTCGAAATAGCAAATGCTATTCAGGATAATGTCCGCTTGCTTTTACAGCCGGACAATAATAGAAAAGTTAAAAAAGCAGGTAGTAGTATTTATTTGCTGAATAGAATTACTTCTCCGGCTATACTTATTGAGTGTGGCTTTTTGTCCAATACCGCAGAAGCGGAAAGGTTGTCGAAAGCAGAATACCGAACGGCGCTTTCGCTTGTTTTTGCCCAAGTTGCAATTTCAAAAACAAATAAAGGTGAAAACTTGTAGAAATGCTTGAAAAAAAGGAAATCAAATGTTATAATAATTGTTAATGATATTTTTCAATCTTACAGATTGCGAAAGGACGGATAAATATGACTGATAAAGGAAGATTTTATATAACAACCGCTATTGCGTATAGCTCAAGAAAACCTCATTTCGGCAACACTTATGAGGTAATTATGACTGATGCTATCGCACGTTTTAAAAGACAGGTTGGTTATGATGTATTCTTCTTGACCGGTACTGATGAGCACGGTCAGAAGATTGAAAACTATGCAAAAGAGGCTGGTATTTCTCCGCAGCAGTATGTTGACAATGTTTCTGCGGAGATTCGTAAAATCTGGGATCTTATGGGTGCAAGCTACGATAAGTTCATCCGCACTACAGATGACTATCATGTACGTTCTGTACAGAATATTTTCAAGAAGCTTTACGATAAAGGCGACATTTATAAGGGACACTACGAGGGATGGTACTGTACACCGTGTGAGTCGTTCTTTACCGAAACACAGGTTACAGATTGCAAATGTCCTGATTGCGGCGCTGCTGTTACCAAGGCTAAAGAAGAAGCATATTTCTTCAAGATGAGCAACTATGCCGACAAACTTATCGAGTACATCAAAACTCATCCTGAATTTATCGAGCCTGAATCACGCAAAAAAGAAATGGTTAACAACTTCCTCAAGGCGGGTCTTCAGGATCTTTGCGTTTCACGTTCTTCTTTTACCTGGGGCGTTCCGATTACCTTTGATGAAAAGCATGTAACTTATGTTTGGATTGATGCACTTTCTAACTATATTACTGCTCTCGGTTATGATCCCGATAATGCCGATCAGCCCGAACTTTATAAAAAGAATTGGCCCGCAGATGTTCATATAATCGGCAAGGACATTCTTCGGTTCCATACAATTTATTGGCCTATCATTCTTATGGCTCTTGGTGAACCTTTGCCTAAAAAGGTATTCGGTCATCCTTGGTTCAATTTCGGTATGGATAAAATGTCCAAGTCCAAGGGCAATGTTATTTACGCCGATGAACTTGCAGAAGTTTTCGGTGTTGACGGTGTGCGTTATTACGCTCTTGCCGAAATGCCTTACGCTTCTGACGGAAGCATCACTTACGAAAATATTATCAACCGTTATAATACCGACCTTGCTAACAATCTCGGCAACCTTGTTAACCGTACCGTTGCAATGACAAAGAAGTATTTCGACGGTGTTGTTCCTGCACCTGCAGTTACAGATGCAGTTGACAACGAACTTATTGCAGAGGCTGAAAAGGCGAAAAAACTTTCGTATGAACTTATGGAAAGTTATCATATTGCCGATGCGCTTGAGGCAATATTCACCATGCTTCGCCGTGCAAATAAGTACATCGACGAAACGACTCCATGGACACTTGCAAAGAGCGAGGAAACCAAGGGAAGACTTGCCACAGTTATTTACAACCTGCTTGAAACCATCCGCATTGCGGCGGTATTGCTCACTCCTTATATTCCTGCTACAGCTGAGAGCATCTTTAATCAGCTCGGTACCGATAAGCGTGATTATGACAGCATTTCCGAGTTTGGCGGTCTTAAAGCCGGTAATAGTGTAGGCGAAGCGGCAGTTTTGTTCGCAAGACTTGATGAAGAAAAGATTCTTGCCGACGTTGCCGCAAAGCGAGAGGCGGCTTTAGCTGCTGAGAAAAAGGTTGAAAAGCCTGAAGGCGTTGCACAGATTGGTATTGACACTTTTATGGGTGTTGAACTGCGTACTGCACAGGTAGTTGCATGTGAAAAGCTTCCGAAGGCTAAAAAACTTCTTAAACTCCAACTTGACCTTGGATATGAAAAACGCCAGGTTCTTTCGGGTATCGCAAAATTCTATACACCCGAGGAACTTATCGGCAAAAAGGTTATTGTTGTTGCAAATCTTGCTCCTGCAAAGCTTTGCGGCGAGGACAGTTTTGGTATGATTCTTGCATCCGGCGAAGAAGAGGTAAGAGTAGTATTCCTTGATCCGGAAACTCCTCTTGGAGAGCGTGTAAGATAATGTATTTTGACTCTCATTCGCACTATTATGACAACCGCTTTAAAACCGAGTTTGAGGGCGGTGCGAGCAGATTGCTTGATGATTTGTTTGCTAACAATGTATGTGCAATAATCAATGTAGGTGACAGCATCAAGGCTTCCGAAAAGTGCATTAATCAAGCAAAAAAGTATAAAAATATGTATGTCGCCGCAGGTATTCATCCGAGCTGTGCAGGCGATGAAGGCCCTGTTGATAAGTGTCGCATTGCATTGTGTGATTTGCTTGACGAAGCAGAGAAGAATAAGATAGTTGCAGTTGGCGAAATCGGTTTTGACTATCATTATGATGACACCGACAGGGAAACTCAACGTACATTTTTTGAAATGCAGATGCGTGTTGCCGAGATGTACGGTTTGCCCGTTGTGATTCACGACAGGGAGGCACATGGCGATTGTTTTGATATGGTATGCAAGTACCCGAATGTCAAGGGTGTATTCCACAGTTATAGCGGAAGTGCTGAAATGGCAGCGGAACTTATTAAACGTGGTTGGATGATCTCCTTTTCGGGCGTTGTTACTTTTAAAAACGCTGAAAGAGTCCGAGCTGTTGCAAAAAGTGTACCGCTTGACAAAATGTTCATCGAAACCGATTGCCCGTATCTTGCACCGCACCCCCACAGAGGCGAGTGCAATCATTCCGGCTTGCTTGAGTTTACTGCGGCAACTTTGGGTGAAGTACACGGTATTTCCGGTGAGGAGATTGCAAAAATAACCGCTGAAAACGCGGCGAGATTTTTTGGTATAAACTTATGAAAGATATGACTATAACCTATGAGGTTGACGGAGCTCTTTATGTGAATATTACGAACCGTTGTTCCAACCGTTGCGATTTTTGTATTCGTAACAACGGTGACGGTGCATATGGTTCAAATTCTCTATGGCTTACACGTGAGCCTACGTGTGACGAGATTTTCTCGAGCATTGAGCAGGCAAATCCCGAAAACTATTCGGAACTTGTCTTTTGCGGTTACGGCGAGCCTACCGAAAGACTTGAAGACCTCATAGCTGTTGCAAAACGTGTTAAAGAAAAGTATTCTGTCAAGATCAGAATAAATACCAACGGTCATTCTTCTTTGATTCACAAATGTGATACTGCACCGATGTATAAAGATGTTATTGACACCGTTTCGATCAGCCTTAATGCACCAAATGCAGAAGGATACGACAAGGTATGTCACTCGGTATTCAAAGAGGCTGCTTTCTATGGGCTGCTTGATTTTGCAAAGGAAGTAAAAAAATATGTTCCGAGTGTTATTCTCAGTGTAGTTGACATTGCTCTTTCGGAAAAAGAGATAGAAGAATGCGGAAGAATTGCCGCAAGTGTAGGCGTTCCGCTTCGTGTACGCAAGTATATTGGTAATGAGTAACAAAAAGGCGGCTAAAAAATGCCGCCTTTTTTCTGTATTTTAAGTGTATTTCCGGTTGACAATCAGCCGTATAATATGATATAATTTGATAGATAAAATATAAGTTGAATTAAGGAGATAATTATGTCACAGCAATCTACCGCAAAATTCGTTGCTATGTCCGATAAGCCTTCACTCAAAGGCTTTGCTTGTGATTTCATTTCTGCGGATAAGTTTTCTGTTTTTCGCTCTCCCTCTTTCGCTATTTTTCCCGGCTTTTGCGATGTGCATGTGCATTTTCGTGAGCCGGGCTTTTCTTATAAAGAAACGATAAAAACGGGAAGTATGGCGGCTGCACACGGCGGATACACTGCGGTTTGTACAATGCCGAATCTTAATCCTGTTCCGGATACAAAAGATAATATTGCCGTGCAGGTTGGTATTATCGAAAGCGACGCATGTATTCACGTTTATCCTTACGGTGCAATTACTGTCGGTCAAAAAGGCGAACAGCTTTCGGATATGGAGGCAATGGCTGAATATGCAATTGCGTTTTCTGACGACGGCAGAGGCGTGCAGAGTGATGATATGATGCGTAATGCGATGCTTCGTGCAAAAGCACTCGGCAAGGTTATAGTTGCTCACTGTGAAGTGAATTCGCTTTTACGTGGCGGCTACATTCACGATGGTGAATATGCCGCAAAGCACTCTCACCGAGGAATTTGCAGCGAGAGCGAATATGCACAGATCGCACGTGATATTGAGCTTGTTAAAGAAACGGGATGTGCGTATCATGTGTGTCACATCTCCGCTAAAGAGAGCGTCGAACTGATTCGTAAGGCTAAAGCGGAGGGTGTAAACATTACTTGTGAAACTGCACCGCATTATCTTGTTATGGATGACAGTGATTTGCAGGAAGACGGCAGATTCAAAATGAATCCCCCTCTCCGTGGGAAAGAGGACAGACTTGCCCTTATCGAGGGAGTCAAAGACGGTACCATTGATATGATTGCTACCGACCATGCACCTCACAGTGCGGAGGAAAAATCAAAGGGACTTGAAGGAAGCTCGTTTGGAATTGTCGGACTGGAAACGGCATTTTCGGTTATGTATACAAAGCTTGTTTTAACCGGTGTTCTTACGCTTGAAAAGGTTATAGAATTGCTTTGCGACAATCCGAGAAAACGTTTCGGTATACCGCTTGGTAATGATTTTACTGTTTGGAAACTTGATGAAGAGATTACCGTTGATCCGGAAAGCTTTTTGTCAAAGGGGCGCAGTACACCTTTTGACGGCGAAAAACTTTTTGGCGAATGCGTGCTCACTGTTTGTGA
Organism: Eubacteriales bacterium; assembly: GCA_045538895.1. Lineage (GTDB taxonomy): Bacteria > Bacillota > Clostridia > Oscillospirales > CAG-272 > UMGS902. The sequence continues at coordinate 67,248 of JAZQEH010000078.1, forward strand.
CGGTAAAGTAGTTTTTAGTAAATAATAATTGGTTTCAGATATAAAGGGAGGCTGTTTTTATGGCAAAGAGAACGGATATAAAGAAAGTTTTAATCATCGGCTCCGGACCTATCGTTATCGGTCAGGCTGCCGAATTTGACTATGCAGGTACTCAGGCGTGTCTTGCACTTAAAGAGGAGGGTTACGAGGTTGTTCTTTGTAACTCCAACCCTGCGACGATTATGACGGATACTTCTATCGCTGATAAGGTGTATATGGAGCCGCTTACGCTTGAATACGTTGCAAAGATTCTTCGCTATGAGCGTCCTGACGCTATCGTTCCCGGTATTGGCGGTCAGACCGGTCTTAATCTTGCCATGCAGCTTGAGAAAAAAGGCATTTTGAAAGAGTGCGGTGTAGAGCTTCTTGGTACAAGTAGCGAGAGTATCGAGCGTGCAGAAGACAGAGAACTTTTTAAGGAGCTTTGTCAGTCTATCGGCGAGCCTACAATTCCTTCGGAAATCACATATAGCATTGAAGAAGCAAAGGAAGCTGCTAAAAGAATCGGCTATCCTGTTGTTCTTCGTCCCGCATTTACACTTGGCGGTACCGGCGGCGGTTTTGCGTATAGCGAGGATGAGCTTGTCGAAATCGGCAGAAATGCATTTGCGCTTTCGCCCGTTCATCAGGTTCTTATAGAAAAGAGCGTAAAGGGATACAAAGAAATTGAGTTTGAGGTAATGCGTGACTCCAATGACCATGCAATTACCATTTGCGGCATGGAAAACGTTGACCCTGTAGGTGTTCACACCGGTGACTCCATTGTAGTTGCTCCTATTATGACTCTTAACGACCATGACCTTAAGATGCTCAATGACAGTGCTATTAAGATTATTCGTGAACTTAAGATCGAGGGTGGTTGTAATGTTCAGTTCGCACTCAACCCCGATTCTTCCGAGTATTATCTTATCGAAGTTAACCCTCGTGTTTCACGTTCTTCTGCACTTGCATCAAAGGCAAGCGGATATCCCATTGCCAGAGTAACTGCAAAGATTGCTGTTGGTATGGCACTTGAGGACATTGCAATCGCGAATACAAATGCGGCATTTGAGCCTAGTCTTGACTATGTAATCGCAAAGTTCCCGAGATTCCCGTTTGACAAGTTCTCCACCGTTTCAAACGTTCTCGGTACACAGATGAAGGCTACCGGCGAGGTTATGGGCATAGGTTCAAACCTTGAGGAGTGTTTCCTCAAGTCGGTTCGTTCTCTTGAAATCGGTGCTGACCATTTCTATCTTCCCAAGTTTGCAAAAATGACCGAAGCTGAGCTGCTTGACTATATCACTGAGTTCAGAGATGATAACATTTTTGCTATTGCCGAGCTTATGCGTAAAGGCGTTACGGTTGAAAAGCTTCATGATGTAACAAAGATTACTGCGTTTTTCCTTGAAGCTATCAAGAGAATCGTTGATATGGAAACGAAACTCAAGGAAAACGTTGATAATGTAGACGTTCTTGTTGAAGCTAAAAAAATGGGCTTTGGCGACAAGTGCATTGCTCGTATGTGGGGCAAAAAAGAGCTTGACGTTTATAATATCAGAAAAGAGAAGAATATTTTCCCGATATTCAAGATGGTTGATACCTGTCACACGGGTGCGTATATTCCATATTTCTATTCGTCATATACCGGTGAAAATGCTTCTGTTCTTACGGATAAAAAGAAGCTTGTAGTTCTCGGTGCAGGTCCTATCCGTATCGGTCAGGGTGTTGAGTTTGACTATTCAACCGTTCATGCAGTATCAACTATCAAGCGTTCGGGTTACGAAGCTATTATTATTAACAACAACCCCGAAACGGTTTCTGCCGACTACACAACTGCTGATAAACTTTATTTTGAACCCCTTACTACTGAAGATGTTATGAATATTCTTCATTTCGAACAGCCTGAGGGTGTTATTGCTTCTCTTGGTGGTCAGACTGCTATTAATCTTGCTGAGCCTCTTGATTCACGTGGAGTTAAGATCGTTGGTACCGATTGTGAAGCTATTGACCGTGCGGAAAACCGTGACCGTTTTGAAAAGATTCTTGAAGAACTTAATATTCCTCAGCCAACAGGTAGAGCGGTTACAAAAATCGAGGACGGTATAAAAACCGCTTCCGAAATCGGATATCCTGTTCTTGTTCGCCCCAGCTTTGTTCTTGGCGGACGTGCAATGCAGATAGTTGCAAATGAGTCCCAGCTTCGTCACTACCTTAAGACTGCTGTTGAAATCGACGAGGACAAGCCCGTACTTGTTGATAAGTATATTCAGGGTAAAGAGGTTGAGGTAGACGCCATTTGTGACGGTATTGATGTGTTTGTTCCCGGTATTATGGAACTTGTTGAGCGTACCGGTATCCATAGCGGCGACTCTATCAGCGTATATCCATCGTTCAGCATTTCAGACAAGGTTAAGGGCATAATTCTTCAGTATGCTAAAAAACTCGGTCTTGGCATTGGTATTATAGGTCTTTATAATATTCAGTTTATCGTTGACAAAGACGAAAACGTTTTCATCATCGAGGTTAATCCCCGTTCTTCACGAACAGTACCTTTCCTTTCCAAGGCAACCGGATACAGCCTTGCGGATATTGCTACTGAAGTAATCATGGGTAAGTCGCTTAAAGAGCAGGGAATATTCAGCATTTATCCTGAAGAAAAGAAGCGTTGGTATGTAAAGGTTCCTGTTTTCTCTTCGAACAAGATTAAGGGACTTGACGTTTACCTTTCTCCCGAAATGAAGTCTACCGGTGAAGCTATCGGTTATGATGACAAGCTTAACCGTGCACTTTATAAGGCACTTCAGGCATCCGGTATGAAACTTCAGAATTACGGTACGGTTTTTGCAACCATTGCTGATAAGGATAAAGAGGAAGCACTTCCGCTTATGCGTAGATTCTATAACCTTGGCTTCAATATCGAAGCTACCGCCGGTACTGCTAAATTCCTTAAGGAAAACGGTATTCGTACCCACGTTCTCGGCAAGATCAGTGATGGCAGTGATGAGATCATTGATTCTATCCGCCGTGGCCACATTGCGTATGTAATAAATACAAGTGATGCGGGATCGGCAGGTCAGGCAAGCGATGGCTATGAAATTCGCCGTGCGGCTACTGAAAATAACGCAAATATTTTCACAGCCCTTGATACTGTAAGCGTTTTGCTCGATGTTCTCGAAGAAACCACCTTGACTATTTCGACAATTGATGCTTAAGAGGGAAAAATGAAACAGGGAATATATAAAATTATTCAAAATGTTCCGCTTACCGATAATGTAATGCTTATGAAGCTTGCGGGCGACACAGAAGGTGTTGCCTGCGGGCAGTTCATCAACATAAAGCTTGACGGGCTCTATCTTCGCAGACCTATTTCTGTTTGTGATTGCGAAGACGGTATTATCACTATTATCTATAAGGTTGTCGGCAAAGGAACAAAACAGATGCAGGAAATGACCGATGGCGAGCTTGATGTTCTTATTGGGCTCGGCAACGGTTACGATACCTCGCTTTCGGGTGAGCATGCACTTTTGCTTGGCGGCGGTGTTGGTGTTCCTCCCCTTTATATGCTTGCAAAAAAGCTTATTGCAGAGGGCAAAAAAGTATCTGTAATTCTTGGCTTTAACACCAAATCCGAGGTTTTTTATGAAAATGAATTTCGTGACCTCGGTGCTTCTGTTACAGTTACTACTGCTGACGGCTCATACGGAACAAAGGGATTTGTTACCGATGCAATCGGCGACATTGATTACACATATTTCTACACCTGCGGTCCCGAACCGATGCTTAAGGCGGTATACAATGCTACAAAGACAAGCGGGCAGTTAAGCTTTGAGGAACGTATGGGATGCGGATTCGGTGCATGTATGGGATGCTCTTGTAAGACTCTCTACGGAAACAAGAGAATCTGCAAAGACGGTCCCGTGCTTGTAAAGGAGGAGATAATATGGGAAAAATGAATGTAAACCTTTGCGGTATTGAACTCGATAATCCCATTATCCCCGCCAGCGGAACTTTTGGTTTCGGTTATGAGTTTGCAGAGCTTTATGACATAAATATGCTTGGTACTTTTTCGTTCAAGGGTACTACAAAGGAGCCTCGTTTCGGTAATCCTACACCCCGTATTGCTGAATGTACTGCCGGTATGATAAATGCCGTAGGTCTTCAGAATCCCGGTGTTGAAAAGGTTATTTCCGAGGAGCTTCCTCGCCTTGCAAAGTGCTTTGACAAAAAAGTAATGGCAAATGTAAGCGGATTTTCGATTGAAGATTATGCTTACACATGCGAAAAACTTGATAAATGCGATCAGGTTGGCTGGCTCGAGGTAAACGTAAGCTGTCCTAACGTACATGGCGGCGGCATGAGCTTTGGCACATCCTGCGATGCGGCTGCGGCAGTTACAAAGGCTGTAAAAAAGGTTACTACAAAGCCTGTAATTATCAAACTTTCACCGAATGTTACCGACATCGTTTCTATCGCAAAGGCTTGTGAGGATGCGGGAGCTGACGGTATCAGCCTTATCAACACCTTGCTTGGCATGAGAATCGACCTTAAGACGAAAAGACCGGTAATTGCAAATACTATGGGCGGTTTTTCTGGAAGTGCGATTTTCCCTGTAGCGGTTAGAATGGTTTATCAGGTGGCACACGCTGTTAAAATTCCCGTTGTGGGTATGGGCGGTGTGTCTTGTGCCGAAGATGTAATTGAGCTTATGCTTGCAGGTGCAACCGCTGTTGAGGTAGGTGCCGCAAACCTTATCGACCCGTACGCTTGTAAAAACATAATTGAGGATTTGCCGCGCGTAATGGATGAATATAAGATAAACAGTTTAAGTGAAATAATAGGAGGCGTTAAATAATGGGTAAGGACGTTATTGTTGCTTGTGACTTTTCAAGTGCCGAGCAGGTTTATAATTTTTTAGATAAGTTTGAAGGCGGCAGAAAGCCTTTTGTAAAAATCGGTATGGAGCTTTTCTATGCTGAAGGTCCTCAAATCGTTCGTGAAATCAAAAAACGCGGTCATAAGATTTTCCTTGACCTTAAGCTTCACGATATTCCCAATACCGTTAAAAAGTCAATGTCTGTTCTTTCGGGACTTGATGTTGATATTACCAATCTTCATGCGGCAGGTACAGTTCGTATGATGGAGGCTGCTATCGAAGGTCTTACACGTCCTGACGGAACAAGACCGCTCCTTATTGCAGTTACACAGCTTACCTCTACCGATCAGGAGAGCATGGAAAATGATCTTCTTATCCATGAGCCTATTGATAAGGTTGTAATGCATTATGCACACAATGCAAAGGTTGCAGGACTTGACGGCGTTGTTTGTTCACCCCTTGAAGCCGGCAAAGTTCATGAAACTTGTGGCAGCGATTTTCTTACTATCACTCCCGGTGTTCGTTTCGCTGACGGTGACATCGGTGACCAGAAGAGAGTTATGACTCCTGCTGAAGCTAAGAAAATTGGCTCGGATTATATCGTTGTAGGCAGACCTATCACTGCTGCCGAAGATCCCGTTGCTGCATATAACAGATGCGTTGCAGAATTTGTTGACTAAATAAGGAGATTTGAAAATGGAAAGCTACAAGAGAGAGTTTATACAGTTTTTACAGAGTGCAGGCGTCTTGAAATTCGGTGATTTCACCGCAAAGAGCGGTCGTAAGATTCCTTACTTTATCAACGCCGGCGAGATCAAGACCGGTGAGCAGATTTCTAAGCTTGGCGAGTTTTATGCAAAGGCTTATCTTGAAAAAGTAGGCAACAAGAGAACTGTGCTTTATGGCCCTGCTTATAAGGGAATTTCCATTGCGGTTTCCGCAGCAGTTGCTCTTTCCAAAAACGGACTTGACGTTCCTTTCTTCTTCAACAGAAAGGAAGTTAAGGATCATGGTGAGGGCGGTGTATTTGTTGGTTATGTTCCGAATGAAACCGAAGAAATCGTTATCGTAGAAGACGTAATTACAGCAGGTACCGCTATTCGCGAAAGCATGGCAATTCTTGAGCATCTTAACGCAAAGGTTGCTGCAACCTTTGTTATGGTTGACCGTAAAGAAAAAGGACAGACTGAAAAGAGTGCTATGGGTGAAATTTCTGATGAGTTCGGTTTTCCTGTATACTCTGTAGTTGATGTTTACGATATTATTGAATATCTCGAAGAAGACGAAGCAAACAAGGAAAACGTTGACCGCATCAAGAAGTATCTTGAGGTTAACGGTGCAAAGTGCTAAATCTTTTTTGAAAGGAATCTGTTAAATGAGAAGTCTTATCGACATTGTAGACTTTTCGGTCGAAGAGCTTCACGAGCTTATGTTGACCGCATGCGACATTATTGAAAATCCGGCTAAGTATTCGGAAAAATGCAAGGGAAAAAAACTCGCTACACTGTTTTTTGAACCTTCTACACGTACCAGACTCAGTTTCGAGGCTGCGATGCTTGAGCTTGGCGGCAGTGTAATCGGTTTTTCCGAGGCAAGCAGTTCTTCTGCAGCCAAAGGTGAAAGCGTTGCCGATACTGCAAAGATCATCAGTTGCTATGCAGATATAATCGCAATGCGTCACCCCAAGGAAGGAGCACCTTACGTTGCATCGAAAAATGCAACCGTACCGGTGATCAATGCAGGTGACGGTGCGCATTGCCATCCCACTCAGACATTAACCGACCTTTTGACTATTTACCGCGAAAAAGGTCGTACGGATAATCTTACAATCGGTTTTTGCGGAGACCTTAAATACGGTAGAACAGTCCATTCTCTTATTGCCGCTCTCTCAAGATATACCGGTATACGCATCATTCTTATTTCTCCTGATGAACTTAAGCTTCCGGGATATCTTAAAACAGAGGTTTTGAAGAAGAATCATATGATGTTCACCGAAACGGCTTCTCTTGAGGGGGCACTTCCGGCACTTGATGTTCTTTATATGACAAGAATTCAACGTGAACGCTTTGATGATCCTTCCGAGTATGAGCGTTTGAAGAACAGTTATGTTCTTGATACGGCGAAGCTTGAGAGTGCAAAAAGTGATCTTTGCATTTTGCATCCCCTGCCTCGTGTAAACGAAATAAGTGTTGCTGTTGATAAGGATCCTCGTGCTTGTTATTTCAAGCAAGCTTTGAACGGCAAGTTTATTCGTATGGCTCTCATTCTTAAACTTCTTGATGAGGTTGATGTTGAGCCGCAAGAAGAGGGAACTCTTTTGATAAACAAAGTTTTTTGCAAAAATCCTAAATGCATCACTACTGTTGAGCAGGAACTTGACCATGTTTTTAAGCTTTCTGACAAAGAAAACGGTATTTGCAGGTGCGTTTATTGTGAAGAAAAGGCAAAAATCTAAAATCTAACTTCGTGCCTTGACCTTTTACCAAGGATATGTTATAATTTCTTATAATATTTAATTCTTTGCAACTGACGGATTAGTGGAGCACCACGGGGAGCAAAGAAAATTCATAAGATTCAAGTCGACCGTCTGGGCACATTTACTTTTACAAGGTAAGTGTGCCTTTTTGCTTTTTGGAGGTACAAATGAAAAAAGTCGGAATACTTATGGGTAGTGACAGTGATCTGCCCATCATTCGTAAAGCAACTGATATACTTACAACTTTTGAGATTCCGTTTGAGGTGCATGTTTATTCGGCACACAGAACTCCTTTGGAGGCCGCTGAATTTTCACGTAACGCACGTGAAAATGGCTTTGGTGTTATGATTGCGGCCGCAGGCATGGCGGCTCATCTTGCCGGTGCAGTTGCTGCTAACACAACTCTTCCCGTTATAGGGATACCTTGTAAATCAACGAACCTTGACGGTCTTGACGCACTTCTTGCTACTGTACAGATGCCTACAGGTATTCCTGTTGCTACCGTTGCGATTGACGGCGGAGCAAATGCAGCTTTGCTTGCAGCACAGATTTTAGCTGTAGAGGACGCAAGTCTTGCAGAAAAGCTTAATGCGAAGCGTGCAAGCGATGCTAAAAAGGTTCTTGAAAAGGATGCTGCTGTAGCCGCAGAATTAAACAAGTAAAGGAGTAACCCATGGGAGGTTTTTTTGGAGCTGTCTGCAAAAATGATGCGATGATTGATGTTTTTTTCGGTACCGATTATCACTCGCATCTCGGTACGCGAAGAGCAGGTCTTGCTGCGTACGATAAAGAAATCGGTTTGCAGAGAAAAATCCATAATATAGAGAATTCACCTTTCAGGACAAAGTTTGAAAACGTTCTGGAGGAAATGAAAGGTACTTCGGCAATCGGTTGTATAAGTGATACCGACCCTCAGCCTTTGCTGATTCGTTCTAATCACGGCACATATGCAATCTGTACCGTTGGTATTATCAATAACGCAGATGCATTGATTGATAAGTATCTTTCTCCGTGCGGCTTGCATTTTGATGCAATGACGGGCGGTAAAGTTAATTCAAATGAACTTATAGCGGCACTTATTGACCAGAAATCTACTTTTTCGGAAGGTATAAGGTTTGCGCAGGAGTCTATTGAAGGCTCTGCATCTATTCTGATTCTTTGCGATAACGGACATATTATTGCCGCAAGAGATTTATACGGAAGAACACCTGTTCATATTGGAAAGAGCGAAAACGGTTACTGTGTTTCGTTTGAGTCTTTTGCATATCAGAAGCTTGGATATGAAAACGATAAGGAACTCGGTCCCGGCGAGATAGTTGAGATTACGGCAGATGATGTTACTCAACTTATGGCACCTGGTGAGGAAATGCGTATATGTGCGTTTCTTTGGTCATATTACGGTTACTCAACGTCTAATTATGAGGGCGTAAACGTAGAGATGATGCGATACCGTAACGGCAGCATAATGGCGGAAAATGACAAGGCACAGAACCTTGCACAGGACATTGATTACGTTTGCGGTGTTCCGGATTCGGGTACTCCGCATGCAATCGGATATGCAACCAAGAGCGGCATTCCGTTTGCACGTCCGTTTATCAAGTATACACCTACATGGCCCCGCAGCTTTATGTCTGCAACTCAGTTAGACCGTAAAAAAGTAGCAAAAATGAAGCAAATTCCGGTTCACGAGCTTATACAAGATAAAAAGCTTTTGTTTGTAGATGATTCTATTGTTAGAGGAACTCAGCTTAAAGAAACCGTGGACTTCCTGTATGATCATGGCGCTAAAGAAGTTCATATGCGTTCTGCGTGTCCCCCTATAATGTATGGCTGTAAGTATTTGAATTTCTCAAGTTCGAGAAGTCCCATGGAATTGCTTGCCCGCCGAGTAATTATGGATCTTGAGGGCGAGGAAGGGTTCAAGTATATTGATGAATATAGCGATTCTTCGACAGAACGCGGCAAAAAACTCAGAAAAACAATCTGCGAGTCATTCAATTTTGCATCTCTTGAATTCCAGTCTCTCGACGGAATTATAAAATCAATCGGCATTGAGCCGTGTAAGCTTTGCACTTATTGCTGGAGCGGAAAGGAATAAAAATGAGTACACAATCTAAATCTGAAAGTTATGCAGCTGCCGGTGTTGATATTGTTGCCGGTTACAAAGCCGTAGAACTCATGAAAAAGCATATTGCACGCACAAAAAATGCCGGTTGTCTTGATGACGTGGGCGGTTTTGGCGGTTGCTTCGGTTTGCCTATTGCAGGAATGGAAGAACCTGTTCTTGTTTCGGGTACCGACGGTTGCGGAACTAAAGTAAAGATGGCTATTCTTATGGATAAGCACGATACAATCGGTATTGATGCGGTTGCAATGTGTGTTAATGACATCATTTGTGTCGGTGCGAAGCCTTTGTTCTTCCTTGACTATATTGCTTGCGGTAAGAATATTCCTGAAAAAATCGCATCTATCGTCAGCGGTGTAGCAGAGGGCTGTGTGCAGTCCGGTGCGGCACTTATAGGTGGCGAAACCGCAGAGCATCCCGGTATGATGCCTGTTGATGAATATGACCTTGCAGGCTTTGCGGTTGGTATTGTTGACAAGAAGAAGATTCTTGATAATACAAAAATGGCAGCAGGTGATGTTGTTATTGCACTTGCTTCCAGCGGTGTTCATTCAAACGGCTTTTCGCTTGTACGTAAGGTATTTGATATTGATAACAATCCCGCTTCTTTGTATGATGCGAACGAAGCACTTGGCGGTAAGAGTATCGCAGAAACTTTACTCACTCCTACCAAAATTTATGTAAAGTCAGTGCTTGCACTTCTTGAAAAGGTAACAGTTAAGGGCATCAGCCACATTACGGGCGGAGGTTTTTATGAAAACATTCCGCGTTCTATTCCCAAGGGACTTACCGCTAAAATTGATAAATCCGCTGTTAAAGTTCTTCCCATATTCGATCTTATTGCAAAGACAGGTAATATTCCTGAACGTGATATGTATAACACATATAACATGGGTGTTGGTATGAGTATAGTTGTACCTGCTAACGAGGTAGAAACGGCTCTTGATATTCTCCGTGCAAACGGCGAAGATGCTTATGTTATCGGTGAGATCATCAGCGGTGATGCAGGAGTGATTCTTGAATAATGAGTATTGCTAAAAAACGTATAGCTGTTTTGGTTTCGGGCGGCGGTACTAATCTTCAGGCTTTGATAAATGCCGAAGCAAAAGGCATCATTAAAAGCGGAAAGATTGAGCTTGTTGTTTCCAACAACGCCGGTGCATATGCACTCGAACGTGCTAAAAAAGCAAACATTAAAACCGCTGTGGTATCCAAAAAAGAGCTTGGAGGAAGCCAGAGAGCTTTTGAAAACAATTTGATTACTATTTTAGAGGACAACCGTATTGACGTTATTGTTCTTGCGGGCTTTATGGTAATTCTCAGTGAAAGATTTACAAGTACATATCCAAAGCGTATTATTAACGTACATCCTTCGCTTATTCCGTCTTTCTGCGGTGAAGGATTTTACGGTCTTCGTGTTCATCAGGCGGCACTTGATTACGGCGTAAAGGTTACGGGTGCAACAGTGCATTTTGTAAATGAAGTGCCTGACGGCGGTGAGATAATTATGCAAAAGGCGGTGGCAATACGTGATGATGATACACCCGAAACTCTTCAAAAAAGAGTAATGCGACTTGCAGAGTGGAAAATACTTCCTCTCTCGGTTGAAAAAGTCTGCAAAGAACTTGTATAGAAAGGAAACTGAAAATGAAGATTTCATCTATTGCTAATGAACTGAACTCTCTTGCTTATCACGGCAGAGGTATTATAATCGGTAAAAGTGCCGATGCGAAAAAAGCGATTACTGCTTACTTTATTATGGGCAGAAGCGAGAATAGCCGAAACCGTGTATTTGTTGCCGAGGGTGATGCTATGCGTACAAAGGCATTTGACGAGTCTAAGATGACCGATCCCCATTTGATTATTTATTATCCCGTTAGGGTTCTTGGCAACAAGACCATTGTTACAAACGGTGACCAGACAGATACTATCTATGAGCTCATGGATAAGCAGATGACCTTTGAACAGGCACTTCGCACACGTGAGTTTGAGGATGATAAGCCTAATTTCACCCCAAGAATTTCCGGTATTATCCATTGCGAAAACGGTGATATGAACTTTGCGATGTCTATTCTTAAGTCAGCAGAGGGTGATGATAGCTCTTGCGAAAGATTTACATATGCATACTCCTCTCCCATAGCAGGCAAGGCAAAATTTATTCACACCTATAACGAAGACGGCAATCCGCTTCCGTCTTTTGAGGGTGAACCCAAAACGTTAGAGCTTCCCGACATGGACATTGATTCACTTACTGACCTTATCTGGACAAATCTTAATGCTGACAACAAAGTATCCCTTTTTGTGAGATATATTGATATCGCCAGCGGCGAGAGCGAAACAAGAATTGTAAATAAGAACGTTTGAGGTGTAAAATGAAAGAATTTGAACTTAAATACGGTTGTAACCCCAATCAGAAGCCTGCAAAGATTTTTATGCATGACGGAAGTGAGCTTCCTATAGAGATTCTTTGCGGACGTCCCGGTTTCATTAATTTCCTTGATGCTTTTAATAGCTGGCAGCTTGTAAAAGAGCTTAAAGAGGCTCTCGGTCTTCCTGCAGTAACCTCTTTTAAGCACGTAAGCCCTACTTCTGCGGCAGTTGGTATTCCGCTTTCTGATAAGCTTAAGAAGGCTTGCTTTGTTGATGATATTGAGGATCTTGACGCATCTCCCCTTGCTTGCGCATATGCAAGAGCAAGAGGTACAGACAGAATGTGTTCTTTCGGTGACTGGGTAGCACTTTCTGACGTTTGTGACGTTACTACTGCAAAACTTATCAAAAGAGAAGTTTCCGACGGTATCATCGCACCCGGTTATGAGCCGGAGGCACTTGAAATTCTCAAGTCCAAGAGAAAAGGCAATTACAATATTGTAAAAATCGATCCCAATTATGTTCCTGCTGAAATTGAGCATAAGCAGGTTTACGGTATTACTTTTGAACAGGGTAGAAACAATTTTGAGATCAACCCTGCGTTGCTTACTGAAATTGTTACTGCAAACAAGGATATGCCCGAGAGTGCAACCCGTGACCTTATAATTGCACTTATTACTCTTAAGTATACCCAGTCCAATTCCGTTTGCTATGCGGTTGACGGTCAGGCAATCGGTGTCGGTGCCGGTCAGCAATCGAGAATCCATTGTACCCGTCTTGCAGGTACAAAGGCAGACACATGGTTCCTCCGTCAGCATGAAAAGGTGCTTGCGCTTCCTTTCAAGCCTGAGCTTGGCAGACCTGACAGAGATAATGTTATAGACGGTTATATTAACCGCAATGAGGAAGACGTTTGTGCAGACGGTATCTGGCAGAACTATTTCACAAAGCAGCCTGAGCCGCTTACCGATGCTGAAATCCGTGCATATCTTGACACTATCGACAATGTTGCACTTGGTTCGGATGCTTTCTTCCCGTTCAGCGACAACATTGAACGTGCTAAGCGTAGCGGTGTTAAGTACATTGCAGAGCCGGGTGGCTCTATCCGTGATGATGCTGTTATCGAATGTGCTGATAAGTATGGCATGGTAATGGCATTTACAAAGATGCGTTTGTTCCATCATTAATTCTTTGGAGGCAAAATGAAAGTTTTAGTCGTTGGCGGTGGCGGCAGAGAGCATGCCATCATCAAAAAAATCAAAGAGAATAAAGCTGTTACCGAGATTTACGCACTCCCTGGAAACGGCGGTATTGCTGCCGATGCGGTTTGCGTTGATATCGGTGCTAAGGACATTGACGGCATTGTTAGTTTTGCCGTTGAAGAGTCTATAGATTACGCAATCGTTGCACCCGATGATCCGCTTGTACTCGGTGCAGTTGATGCACTTGAAGAAAAGGGTATTCCTTGCTTCGGTCCCCGTGCAAATGCTGCTATTATTGAGGGAAGTAAGGTCTTTTCAAAAGATCTTATGAAAAAATACGGTATTCCTACAGCTCAGTATGAAGTATTTACTGATATGGATGCAGCTCTCAAGTATCTTGACACAGCTCCCGTTCCTACCGTAATCAAGGCAGACGGCTTGGCTCTTGGAAAGGGCGTAGTGATAGCAGAAACAAGAGATGCCGCCAAAGATGCTGTTAAATCCATGATGCAGGATAAGGTATTCGGAAATAGCGGTGACAGAATTGTTATCGAAGAATTCCTCACCGGCCCCGAGGTTTCGGTACTTTCGTTTACAGACGGAAAAACAGTTGTTCCTATGATATCTTCTATGGATCATAAACGTGCCGGTGATAACGATACCGGTCTTAATACCGGCGGTATGGGTACTGTTGCACCCAATCCGTACTATACCGAGGAAATTGCAGAAGTTTGCATGAAGACTATCTTCAAGCCGACAATTGATGCAATGAATGCAGAGGGAAGAACCTTTAAGGGTTGCCTTTATTTTGGTCTTATGCTTACACCCAAGGGTCCCAAGGTTATCGAGTATAACTGTCGCTTCGGTGATCCCGAAACGCAGGTTGTGCTTCCGCTTCTCGAAAGCGACCTTCTCACCGTAATGCGTGCTGTTACCGACGGTAAACTCAGTGAAACCGAAGTTCGTTTTTCGTCGGGCAATGCATGTTGTGTTGTAATGGCTTCAAAAGGCTATCCTACAAGCTATGAAAAGGGCTTTGAACTTGCAATTCCCGCAGAAATCAGCAATAGCGTATACGTTGCAGGTGCTGCTATCAAGGAAGGCAAACTTGTTACAAACGGTGGCAGAGTTTTAGGTGCAACTGCAGTTGCAGACACGCTTGAAAACGCAGTTAAGTCTGCGTACGACCTTGTAGATAAGATTCATTTTGATAACGCTTTCTATCGCCATGATATTGGTGCAAGAGCGCTTAAAGCAAAGGAGTGCTGAAATGGTATATAGAGTCTATGTTGAAAAGAAAAAAGAGCATGCCAATGAGGCGAAGTCGCTTCTTTCGGATGCCCGTTCACTCCTTGGTATCAGTGAACTTACCGATGTCCGTGTTATCAACAGATATGATGCTGATAATATCGACAAAGACCTTTTTGACTATGCAAAGGGAACCGTTTTTTCCGAGCCGCAGGTCGATTTGGTTTTTGATGAACTTTCTTTGGGCGATGCTACTGTTTTTGCAGTGGAATTCCTTCCCGGACAGTTTGACCAGCGTGCGGACTCTGCTGCTCAATGCATACAGATAATCTCCCAAGGCGACCGTCCCAGAGTGCGTACTGCGAAGATATATGCACTTTACGGAACCCTTTCTGCTGAACAGATTGCAGAGATTAAAAAGTATGTTATCAACCCGGTTGAAGCCCGCGAGGCGGTGCTTGACAAGCCCGACACACTTGAAATGCAGTATACTGTTCCTACGGAGGTTAAAACGCTTGAGGGCTTTACCTCACTTGACAAGGACGGACTTGCGAAGTTTGTTTCCGACTACGGTCTTGCGATGGATGAGGCAGATATTGCATTCTGTCAGAAATACTTCATCAGCGAAAAGCGTGATCCCACTATCACTGAAATTCGCATGATAGATACATATTGGTCCGACCATTGCCGTCATACTACTTTCCAGACTATCATTGATGATGTAAAGTTTGAGGACGAGCTTCTTCAAAAGGCGTATGAGGATTATATCGCAGTTCGTAAGGAGCTTGGCAGAACGAAGCCTATCTGCCTTATGGATCTTGCTACAGTAGCCGTAAAGTATCTTAAGAAGCACGGCAAACTTGATAAACTTGATGAGTCTGAAGAAATCAATGCTTGTACCGTTAAAATCAATATTGATGTTGACGGCAAGAGCGAGCCTTGGCTTCTCCTCTTTAAAAACGAAACTCACAATCACCCCACCGAAATTGAGCCTTTTGGCGGTGCGGCTACATGTATCGGCGGTGCCATTCGTGACCCTCTTTCCGGCCGTTCATACGTTTACGGTGCGATGCGTGTAACCGGTGCGGCTAATCCTTTAAAACCTGTCAGCGAAACTATCAAGGGTAAACTTCCGCAGAGAAAAATCGTTACTACTGCGGCTGCCGGATATTCTTCTTACGGTAACCAAATAGGTCTTGCTACCGGTATCGTTGATGAGATTTACCATGACGGATATGCTGCAAAGCGTATGGAAATCGGTGCAGTAATTGCAGCGGCACCTGCGGCAAATGTTCGCCGTGAGCGTCCAGCACCCGGAGATATCGTTATTCTTCTCGGCGGTAGTACCGGACGTGATGGTATCGGTGGAGCAACAGGCTCTTCCAAGGCACATAATGCACATTCTGTTGAAACCTGCGGTGCCGAGGTTCAAAAGGGTAATGCTCCTGAAGAAAGAAAGCTTCAGCGCCTTTTCCGCAATGCCGAAGCTTGTCGCATGATCAAGAGATGTAATGACTTTGGTGCAGGCGGAGTTTCTGTTGCTATCGGCGAGCTTGCTGACGGTCTTGTGATCGACCTTAACGCAGTTCCTAAGAAGTACGAAGGCCTTGACGGAACCGAGCTTGCAATCAGCGAGTCGCAGGAACGTATGGCTGTTGTTATCGGAACGGAAAACCTTGTAAGATTCCTTGAACGTGCAAACAGCGAAAACCTTCAGGCGTGCAAGGTGGCAGAGGTACAGGCCGAAGAACGCCTTGTTATGCATTGGAATGGCAAGAAAATCGTTGATATCAGCCGTGAATTCTTAAATTCAAACGGTGCAGAGAAGCATATTGAGGTTGCTCCTGCTGCTCCTGCGGCTTTTGATAAAGAAATCAATGGCAGTTTTGTTGAAAACTATAAAGCTCTTGCCGATGACCTTAATATTTGTTCAAAGCGTGGGCTTTCCGAACGTTTTGACTCTACCATTGGTGCCGGCACTGTACTTATGCCTTTCGGCGGCAAGCATCAGCTTACACCCGTGCAGGCTATGGTACAGAAGGTTTCTGTTGAAAAGCAGGATACCGACGATTGCTCGTTTATGTCTTGGGGCTATAACCCGTTTATTACCGAAAAGAGCCCTTACCACGGTGCATATCTTGCGGTAATTGAGTCTGTTTCAAAGCTTATAGCTTCCGGTGCATCTTTTGAAGACGTATATCTTACATTCCAGGAGTATTTTGAAAAGCTTGGTAAAGATGCAAAGCGTTGGGGTAAGCCGCTTGCTGCTCTCCTCGGTGCATTTGAAGCACAGAAAGAGCTTCAGATTGGTTCTATCGGTGGTAAAGACTCTATGAGTGGCTCGTTTGAAAATCTCGACGTTCCTCCTACGCTCGTTTCGTTTGCTGTTACTACTGACAAGATTAAAAACGTTGTTTCTCCCGAGTTCAAGAAGGCAGGCAACAAGGTATATCTTGTTGCTCCCGAATATGATGAAAACGGACTTCCCAAGACCGATTCACTTATTAAGGTGTTCAATAAGGTAACAGAACTTCTCCGTAGCGGCAAGGCAATCTCGGCTTATACTCCCGGTATGGGCGGTGTTGCTGAAGCGGTTATGAAGATGTGTTTTGGTAATGCTCTCGGCTTTAAGTTTGAGAATGTTTCTGTAAAAGATATCTTTGGTTATTCCTACGCAAGCTTTGTTGTTGAAGCTACCGAGGACCTTGATGCACTTTGCATTGGTGTTGTTACTGATGACGGAAAGCTTACTATGGGCAACGAGTCGCTTGATCTTGCTGAAATTCTTGATATTTATGAGAATAAGCTTGAAAGCGTATTCAGTTGCAATATTCCTACGTCAAATGCCCCTGTTTGTAACTTCGATTACAAGGCAACCGAGCGAGTAGCACCTGCTATTAAGGTTGTAAAGCCTCGCGTACTTATTCCTGCGTTCCCCGGTACAAACTGTGAATTTGACAGTGCTAAAGCAGTTCGTGCCGCCGGTGCTGAAGCAGAGATTTTTGTAATCAACAACCTTTCTGCTGACGGTATCCGCAAGAGCGTTGAAACCTTTGCAAGCAAGCTTAAAGAGTCACAGATGGTATTTATCCCCGGCGGATTCTCCGGCGGTGATGAGCCTGACGGTAGCGGTAAGTTTATTACTGCATTTTTCCGTAACGCAGAAATCAAAGAGGGAGTAACCGAACTTCTTGAAAAGCGTGACGGTCTTATGTGCGGTATATGTAACGGCTTCCAGGCACTTATTAAGCTCGGTCTTGTTCCTTACGGCAAGATTATCGACACTGATGGGTCTTGTCCTACTTTGACCTTTAACACGATTGCTCGCCACCAGTCACGCATTGTTAGAACTCGTATCGCTTCTAACAAGTCACCTTGGCTTGCTCTTACAGAAGTAGGCGATGTTTACAGTGTGCCGATTTCTCACGGAGAAGGTCGTTTTGTAGCTGATGAAGCTCTTATCAAGAAACTTGCTGAAAACGGTCAGATTGCTACCCAGTACGTTGACCTTGACGGTAATGCAACAAATGATGTTCATTTTAATCCTAACGGTTCAATGTATGCGATTGAGGGTATCACCTCTCCCGACGGCAGAGTGTTTGGTAAGATGGGACACAGCGAGCGTATCGGTAAGGGACTTTATAAGAATGTTCCCGGTGAGTACGACATCAAGATGTTCAAATCTGCAGTTGAGTATTTTAAAAAGTAATATGAAAAACAGCCGCCCACATGGGCGGCTGTTCTTTTGTTAACTGTGTCTATGTCGGTCGCTTCTGCAGCCGAAATTTTCGTTTGTGCGGCAGTTTTCTTTTCTTGGCATCGGACGGCCGCATTTATCAAATGACGGGTTGTGTGCGTAAAAATTCTTTGCGTCAAGGTTATCCTGAGTAATACGGAGTGCGTCACCAAAGCGTTGGAAGTGTACAACTTCTCTTGCACGAAGGAATTTAATTGGCTCCTTAATATCCGGATCGTCTACAAGGCGTAGAATATTATCATAAGTTGTTCTTGCTTTTTGTTCTGCTGCGAGGTCTTCAACAAGGTCTGTTATTACATCGCCCTTGGACTGGAAGTAAGCAGCAGTGAAGGGAACTCCTGCGGCACTAACGGGGTAAATGCCGGTTGTGTGGTCAACAAAATAGGTATCAAAACCGGACGCTTTGATTTCTTCCGGAGTCAGATTTCTTGTAAGCTGATAGAGAATAGCCGATATCATCTCAAGATGCGCAAGTTCTTCTGTACCGATATCCGTCAAAATTCCTACAACTTCATCATACGGTGCGGCATATCTTTGATGCAAATAACGTAGCGAAGCCGCAAGTTCACCGTCAGGACCGCCAAGTTGGCTGATGATTATTTTTGCCGCTTTGGGATCGGGATTTTTAATTTTAACCGGGAACTGCAATTTCTTTTCATAGATCCACATTTAATTAGCCTCACTTTCCCAGGGCCATGGTCCCTGAACCCAATTCCAATTGTCACAATCTTTACTCGCCAAAGCGGTTAAAGGTCCGTACATTTTTTCGTATTCTGCAACATATTTGTCATATAGTGCCTTTTGGCATGCAAAATAGTTCAATGCCTTTTGGCAGTGAGGATGACCGTTGAGATAAAGATTTGCTTCTGTTAACGCAAAGCAATGCTCCTGAACCTTTCTTAGAAGCTTTGAACGTGTACTGCAGTTGTTATTCATAACGGTTACCTCCGCAGCATTTCTGACCGTAAAAGGGTTTATCGAGTTCTCTGAAAATTGTGCCTGCTAAGAAGCCTTCTTCTTCGCAAAAGAGGTTTTGCCATTCCTGATGCGGTGAATAGACCATAGCCAAAGAATAATCAAAATCATCACTTCTGAAGGTGCCGCATTCACCGGAACTCTCGTTTGGAGTCACGTTTTCACAGCCGCAACCTGTATCGTTATCATTATACAAACGTGTCTGGCTGCATTTTTTGTATGATGGATTGTTTCGCTGATTTATACGCTCAAGCACACTTTCATCAAGCATGTCGTGTGGCGAGGAATCATAATTCATTCTATACATATAGTTAAAACCTTTCATATTGTGTGAGCATATGCTCATTTTAATTATATGCATGCTTTTTTCTTTTGGATAATTGTTTACCACGGTCTCTTTGTATGATTCATCCGAAAATCGCCCGATAGACAATGTATTCATTCCCACAGAGGTAAGTGCGCCGAGCATACCGGAATAGAGTGCTTCTTCTGTAAAAAATTTGAATTCATTATTCTCATCAAGACAAATATTGCGGTATACGGGCTCAAGTATGTCTTGCAGATATTCTTCGCTAAACTCACTCAAAGCATTACCGCCAAATTTACCGATAACTCTCACGGCAGTTTACCACTCGGTACCGAGTTTAAATATCGTGTCTTATTAAGACAATAATTATATATATTTTGCATAAAAAAGATTTAGCGGGAAAAACTGTACACGAACATATTGATTTTGAAAGGAGTAAAATCAATGAAAAGAAAACTCAGAATTTTTGTATTTTTAATTATTGCTTTTGTATTTACGATTACTGTAATCGCAACCCCTATAGTTTCTCCCGCACTTAATATTATTGCGAAAAACAATAAAATGATAAAAAGCGGACTTATTTACAGTGATATCTATTTTTCGGAACAGGATTTTATGAAATGTCTTGGAGTTGCAAAAATAGATGAAATTACAGTTAAGTCATTGCCATCGTCAGCAGACGGTGTATTAAAGCTTGGCACTTTGAATGTCACAGAAGGTCAAACTATTAACAGTAAATATCTATCTGTTATGCGATTTGTACCCGCAAGTGACAAGATTACGGGTACAAATCTTGTGTTCGGTTGCGGCGACACTGAAATTGAATGTATGTTAAAGCTTATTGACGAAGTGAATTATGCACCTGCATTTGCAGAAGAACGCAGCAATATATTCACTTATCAGAACGTTTCATGCTATGGCAGTGTGCTTGCAAACGATCCGGACGGTGATACCACCGATTTGCAAATAGTATCATATCCTGAACACGGTACGTTAACGATAACAAATCCTGCACGTGGCAGCTATAAATATACGCCTAGTAATAATTTTATCGGAAAAGATGAATTCGTTTTGGTAGCCCGTGATAACTACGGAAATTACTCTTCGGTTCAAAAGGTAAGCGTTGATGTTGAAAAGACAACGGTATCTTTTGTGGATACAAAAGGGCATTGGTGTGAAAATGCAGCGATAGCTCTTTATGAAATCGGTGCCGCAGAAGTTGTGAATTATCAAGAGGGAACAGTATTTTGTCCTGAGGATAAGGTAACACGTGAAGAATTTGTCGCAATGGCAATGAAAGCAATGGGAGTATCCACTCTGACTGATGGAAATACTTCTTTTGCCGATAACGGTTCTATTGACGTTAAATACCGTCCGTATATAGCGACAGCTGAACGTATGGGCTATATTAACGGTATAGAAAAAGACGGAGAAGTATTTTTCGAGCCTAAGAGCAGTATAACGAAAACAGAGGCTGCGGTTGTAATCAACAACATTCTTGGATTGCAAGAAAATGCATATGTAATGACTTTTGCAGATGATACTGCGATTCCAACATGGGCGAAAGGTGCAATTTATGCATTGACAAGCACCGGTGTTTTTAACGGCGATGCCGACGGAAGAATTGAACCATCCGCTATTCTGTCACGAGCTCAGACTGTCCAGATGTTATACAACGTGATTAATAAAAAGTAACAAAAACCCTGTATCAGCATATGATGATACAGGGTGATTTTTATGTATATAAAATATGACGATGAAGAATTTGAAAACGTTGATGCCGTTGCAATTATTAAAGGTTCAGCGGCTTATCCGGGGATTCGGGGGCTTGTACGGTTTTATCAAACCGATCACGGCGTGTATGTTATCACTTCGGTAACCGGTTTGCCGCTCGGTGACGGTGTATGCGACGGCAGAGTCTTTGCAATGCATATACATGACGGTGAAAGCTGTTTGGGTAGAAGCGGCACGGAAGCATTTCCAAATGCCGGCATGCATTTTAATCCGGACGGATGCGAGCATCCATATCATGCCGGCGACCTGCCACAGTTGTTTTCTGCTAATGGGATCGCAATGTGTTCGGTTCTTACAAACCGTTTTAAAGCAAAAGAAATTGTAGGCAAAACAGTAATTATACATAGCCGTCCCGATGATTTTGTATCACAACCGGCTGGGAATGCAGGAGAAAAAATTGCATGTGGAGTAATACAATAAGAAAAAATTGCATGTGGAGTAATACAATAAAATAAGCCGACATGGTCGGCTTATTTTTGACTTTCACATAAAACCGCTTTCCCACTTACGGTTAGGGTTGCATATTCGTCGATTACTTCATTACTTACAGCGAGCGGATTGTTTCGCTTGAGTTGGTATTCCTTGAGAGGATATTTACATCCGGTAATTGAAAGGATGCAGGTGTCAAGAGCGAATAAGGAAAAGTATCCATTTCTGTCAGGAATTTGCACAGATTCGTTATTGATAATTCTTAGTGTGTTTTCGCCGTCCGTGAGTATTGCGGAAATCTTTTTATCTTTAAGTGCTTCAAGCCAGAAAACGTTTGCAAGAAAATGATCTGCTCGTCCGCCGGTACCGCCTACAATGAGCAAATCTGTAAAACCTCTTTCAATGGCAATGTTACAGGCAAGCATTGTATCGGTTTCGTCTTTTTCAGCCGGGGCTGTAATAACTTCAGCGTTTGCAGAGGGAAGCGTAGCGGAATCAAAATCGCCAATAATGATATCGGGAGAAAGATTTAACTTTTCAGCAGAGATATAACCGCTATCTGCAGCGATTACAATATCAAAATCTTCAAGTGGCAGTTTAATTGCTTCGATGTTAATATATCCGCCTGTAATTATCAAAGCTTTTTTCATAATCTCCTCCTAAATATAAAAAACAAGCCACAGAGGCTTGTCAAACACACATCACAATAATTATTATATCATAGGTATATTGACTTTGAAAAGCCCTTTTTAATGATTTCTCCTATTTTAACAAAATCGAATACAAAATTTTTTCTAAAATGTCAATTGAAATTCCATATTTAAGTATGCTACACTATAGGTGAAGAAAGGAAGGTACAGTCCAATGTACAAGTAATCAAATCTTTCTCATTTAAAACCTTGTTTGCTTTGAATCAAAAGTTGGTGGAAGGTTAGTCGGGAGTTTCGCGGTGAGTGTAGGTAGCGATTCAATTCAAAAAGGGTTTTAAAACAAATCAAACCTTTTGTAACAGAACTAAGGATTTAATAAAGTTTTTAGTGTATGCTGTTACAATAAGGAATCTAAGAAAGAGAGGATAAAATGATGTTAGATATCAAGAGTGAAATAAAATGACCTCTGATTGCGGTGTGAAAAGCAGTCAGAGGTCATTTTATTTTTCCCCTGATAATTGATTTTTAAGTATCTGTGTGCTATTATATAAAAAGGCGGTGATAAAATGGACGTTGTAATATTGGCACTTAATAGTAAGTATATTCATTCATCACTCGCCCCATGGTATCTTAAAAGTGCTGTTTCCGATTTAAATATCAAAGTTTCGGTTTTGGAACATACGGTAAACGAGCAGATTGAATCGGTTATGCAATCGGTTCAAGAACTGCGTCCAAGCGTTTTGGCGATCAGTGTTTATATATGGAACGTTGAATATGCCTTTGCTTTGGCTGAAAGAATCAAGTCGGTTATGCCGGACATTAAAATTGTTTTTGGCGGGCCGGAAGTTTCGTACAACTCCTCTGAAGTAATCAAAAACAGCAATGTTGATTACGTTTTATGCGGCGAAGGTGAGGTTCCTTTTTTTAATCTTTGCAGAATTTTGTTTTTCGGCGAACAGGCGGAGACCGATGGAATTACATTTGCCGGAAGCATTGCTTCTCCTTATGTCGGTATCGGTACACCGAAATCTCCGTATACAGATGAATATTTTAAGCAGCTTAATGGAAGAATTGCCTATTTTGAAAGCAGCAGAGGATGCCCGTATTCGTGTGCGTACTGCTTGTCAGGTCGGTGTGAACCAACACGCTTTTTTGACATGGAATACGTTAAAGAAAACTTGCTAAAACTAGCTCAAAGCGGTACAAAAACGGTAAAATTTGTTGACAGAACGTTTAATGCAGATAAAAAACGTGCAAGAGAGATTTTAAGTTTTATTCTGCAAAATATCGGAACCACCTTTCCAAGCGATGTCTGTTTTCATTTTGAACTTTCGGCTTTCCTTATAGACGATGAAACTGTTGAGCTTTTGCGTACTGCTCCAAGAGGACTTTTTCAGTTTGAAATAGGCATACAGAGCTTTTATGATAAAACCGTTCGTGCGATTCACCGAAATACAGATAGCGAAGTATTGAAGTGCAGAATTAAGCAACTTGTTGCGATGGGCAATGCACATATTCACACCGATTTAATTGCGGGATTGCCGAATGAAGACTACGATAGTTTTGTTGACAGTTTTAATCAGGCATATTTGCTTGGTGCTGATATGCTGCAACTGGGATTTTTGAAGATACTTCACGGAACCGAACTTGAAGCAAGGGCAGAAGAATACGGGTTTAAATATTCCGCTTTGCCGCCGTACGAAGTACATGAAACCAGATGGATAACCGCAGACGAGATTGTTAAATTAAAGGTAACCGAAGCTGCCCTTGACAGAGTGCATAACAGCGGCAGATTTAAAAGGACTATTGCGCTTTGTTTACCAAAGTTTAAAAGTCCGTATAATTTTTTCTTTGAAATCGGCAAGATAATTAAAGATTCTGCTACCCTTGATGAACTTACTGATACTATGTACTTTTTCCTTTGCGAAAGGTTTCCTGAAATGTCAGAGCGTTTGCGAGATGAAATGGTGTGCGATAGGCTATCAACTAACTCTTCACGGGGGTTACCAAGTGCTTTGTATCGTGCCGATTATCGGATTAAAGAAGTAAAAAAGTATTTGAATTCAAATGCGAACACGAAGGAAAAGCCTAACGTTCGCAGAAGTATAGCTATACTGTATTCTCTTGATAAAGCCGTATATGTTGATTACGGTGGTCATAGAGCGTACAGATTAAACTTTATCGACCTTGGGGAGGTATTTTATGAAACGAATTGACTCTAAAATGCTTGTAATTACAGCGTTGTTGGCTTCATTTGTTTGTGTAGCAACGATGATCATTCAAATTCCGAACGGCATCGGCGGATATTTGAATTTAGGAGATTGCATTGTGTTACTGTGCGGCTGGCTTCTTGGGCCGGTATGCGGTGCATTCGCCGCCGGTATTGGCTCAATGCTTGCTGATATTTTTGCAACGTACGTTGTATATGCTCCCGCAACGTTAATAATAAAATCTGTAATGCCAATTATAGCCTACTATATTTTTAAAGCGTTTAAAAACAAAAGTCTTGGGTTGATAATCAGCGGACTAATTGCAGAAATATGGATGGTAATTGGATATTTTGTATTTGAAGGTTTCATTTTATACGGTTTTGGTACGGCATTAATTGGTGTGTTTCCAAACATTATACAAGGTCTTGCGGGCACAATTTGTGCTTGCATTTTGAAAGAATTTATAGATAAAAAAGGCATTTGGAAGCTATGAAGAAAGAATATATATTATTTGATCTTGACGGAACGTTGACTGATTCCGCTCCGGGAATTATCAATTCTTTGATATATGCACTCGAAAAGTTTGATATACATGTTGATAACAGAGAGAGTCTACGTGTTTTCATCGGACCGCCGTTAGTTGATATGATGATGCAGGTGTTTGGTTTTTCTAAAGATACCGCAGAGCAAGCATTAAAATTTTACCGTGAGTACTTCAGCGAGAAGGGAATATTTGAAAATTCTGTATATAACGGGATTGAAGAGTTGCTATGCGGTTTGAAGAATGATGGTTATAAATTGATCCTTGCTACATCAAAGCCTGAATTGTTTGCCAAAAGAATTCTTGAGCATTTTGACCTTGATAAGTATTTTTACTTTGTCGGCGGCAGTGATATGGAGGGAACAAGGGTTTCAAAAGATGCGGTTATTAAATATGTTCTGTCTTCGCTTGGTATTGTGGATGCATCCTCCTGCATCATGGTTGGCGACAAGGAACATGACATTATCGGAGCGAGAAAATGCGGAATCGACTGTATCGGCGTGCTTTACGGTTTCGGTACAAAAGAAGAGCTTGAGAATGCAAATGCAGCATTTATTGCAGAAACGGTTGATGAAGTTTATACAATAATAAAAAGCCACTTTTGAAGTGGCTTTCAGAGTGCTGACAAACGCGTCAGACCGCAAGTAAAAAATAAAAGCAAAAAATAAAAAGAAATAATTTTTTACTTTATATTAAAAATATTAAAATCA
>JAZQEH010000079.1:0-4820 GCA_045538895.1 Eubacteriales bacterium
AGATGGGCGTGCATTTGTACCCGTCATACCGATACATCCTGCGGCGGTAGCCATAGACGTGTAGTAGCCTGCAATACCGAAATGGCAGGAGTTGCGGACAACTACCATACCCATGCCGTATTCCTTTGCCTTGGCAATTGCCATATTCATAGCCTTATAGCCAATAACCTGTCCCATACCGTGGTGACCATCAATAACCGCGGTGGTAGGGGTTTCTTTTATAATTTCAAACTCGGTTACGGGATTCTGGATTCCTGCCTTGATACGGTCAAGATACACAGGCTTAAAGCGGTTTACACCGTGTGACTCTATGCCACGCTTGTCCGACTCAAGCAGTACGTCTGCACAAATCTCGGCATCCTCTCTCGGTACGCCATAACCTACAAACGAATCAATAACAAAATTTGTTATCGTTTCCCAATCTACTATATTAGTTTTTGACATGACTATCTCCAAATGAATATTTAATATAAATATTATATTAAAAAAAGCAGATATTGTCAACATTTTATGCTATAATATAAAAAACGCATTGGAGAGTTAAATGAACTGTTTTACTATAATAAGAATTCGCCGCATGGAAAAATACTTTGATGAAGTAAGCACGGCGATAAAGGCTGCTGACGGAAAAATCAGCGACAAAAGGGTTTTGCGAAAAGTCCGTGTACTTGAAAAATACCAGTCAAGCGGGCTGTGGCTCAAAGACTATGAGCGTGACGAGCGTGGAGAATTGCCCAACGGTTTGAAACGTGGTGTATTGTCACAAGACGGACTGTATAATCTCTTAAGTGAAATAAAAATGCAGTAAAAAACAGCACCGAAAAGTCGGTGCTGTTTTTTCTTAAATTTATACTGTCCAGTTTTTCTGCTCTGTATGAAGAAGCTCGTGCGCTTTGTGTGACAAAGGCTTTTCAAGGTACTCGCTATAGAGTGCCTGTACCTCGGGATTCTCGTGCGAGAAACGAAGTGCATTTGCACTGTCAAGCTCATAAAGCTTTTCGCCACGGCAAGCCGCAAGCTCTACTCCGTCGGTGATGGGCTGACCACCGCCGCCTGCACAGCCACCGGGACATGCCATAACCTCGATAAAGTCATACTGCGCTTTGCCATGCTTTACATTATCAAGAAGCTCTCTTGCATTTGCAAGACCGCTGACTACTGCCGCACGAAGAGTTTTACCGCTGATTGTAAGCGTTGCTTCACGGATACCGAAGTTTTCACCGCCACGAACAACCTTGAACGAATCAGCATCGGTATTCTTGCCTGTGAGCATATAATATGCGGTACGGAGTGCAGCCTCCATAACGCCGCCGGTTGCTCCGAAGATTACGCCTGCACCCGAGCCTGTGCCAAGAGGTGAGTCAAACTCGCTCTCGTCAAGTGCCGCAACGTTTACGTGATTGGATTTAAGCATTCTTGCAAACTCTCTGGTGGTGAGAACAACATCTACGTCCTTATCGGTTGCATTGAGTTCGGGAACATCGCATTCATACTTCTTTGAACTGCAAGGCATTACCGAAATCACGCAAATCTTTGCTGCGTCGATGCCCATTTTTTCTGCAAAATACGTCTTTGCTACTGCACCGAACATCTGCTGAGGGCTCTTTGCACTTGAAAGATTATCCGCAAATTCGGGGAAATTGTATCTCATAAAGCGAACCCAACCGGGGCAACACGAAGTAAACATCGGCATTGGAGCATCGCCCTTTGTAATGCGTTCGATAAGCTCACTTGCCTCCTCCATAATGGTAAGGTCGGCTGCAAAATTGGTGTCAAACACATAGTCAACGCCGAGTGCCTTTGCCGCTGCAACCATTCTCTTTTCGGTTGCAACGTCCTCTGCAATGCCAAAATCAGCAGCCCAAGCGGAGCGAACCGCAGGAGCAATCTGCATAACGGTAACGGTTTCGCTATCCTCTATAGCATCAAATACACGGTCGGTGTCATCCCTTGCGGTCAAAGCACCCGTGGGACAGTGAGTGATACACTGACCGCAGAATGCACAGCCCGCCTCGGAAATTCCAAGACCGTTACGAACGGTAACCTTTGTATGTGCACCGCTACCGTTTACTTCCCAGACGCCGAGTCCCTGAAGTTTGTCACAAACCTCTACGCAACGCATACAGGAAATACACTTAGAAGCATCACGCAAAAGCGGAAGCGATGCATCCCACGTGTTCTTTGCAGGCTTGTTCTCATAAGGTACGGTGCGTACATTAAGGTCATTTGCAAGCGACTGAAGTGTACAGTTGCCACTGCGTACACACGCAACGCAATCACAATTATGTGTGGAGAGAAGAAGCTCAACGTTAACCTTGCGTGCCGCACGTACTCTCGGCGAATTGGTATAAACCTCAATTCCCTCACTGACAACGGTGTTGCAAGCGGCAACAAGTTTATCGTTTCCCTTTACCTCGCACACGCACACACGGCATGCGCCGATTTCGTTTATCTTTTCAAAATAGCAGAGTGTGGGGATATTAATGCCGATACTTTTAGCGGCGTTCAGAATGGTAGTTCCTTCTGCTACTTCAACATTTTTACCGTCAATAATAAGCTTTACCATTTGTTAACTCTGCCTCCCTTCAATGTTGCACATCCGTAATGGTCGCAACGAAGACATCTTGAACATTCCTGCTTTGCTTCTTCCTCGGTCATGGGCTGTTCCATGAGTTCAAAATCACGCTTTCTTTCATCAGCCTCACGCTCGGAGTTGTTGACTCTGCCGCATGCGCCCTTGAACTTGTATGTAGCAACGGGAACTTCAACGTCAAGCTTGATTTCGGTGTGGAAGCCAAGGTATTCGTCAATATTTGCCGCCGCAACCTTGCCTGCTTCAATAGCCTTGATAACAGTGGATGGGCCGCTTACGCAGTCGCCGCCGGAGAACACTCCGTCAAGTCCGGGGACTGCACCTGCCTTGGTTGCATCTATCTGATCCCACTTGAGGGGGGCACCGCTTTCAGCAAAGTGTGCAGAGTCAATAGCCTGACCGATAGCAACGATGATAATATCACAAGGAATTGTTTCCTCGGGAAGATTTGCATTATACGGCTTTGGTCTGCCACGGTCATATGCACCGATAACCTGACGCTTTACAACAAGACCTGTAACCTTTGTGCCGTCGTTTTCAACACGTGCAGGAGCAAGAAGCGGAAGAATTTCGCATCCTTCAGCGATTGCACCCTCGATTTCCTCGGGGAGTGCGGTCATATCCTCAACTCTGCGACGATATACACACTTAACGCTCTTTGCACCGAGTCGCATGGACGTACGGGTAACGTCCATTGCAACGTTACCGCCACCGATGATAACAACGTTTTTACCGGTGAAGTCGGGAATCTGTCTGTCACCGATACCGCCGAGAAGCTCTACGGCAGAAATAACGCCCTCTTTGTCCTCACCGTCAATGCCGAGTTTCTTATCCGAATGAGCACCGATAGAAATATATACGCTGTCGTGAGTCTCACGGAGCTGTTCAAGAGTAATATCCTTGCCGATACGAACACCCATCTTTACGTCAATACCGAGAGAAAGAATTGCATCAATATCAGCATCGAGATAAGAGTCGGGCAAACGGTAGCAAGGTATACCGTAGCGAAGCATACCGCCAAGACGTGTACGCTGCTCAAAAACGGTAACCTTATGTCCCATTATAGCAAGATAGTATGCAGCCGTAAGACCTGCAGGTCCGCCGCCGATAACCGCAACGGTTTTACCTGTAGCATCGCCGCACTTGGGTACGGGAACTACACCTGCGTTATCAATAGCATAACGCTTGAGTCCACGGATGTTTACCGCACTGTCTACAAGAGAACGGCGGCAGTGGTTTTCACACGGATGCTCGCAAATAAGCCCGCAAACCGAGGGGAACGGATTATCCTTGCGGATAACACGGATAGCATCGGCAAATCTTCCCTCTCCAGCGAGTGCAATATATGCAGGAATGTCAACGTGTGCGGGACATTCCACGCTACAAGGAATGGATGCAAAGTTTGAAGTGCATCTTCCCTTTTCGATATGGGAAATATAGTCATCACGGAAAGCCGCCATGCCGTCAAGCACAAGCTTTGCCGCTTCAAAACCTATAGCACAGTCCGAAGAATCGGCGATTGCACGTGCGGTTTTTTCGATAAGATCAATAGTTTTTACGTCACCCTCGCCGTCAAGAAGTCCTTCTACCAATGCAGAAAGGCGGTCAAGACCTACACGGCAAGGCACGCACTTGCCGCAGCTTTGTGCAAGACAAAGCTTTAAAAATGCAGCCGTAAGCTCTACGGGGCAGTTCCCAACAGGTGATGCTGCGATACGGCGACTCAAGCTATCATAAAGCCCTCTTACAGTTCTTTCGGCTTTAGAAGTTGACGTCACTTCAAGTCTACTCATAGAACATATACCTCCGATAAATTTTTAACATATTTATAATAACAAAAAACATGCGAAAAATCAATGCAAGAAATAAACATGCTTTGCAAAAAATATTGAATAATGTAAATAAAAGGGCTGCAAGCAGCCCTTTTCAGAGTGCTGACAAACGCGTCAGACCGCAAGTAAAAAAAGCAAAAAATAAAAAGAAATAATTTTTTACTTTATATTAAAAATATTAAAATCAAAATGCAGCAAGGGCTTAAAAACCCTTGCCGTTACTTGCTTTTTTGGATTTTTGTCTCTACCGTACACATGTACGCCGACGAAACAAAAATCCAAAAATCTGCCTGCGTTTCTCACCCTCTGGTCAGCCTGATGACTTTGTCATCAGGCTAAAAAGGGCTGCAAGCAGCCCTTTTATTTATTCGTATATCCAATTCTGTTCATAAACG
>JAZQEH010000080.1:0-78206 GCA_045538895.1 Eubacteriales bacterium
TGTAATAGAGAATGGTGAGCATATCCATAACGCTCATGCCGCCGCCGATGTGAGCGCTTCCTGCCCAATAGGTGGTGTCAAGGCAAAGCTTACGAAGCTCATTTGCCTGATTTTCAAGCTCGAGCCATTCTTGCTTGGTTAATGCCATGGTGAATTCCTCCTTGGTATGAATATAAGCATAATTGCTTTAGTTTCCTAATCAAAGGCTTCTCCTTGAGGAGAAGCTGTCACGAAGTGACTGATGAGGTGAAACGATCGGTGTTACACCTCATCCGACGGCTACGCCGCCACCTTCCCCCAAGGGGGAAGGCTAACAAAAGAAAGGCTTCCCGTTTAGGGTAGCCGCCGCGGCGGTTATTGATTTTTCCATCTTAATACACAAATCTTTTTGAGATACTGTCCATTTCTTCTTTTACGGCATCTATATCCTTCTGCTTGACAATATAAAACCTTATCATATAAGCAACGATTCCGAGAGCCGCCATACCCGATATTACCGCTCCGACAATATTCATTTTGCAAGCAAAAAGCACCGTGATGCCCAAAAGAAGCAATGCAGGAATACCTAACAGAAAAAGTGTTGTTCTTCGTTTTTTACACAGCTTATCCCGCTCGGCAGCTTTATTTATGTATGCTTGTATCATAAACTTATCGCCCCCCTTTTTATATTATAAACCCCAAAAGCTTGTTTTTTCGCAAATTTTTCAAAAACTCCGATTGCATTGCAATCGGAGTTTTTATTTTATGAAGGTGAAAAACGCTTTTAGTTTAAAATGTATTCGGCATTTTTATGTATGATTTGATATTATCTTTTATAGTAAAAGCAACCGTTGCGGTCTTCAGGATAATTATATCCGCCATAACCGCCTCTGCATTTTACTCTTCCATAACTATCCTGATCGCGATGATTTGCATAAATGCAATCAGAACAATTCCCCTCAAAACAACCCTTGGGAATTCTTATTTCTTTTGTTTCTTTCATTTCATAAATCTCCTTATTTTAGTAAAATTAATAAATATTATCTCGCCATTAACCTTTTAAACCACCGCCAAAAAGTTTCGCCTATCGCTTACATCGCATATTTGAGGTTTTTTCACTGTATTTTCAGCTCATCAACAACTATAGAAATCTCTATACCGTTTTTTTCAGCCTTGTAAGGCACCAGCACTCTGTCCGGCAAAACAAAAATTGGAAAATAAAGTGTCTTTACCGTATCAGGCATCACAGACATTATTTCATTTATGTATTTTTCATCCGCTTTCGATAATGTTTTAACACCGGCGAAATGGGTGTGAAAAATCCCTTTAAATTCAATTCCGTTTTTGTACCAATCATCTATACATTGATTTAAAAATTCCACGTTTGGAGAATAACTGCATGCTGCTATAGGTTTTTCTTTGATATCATCCATTATAAAATGACTGATAACATCCCCCTTTACACCGCCAAGTATTCCACCGGTTTCGGGAGGATAATTTTTAATGCAGGTATCCATTTCTTTAATCAATTCTTTTAATACTGTCATCTTAGTTGCTCAATTTTACGTCTTGCGTTGTTCAACCTTTCATGAAATCTAGGCACACCGGACTTCTCCATCTCGTTCAAAAGATCCATCGCTTGCCTATAACCTCTATATTCTCCGCATACGCAAAGCCAGAATATAGCATTATCTATATCCTGTGCTTTGAAAAAGTAATACTTGCCAAGCAAATACTGTGCTTCTATATCTCCGTTTTTCGCAAGCTCAATCAAATCATCGCGTTCTTTGCGTTCTTTTATACCTAAAAACAATATAACTGCCACTATTACCAGAACAACAAAAATTATAAATCCCATAGTTCAAATTCCTCTCTGCTAAAAAATCGAAGCAATAGACACACCCATTCCGGAGATTTTAACGCCTTTTTGCAAGAAGATCCGGATCGCCCTCAAAATACGGACACGGATGCTCTTTAGAAAAATCTTCTTCTTCGCAATTTACATTCTTATTAAGTCTTGAACAGTAAACTATATTGTTCAAATTCACTTTAGTGTGATCTCCGTTTCTATAAATGCAAGAAAAACAAGCACCCGAATTCATGTGCATATCGTCAAACAAGTCCAAACCGCGGTTTATTTCTTTCAAATCATCCTTCATCTTTTTACTATCTATAAGCGATCTTATTATAATAATGGGGATACCTATAGCCATACATACCAGCCAAAAATTAATCATACTTCCTATTCCATCAAGAAATCCCATTTCGGTCTAACTCCTTATTTTATCAACGTCGAATAAATCATCATGTTGGTTTGTATACGGCTTTCGTTTGCAGCTATTTCCGAATTATATGCCGCTATAGCGGTATTATGTTCAGTTTTTGCCGCAAGTCTAAGCGTTTCGTTCATTCCTTCGCATAAATTGTTCAGTTTTCTGTTTGTCTCGGTTATGCCGGCGTAAAGAGAATAGCATATTCCTTTAAGCTCGGAAAGATCGTTTTTAATATCCACAAGAAGATCATAAAGAGAACCCCATATCATTTCTTCCCTGCACTTTGCGTATGCACCGAGACCGCCTTCAAGCTCATAGCAAATTCCAGTATCAATATATTCGTACATTTTTGATATTTTTGTCAATTCTCTGTAATCCGTATGAATAATATTCAAGTCATATAATTTTCTTCTTTGTTGATATGCCATTGAACGCACATAAACCATTTGATTGATTTGTGCCTCTATTCTTTTGGTTATAACAGCATCTTCTTTAATCTGCTGTTCGGCAATCGCACGGTTGCGGCGATGCTTCTCCATTTCGTATTCGTTCCTTTTTTTAGCATCGGAAACAGCTTTCCAGTTTGAAAAAATCACTACCGCTATTCCGGCAATTATCGGCACTCCGAAAAGAAGAAAAATAATGGTATCCGTGCTGACCGATTTTTTAATGGAATCAAATATCATTCCGATAATTATGCCCATTGCAGCAAAACCTATTACAGCGGAAATAATAAACATCATAAAATTATCAAAAAGTCCATACTGATCTCCAACCTCGGTGCTTACAAGTGCAGGCGGCTTTACGGTAGGATGACGTTGATATTTTCTTTTTTCACGCTCAAATCTATCAATTGCACAGTCACATGTGTAACAATTTAGTTCAGCATCAAGCACGGCTCTGAGATAGTCTTTTAACGCACTTCTTTTATCCATTTTGTTCTCCTTTCAATGTCGAATTTTATCGACATATATTATTATAGTAAAAATGTTTACTAAAGTCAATAGTAAATATCTTTACTGTTGTAGAATATGGGCATAATACACTTAAAAAAGGTGACAAACATGCTTGGATATATAAAACGCATACGTGATTTGCGTGAGGATAATGACATGACACAGCAAGAGGTTGCAAACGTACTCGGCACTTCGCAAACGATGTATGCACGTTATGAACGGGGTGCCAATGAGCTTCCTATTCACCACTTGATAAAGCTTTGTGAGCTGTATAACGTATCTGCGGATTATATTTTATGTATTGAAAAAGAAATATAAAAAGACGATTGCGGTTGCAATCGTCTTTTTTGTTTGCGTGATTATATTAAAATGAAACTTTTCTTATATCGGCGCCGAGGCCACGGAGTTTTTTAACGATGTTATCGTATCCACGCTCGATTGTATGGATATCAATGATTTCGGTACGTCCCTTTACGGCAAGGCCCATAATAACCATCGCAGCACCCGCACGCAGGTCAACCGAACGCATCGGAGCACCGACAAGCTCGGCAGTACCGCCGTGTATAATTGCGGTTTCACCGGCAACGTCAATGTAAGCGCCTGTTTTACGAAGCTCCTCAACGTAGCGGAATCGGTTATCCCATACGCCCTCAATAACCTTTGAGTCCCCCTTTGCAAAGCAGAGGAGCGCCGTCATCTGCGGCTGCATGTCGGTCGGGAAGCCGGGGTAAGGACGGGTTTTTACATTGATATTTTTCATATCACCATCACGCTTAACGATGATAGCATCGTCAAGCTCCTCAACGTATACACCCATTTCGGAAAGCTTTGCCGAAATCGAGTCAAGGTGCTTGGGGATAACATTGTTGATTTTTACATTACCGCCGGTTGCGGCAGCCGCAAACATAAACGTGCCTGCCTCAATCATATCGGGGATAATTGCGTATGTGCAGCCGTGGAGGGATTCCACGCCCTTGATTTTAATTGTATCGGTACCTGCACCCGTGATATTTGCACCGCAGGCGTTGAGGAAGTTTGCAAGGTCAACGATATGAGGCTCACGTGCAACACTTTCAAGCACGGTAACGCCCTTGGCAAACACGCTTGCGAGGATAACGTTAACGGTTGCACCAACCGAAACCTTGTCAAAATAAACCTCGCAACCGCAAAGTTCCTCGGCTGACGCTTCAACATAACCGCCACGGGTATCAACCGTAGCACCGAGAGCCTTGAAACCCTTGACATGCTGGTCGATGGGACGGATACCGAAGTTGCAACCGCCCGTCATACCAACCTTTGCCTTTTTGAATCTGCCAAGCTCTGCACCGATGAGGTATGTAGAACCTCTCATCTTGCTGACAAGCTCATACGGAGAACGGCAAGGGAGAATGTCACGTGTATCAATCTCAACAGTGGTATGGTCACGGCGGACCTTTGCACCCATTTTTTCAAGGATTTCGAGAGTAAGGTCAACGTCGAGTATTTCGGGTACGTTTTCTATAACGCAGCGGTCACCCGTGAGAATGGTGCCAAACAGAATGGGCAATGCCGCATTCTTTGCACCGCTTATCTCTACTGTGCCTGTAAGCGGAGTGCCGCCGTTGATTACGATTTTATCCATAGGAAAAGTCCTTTCGGAGTTTTAGCGAGAAAAAGAATTATATTATAAATAAATATATCATATTTTCGCCATTTTTTCAATAGTATCAGTATTTTTCTTTGCTTATCGCATTCACTGCATTGATTTTGCCGTCTTCGTATACGATACGGTATGACGGTATATACATCATGCTATGATTCTGAGAGTCCTCGTACAAGGTGTAGCAAAGAGAAATATCGGTTACTCTGCCAACCTCGCCGCGTTCCTTTTCACTAAACATTATATTTACACGGTTGAGAAGTTGTGTACTCTCTTTTTGTTCGGGTACGCCAAAGAAATGCTTGCCGTGTGCATACACGATTTTGCCGCCATGGATTCCGAAGCGACAGGTCATATCGTAAATGGGCAAGCCGTTTTCGGTCTGGACGGCTGTTATAAATGTGTATTCGCCGTATGAGGTACATTCGGCACTGTCGAGTGCACCAAAAGGAAGTGCAATTAGCTCCTCAAGTAATTCACGTGCCGCTTTGGTGTCTTCCGATGCGGCTTTTTTTGAATTCGCAAGTGCCTGATTTATTTCATTTGTATGGGAGGCACGCGTGTAATCAATCGACATATCGTATCCAAGCGAAACGCTTTCCCCATCGAGCGTTTCTGCGCGTATACCGCTTGGCAGCATGTATATGCCGTCAGCCTCCTTGCCGAAAAGCAGCGAAGCAACGAGTGCAAGATAATGCTCACGGTCATATGTGCAAAGGAGCGTGTCTGCGCTGTCATTTTCAACCGCAAGCAGTTCCTCGTCAACGTAAATTCCGCTTTGCTTCAATACGTCCGATGCTACTTCGGCGGTTTCGCTTGTGGTATAGCGGGATGCCATAAAATAATTGTAAACAAACACCAAAAGCAGTATATTTACCGCAACAAGGAGAATAATCAGAAAATTTTTGACGTTTTTCCAGCTCATTTTTCAACCTCCGAGAAGTACCAGCGTGCATCAAGCTCGGCTTCGGGGAGCGTGTCCGCCTTGTAACGCAGCAAAAAAGAATTGATTTCTCTTGTCCTTGAAGCGTAGCTGTATTCCCACTTTGACGGAGACGGCGAAACGGTTTTACCGATTCTTTCTGCGTTTATAAAACGCAGTTCGATGCTCTTGAATCTGCCACCTGAAACCGAAAATCTTGCAAGGTATGGGAAAGCCGTGCCCGAAATCGGAATTGACGAATCGCAAAGCCCGAAAACAACGGTAAAAGTATCCTCGTTGTTATAGAAACCGTCAAGGCAGAGTGAAAATGCTTTGCCCGTCATTTCGGGATAAGCGCTACGCAACTGCTCTATAAGCGTTACTGAGGCAGAAAGGATATCGTACATGTCGATATCCAGCGTGTTTTTCCTGTTTGCAAGAAAGTCGGATATCTGAATACCGCCGTCATTTGAAGCGGTGTATGACAACACTTCATCGGACATAGTAAGTGTTCCGTGCGGAGCCACGATGCTTATATCCATGGACATGGGTGCGATATCGTCTGCATCGTATCCGAGCAGCGTCAGCATATCAACGTATGCCTTGCCCGACGGCATTTTACCTGCTCCAAGTGCAAGGGTTTGCGTATGCGGAGAAGCGTCGGATATTGCTACTGCATTTTCGGTGAGCGTGAAGTCCGCAAGTCTTGTGTCGCTTGACATAGCCGCAAGCGATGCGAGGTTTATAAAGCAGTCGGCTGTGGCGAGATAGTATTTTTCACCGTCTTTCATATAAAGCGAGGTTTTGCCGCCTGCGTCAAAATCAAGCAGTACACTTTCAACGTTGATAGCCGATGCACAGCCTGCGGCGGCAACGTATTCACCGGTCAGGGCATATACCGCCTGATATGGCAATGCGTTAGCAAATGAGAAATAGACGTAGCTTCTGCCCGAAACGGCACTCCTGAATGATGCACCGTCGATTTCAACGATCATTGCATTTGATGATAGCAAGGTGTGAATTGATTCCTTTGCAAAGTCAAAGAGGTCCGCCGCCGCCTGCTCGTTACCGTACGTACCTCCGCCGCCCATATGGCGGATTGCAGCAAAAGAGATTGCAAGCAGACCTTTTTCGTGCATCTCTTCGCTTTCAGGAGCATCGTTGCCTACGGCAACTGCGCCCTGCGGCATGTTTTGAGCATTGATTGCCGCATTGTTTGCAGAAAACTGCGAGCCGCCGATGTAAATACCTGCAAGGACAAGCATGGAAACTGTCAGCAGCGCAATTATTATGTTTTTGAAAGCTTCTAATGGCTTTATTCTGATTTTTTCCATGCCAAACCTCCTTTGTAAAAGTTATAGGTAAAAGTGAAGAGTGAAAAGGTTAGGTGGATTTTTGCACCGTGGTGCAAAAATCTTCATTACTGTGCTTTGGGGAATGTGATCGTAAAGGTTGTGCCTTGGCCCACTTCGCTTTCTACGGTGATGTCACCGCCGTGTGCCATGGCAAATTCCTTGGCAATGGCAAGGCCAAGGCCTGTGCCGCCCTTATCGCTGCTGCGTGCCTTTTCAACACGGTAGAAGCGTTCAAACAAACGTGGAAGGTCTTCTGCAGGGATACCCACACCGTTATCACGTACCTTGATTTCAACGTTTTTGCCGACTTCGGCAAGAGAAACGTGTATTTCACCGCCATCCTGTGTATACTTGATAGCATTGGACACGATATTTATGATTATCTGTTCAACTCTTATCTTGTCGCCCGTTATATAAAGCTCGTCAGCCGTACCGTCAAAGCTGAGTTTTTGTCCCTTTTTCTCGGCGGTGTAGGCAAGAGTTTTTATAATCGAAGCAACCGACTCGGTAATGCAAAGCGGCTTCATTGCAAAATTCATTGTCTTTGAGTCAAGCTGTGAAAGGGTGAGCAGATTTCTGATAAGTGCTTCCATGCGTGAGCTTTCGGTTTCCGCCATTTCAAGAAAACTTCTTGTAAGCTCGTTGCCCGATATGTTCTCGTCATTCGACAACGTTTCAAGCACCATGCGTATCGTGGTAAGCGGTGTACGCAGCTCATGCGAAGCGTTTGCCACAAATTCACGGCGACTGCGGTCGAGTGCGTAGCTCTGGGTTACGTCATGGATAACTAAAATAATGCCCTCGTGCATTTTTTCGTTGTCACGGTAGCGGATATTGCCGAAATAAAGCTCGTAAACACGGTCATTGTAATGAACGGCGGGAACACCCGCATTTTCGCCGAGGTCAATGTCAAAGTCCTCTTTGTCATAGTTGAGCAGACTGAACATGTAGTCAAGCGAGAGGTTTTCAAGGTCGCTTTGGAAAAGCTTTCGTGCCGCATCGTTTATCTGCAGGGGCTTGCCGTCTTCGCCAAAGGTAATAACTGCGTCCTTGAGGCAGGAAAGCACGGTTTCAAGCTTTTCACGCTCGCCGTTGATTTCGTCAAGGTTTTCCTCAATCATGCGGCTCATCGTATTGAAGTTTTCGGTAAGTACACCGATTTCATCGTTGGACTGAACACGGATCTTTTCTTTGAAATTACCCTTTGCAACACGCTGAACACCCGCAGTGAGCTTTGAAAGCGGCATTGAGATTGCCCTTGCAAGGAAAAACGAGAGAATGAATGCAAAGATAAGTCCGATGAAAAGTGCTTGCAGGATTATCGAAAAGAGCATCCAAGTAACCTCGCTCAGCTCCTCCTGCGTGTCACGGATGTAGATTATACATTCGGCATATTCGCTTTTCAGCGGAAGTGCAAAGTCGGCAAAATCCGAGGAATGGTTTTCGGCATTGCCGATTTCGCCGCCGATTGCCGAAATGAGATTGGGCGTTAACGCAAGGCTTTCACCGCTTGCGTCACTGCCTGCCAAAAAACTGCCGTTTTTATCAAGAATGTAATAGCTGCGGTAGTCATCAATGCCAAGACGTGAGCTGTATGCCTCAATGATGGAACGCTGATTTTCGGCGTAGTTTGCTCTGTCGCTGTCGCTCATCGCACTTTCAAGGTATATGCGAAGCTGACTGTCTTTGGCAAAGTTCTGCTCCATGCACAGCGAAAATTCCTCGTTGTAAAAGGTCAGCACGTTGCTTATAAGCACCGCACCAACAACGCTCATAACAATCAGGATAAACACAACGAGGATAAGTATGATTTTAAAATATAATCCTCTGTACATAGGCTACCTACTGGATATAGTATCCCACACCGCGCTTGGTGATGAGGTATTCGGGGTTTGATGGGTCTTTTTCGAGCTTTTTACGCAGGCGTGAAACCGTAACGTCCACCGTGTTTACGTCGCCGAGGAAGCCGTCATAGCCCCACACCTTGCCGAGCAGCTCCTCACGTGAAAACGGCTTGCCCACGTTTTCCATCAAAAACAGCAGCAAATCATATTCCTTTTTGGATAGCTCAAGCTCGGTGCCGTCCTTTGTGGCGATATACCTTGTGCGGTCAACCGAAAGCCCACGCACTGTAACCATGCCGCTTCCGCCGGCGATGTGTGTAATCATTTCCTCACGGCTGCGGCGGATATTTGCACGTATACGTGCGATAAGCTCCTGAAGCTTGTACGGCTTTGTAACGTAATCGTCGGCACCGTTCTCAAGTCCCGCAATTTTGTCCTTATCGTCATCACGTGCGGTAACCATTATAACAGGCACGTCGCTCCTTGTGCGGATACCCTCAAGCACCTTGAAGCCATCAAGCTTCGGGAGCATTATGTCAAGAAGAACGATGTCAAATTTTTCGGTAAGCGCTTTTTTGAGTCCCTCCTCACCGTCATAGGCAATGGCTGTGTCAAAGCCTGCACTTGTGAGATTGTGTGCAAGGAGAAGGGCGATGTTTTTCTCGTCCTCTACGAGCAGGACTCTTCTTTTTTCGTTGTCCACTTTAAAAACTCCTTTCGCTATTTAGCCGAGCTTGATTCTGTGAGAGGCATTGAACGGAGTGCCTCAAAACGGTCAAACTGTGACCAGAAATAAGAGTAGTAGCTGCGTGTCTGCCTGTCACTTGCCAGCGAGAAATTGTAAACTCCTCTGTTTGGCGAGTCATACAGAGCAAGATTTATCATGCGGTTATTGCGCAGGTCGTCAACAACAAGGTGAACGTTGCAGGACTTTGCAAAATAGCCGTCAATTTTCGGGATTTCGTCATATTCACCTGTGCATACGTAGATGCGGCTGGTTCTGCCGACAAGCGAAAACAGGTATTTGTTTGCCTCATCCATAATCGCACGGAATACCACTGGATTTGTGTCAAGAGAAGTGTCCATGTAATAAACTACCGTGTGTCCACGTGAATATATTTCGGGCAGGATTTTTGAATAGTTTTCGATACTTTGCGGTGAGAGTGCAAAAGTACAACGGTGATTACCGAGTGCATTGAGCGCGGCGGTAATATTGGCAATCGTAGGCATCAGCAGCATAGGATGCACAAACGAGCCTGCCACGGTTTTGCCCGTCGGATTGTAGAGATACGGCACCTCAACACGGCTGTTGTCAGAGTATGCGTTAAGAAGCGTGCCAAACTCAAGCAGCTGCGAGCCGTCGCAAATCCGTGCGGCAAGGTAGCCGTCGGGTGCAAATGCGGTTTCAAACTTCAAACCGAACTTTTCGCAGATGATGTGCGGCTCAAGATATATTTCCCCGCCGTAGCGATAGATTGCACTTTCGCTTAAGTTGCCGCCCTCATCAAGGCAGGTGCCGAAATTGAGGTTGAATGAGATGAATTTTTCGCCATCCTCTATAAGCAGTGAGCCGAGCGTGTCGGAGCGTGTTACGCTGATACTTCCAAGCAATGCAAATGCAGGTGCGGGGAGCAGCATTTTGCCCTCGGTTTCAATAAACGGTAGCAGCGAATCACGTACCCATTCACGGTCGTTTATAAAAAGCGTTGCACGGTCGGAGGCATGAACAGGCAACAAAAGCAGTACAAAAATCATCAAAAGGGATAAAAATGCCGCTATTATTCTGTTTTTCAAATCTATCCCTCCTTATGTTTATTGTTTGTTTAAGAAAAATGCGGTTGCAAGGTCGGTCACAAGCCCATAGCTTTTTGTTCCTTCCTTTTGTCCTTGCAGTTTGAGATATGCGTCGTTTATAGCATCGGACATATCCGAAACTATGCCCTTATACTCGTCCATTTTGTCATAGTCTGCTACGTATTCATCGACTATTTCGGGCGAAAAACTTTTAAGCAGATTAAGATAAAGCTCCTCGTCCTCTGCATAAACAGCGTTTGCCATGTGGTTGAAAACCTCGGTAAGACAGCAGTATTTAAGATACGGGTCGCCCGAATTGTAGAGTGCGAGAAACGCAACAAAGTTTGCTTCATCCTCGGGTGCAATGCCCCTTTGATGAGCCATTTCGTGAGCCGCAGTAAAGGTCAGCGAATAGTCGGACTGATTTGTGTTTACATTGGCTTCACCCGTGAAAAACGTGTAAACACCCATGATGTACGTGTATGTCATCGGCTTTGAAAGCACGATTTTCTTTGTACCCACGTACATTTTCGGTAAAAACGGAAGCTCTTCGCTCAAATCGCAGTATGCACGTGCAATGCGATTGTTCATTTCTTTGTAGGAATAGGGCATTACCGCAGAACCGTTTTCATCTCTGCCGATTTTGCTTTCAATCGCCTTGATTTCTTCAAGCACCTTTTCGCTTGCCGTATACACGTCATTGACGGTGAGGTTGCCCGTTTCCATACCGAGTCTTTCCTCAACGGGTGTGCAGTGATATGCAATACCGAAGCTCAGGTTGAAAAGCGAAATCACAAGGAGAATTACCGCAAGCAGGTGGAAAATATGACGGAGCAGCCTGCCTTTTTTTGAAAGCACTGCCACACAGTAGACGATGTAGATTACGGCAAGCGGAATTGCCATAAGGATTATTGCCTCTGCAAGCGAAAAGGGTATCCATGCGGTGAGGTATGCAAAAAGCGAGCGGATATAGTGAGAAACGTATCTGTTTATAAAATCCGCAAAACGCTCAAATACCGTTGCAAACAAGAGCAAAAGCATGCTGAATATAAAAGCGATTTCGCAAAACAGAGTAAACGGAGAAAGGTATTTTCTCGAAAAATCTTTAAACATTTGGTTTTTCCTTTGATATTTTGCTTAAAAATGAGGCCATGTCATCGGGTAGCGGAGCCGAAATTTCCATTTTTTCTTTTGTGAACGGATGTACAAATCGCAAAATGGCGGCGTGCAAAGCCTGCCTTGGCATTGCAAAGCCTCCGCCGTACATATCGTCACCGACAATCGGGTGACCAATTGAAGCAAAATGCACACGGAGCTGATGCGTTCTGCCCGTTACGGGTTCGCAGCGTACAACCGAGATGTCGCCGATATACTCCTCGCTTTCAAAGCGTGTATGCGCAAATTCGCTTTCTTTGCCATTATCATATGCCGCACGCACAATGATACTGTCGTCCACACGGCGGATATAGCTCTTGATTTCGCCGTGTTCGGGCGTTCTGCCGAGGCAGAAAGCGGTGTATATTTTTTCGTAGTGTATATCGGGATTGGTCTTTGCAAAGCGGTCTGCGGCATATCGGTTTTTTGCAACGATCACAATACCGCTTGTATCGGTGTCAAGGCGGTTTACCGCACGCACCACAAACGGAATGCCACGCTTGTCAAACTCGTTTTTGAGTGCGTTTGCAAGCGTATCCATGCGGTGACCGTGTGACAGATGGGTAGGCATGTAGGGAGGCTTGTTTATAGCAAGAATATAATCGTCCTCGTAGAGAATATCAAGCGGAATGTCCGCACCGTACAGCGATTTGTCTGTATCCTCGTCGGTATCCTCGATTTTCAAGGTAACAACGTCGCCGCTTTTCAGCATGTGACGCACGGTTACGCTTTCGCCGTTTACCAGAATACCGTCACGTTTTTTGAGAAAAGAGCAAAGCGAATGTGACACAAAAAGCCGTCTTTGGATAAAATCCCTGAGCCGCCTTGCATTATATTCCTCTGTAACGTAAAAATCCATAGTCTTACCCACAATAACATATTATTATAATTATAACATATAAATAATATATTAGTCGATACTTTTTCAAAAAATATATGGGCATTCTCAATTAAAAAGCCAAGCATTTCTGCTTGGCTTCAGCCTGATGACAAAGTCATCAGGCTGAGACGGAAGCTAAGCTTCCGTCTTTTTATTCAGTTACATTAACACTTACGGGACTTAAGCTTATCCTCAAATTACAAAGAGTAGAATCATATAGTTTTGCGTTCACAAATTCCAAGAAATACACCCCGGCTTCCGCATTATCAGAAACTTCCAAATTAAATGTTACCAAATTCAAATCGCCGTATACGTTTTTAAGATTAGTATTTGCGGCAACGTATTTAAACGGATTCGCCCCCTCTTTGGGAGATGCTTGGCAAAGCATGCCTATTGACTGCGTTTTTGATGACTTATATGTAAATATATCCGCATTGTATCTAAGATGAACCTGTATTCCGGAAACACCGGGGTTGTGCAAAAGTGATACAACAATGCTCATGGTATCACCCGCCTTGCCGCTTACCTCACTCAA
The DNA here is from genome assembly GCA_045538895.1 of Eubacteriales bacterium. Lineage (GTDB taxonomy): Bacteria > Bacillota > Clostridia > Oscillospirales > CAG-272 > UMGS902. Next base: position 13,333 of record JAZQEH010000080.1, read on the forward strand.
AACAAACGTAGGCAAAAACTGCTTTACAATCACAAGAGAATTACTTTTGGCATCAAAAGTAACCTTTGCGCCTACGCTTTCTGCGGCAACTCTCGCAGAAACCAAGTCACCATCTATGCTCTGTTCAAGTTTTTCGCCGAGGAACACGGCATCAACAAAAAGCTCGCCGTCAATCATCACCGGAGCGGTTATTCTTTCTTCTACACCGTTTACAATCGCTATCGGCTCTCCCTCTGTGAGTCTGATTTCACAGATATCATAGCGAGAGGACGCTTCTGCCGCATGAATAAGGCTTACATCTTTACTCACTTCAAAATCACCGCTTACCGTCATTGTGACAACTCCCTCAAGGAAAAAGTCAAGGTGATAATACTCGTCAAATCCGATTTTGTTCAGCGGAACCGAAAAATAGTTTTTTTCATCCTCAGTTCCTAAAAACATAGTCACAGTTTCGGCGCTGACATCAATATCTGTTATTGTGGCAGTGACAACCTTGCTTTCGGTAGTAAGCTTCAGCACTCTTATAACACGAAGCAAGTCGCCCTCACCGTTCAAGCATTCTTGGAGAACTCCCAACACATCGACGATTTCAACCTTTCCGTCCGCTGTAACATCATAATAGCCGTAATCGCCTTCATTAATGGCAAAAACCGAAAAAGTGAAAACAAACACCGCCAAAGCAATGCAGATTATGTATCTTTTCATTTTACTTACCTCTATATTTGATGTTACATTATAACATATAATTTATTATATGTCAAAAAAGGATATCGGATTTCTCCGATATCCTTTTGATTTTAAAATATTGGATAACCTGCCGCAGTATGTGCATCATAAAGTTCGTCACACATCTTGATTATTTCATCAACCGAAAGCTCGCTTGCCGTATGCGGATCAAGCATTGCGGCATGATAAATCGCTTCTTTTTTCTGTGTTACAGCCGCCTCAATGGTGAGAAGCTGCACGTTTATATTAGTACGGTTAATTGCCGCAAGCACCTCGGGAAGGTCACCGACAACCGTAGGAGTCACGCCGCTACCGTCAACAAGGCACGGCACCTCAACACATGCGTTGTGCGGAAGATTTGTGATAAGCCCTTTATTAAGCACGTTGCCGCCTATTTTGTACGGTTTATTGGTAATCATAGCCTCCATAATATACGAGGCATACTCACCTGTGCGCTTATGCTCAAGATCCTCGCCGGAAAGCAGGCTATCTCTGCGTTTGTTCCAGTTTTCAATCTGCTTTATGCACCGACGGGGATATTCGTCAAGCGGAATGTTGAAGTGTTCGATGAGTTCGGGATATTTTTCCTTGATATAGAACATAGTGTACTCGGCACTGTGCTCACTCGACTCTGTTACGTAGTAACCGAGCTTATTTATAAAGTCCATACGAACCATGTCACCGTGCTTTTCGTCATTTACGGTCTTTGCACGCTCACGGATTTCGGGATAGAGGTCATTGCCGTCCTTATCGTAAATCTCAAGTAACCATGCCTGATGATTTATGCCTGCAACAAGCGAGTGACCGAATCGGCTGTAATCCATACCAAGATGCTCCATGCAACGCTTGTTTACGACCTGCACGCTATGGCAAAGCCCAACAGTCTTGACGTTGGTATATCTCTGCATATATCCTGCAAGAATTGCCATGGGGTTTGTATAATTTAAAAACCACGCATTGGGGCAAACCTCCTCGATATCGGCGGCAAAATCTTTAAGCACGTGAATGGTGCGAAGTCCACGGAAAATCCCGCCTATGCCAAGCGTATCGGCGATAGTCTGGCGGAGACCGGATTTCTTCGGAATCTCAAAGTCAATAATCGTACACGGGTCATAGAGTCCGACCTGAATAGTGTTGATTACAAAATCCGCACCGCGAAGTGCATCCTTGCGGTTCTCGACACCAAGATACGTATTAATCCTTGCACGGTTCTCGTTGTATTTTTCATTAAGCTTATCAACTATAAGCTTTGACTCGTTAAGTCTTGCTCCATCAATATCGTAAAGTGCAATTTCGCACTCACGAAGGCACTCGGTCATCATAACGTCGCCAAGCACAGCCTTTGTAAACACGGTGCTTCCGGCACCCATAATTGTAATTTTCATAAGAGTTCCCTTTCTACCTTACCACAGATTTTAAAACTCTAATTACATCAAGCAAGGTAATTTCGTTGTCATGATTAATATCCAAAGCATAAACGTAAGAGTTATTTACCGCCGCTTTTATCGCAAGCAGAGCATCATATAAAAATGCTTCACCTCTTGCAAGTTCATTTACCGCCGTAAACGGAATTTTCACACCGTTTAGCGTAAAGTCCTCAAAAACTATTTCATTATTAAATGCACTGTTGCCGCCCATCTGGCTTGCAATAACAATTTTGAGCGACTCAGCATTGCTTACACCGTCATGCGAAAGAGTGCCTGACATCTCGGTAAAGTTTATGCCGTCATAGCTATAGTAGCCGTAGAAAACATCGCCCTCTCTTGTGATGCGAAGCCATGCGGGTTTATCAAAATTTGTATCTGCGGTGTATTTCTCCACGTATTTTGTAGTGTAGGTATAAAAGTCAAATACATTGCCCACAGTGCCAAGCTTGCTTGCAGGTGCATTTGCATTATTACCGAGCGTGGGATGGAAACGGCGTGCCATTTGTATTACACTTGAACCATCCGCATATACACCCACAAGGCAAGAATTATATGAATGTGTCAATATACCGCTCGTTTTTACGGTTACGCTGAAATCTCCTTCAGGCGCATCAATCATCCACATATTGGCGGGCTCGTTTTCTTCTGCCACGCCTATATAACCGATGCTTGTTGTCATTGTAAGCTTATATGGGTTAATAGCATCGAGCACGGCACGCTCGCCAAAATTTTTCGCTTTATTTTTAACAGTCCAATCGTCAGCAATGTTATTGCCACCCAAAACACGAACCGAAAGTTCTGCTTTAATCTCGCCGTCAAACGCACTTGTAGCGGTAACTGTTGCATTTCCGTTTGCAATTCCCACCATGTGACCGTTTTTAACAGTTACAACACTATCATCGGACGTTGTCCAGATTACATCCGGACAAACGGTATTCGACTTTGTGAGAGGTGCAATCTGCTCCTCCCCGACAGCCAAAAGCGTTTGTGTGCTTGCAAAACCAAGTTCACTTGATATATTATCGGCAGGAACTATCTTCAATACTGCGCCGCCGTTTACTATAAGGTCAACGGCGATGATATCGCCCGCAGTTACGGTCTTATACTCCACTACACCGTTACTGCCATCGGCATTATCGCCGTAAATAGCAACGTTGTAATTCCCGCTTGCAAGAAAATCGGTATCAACGGTAATTGTTCGTGCATCGGTTGTAATGCCCGCAACATACCAAGTCTCACCGCTCTTGCGTGCAAGTACGGTATACTGTTCGGGATAACCGTCAATAAAATGAATATCATCCCAATGCGTGGGCAGGTCATAGTAGAAATAGTAGAAAGGCGAATTGTAATAAGCACTCGGCGAAGATGCCATTGTGAGCATACCGCACTCAATAAGTGTTGCAAGTGCCGCCTGATGTCCTATAGTAGTATCAGAATTTGAGAACGGATATACCGCAGGGGTGAAATCGGTAGATCCGAGAGAACCTCGGGTGAAAGGAATAAGCGTGGTATATTTAGCTTTTGTCTTCATTGCCTCATCCCCGTATACCGCTTCTTTAGCAATAATATTGGGATAGGTCATACGTTCACCGGTAGGCTTGTTTGTTCCATGAATATTTACAACAAGCCCCAGTTCTCTGCATTTTTCAAGTATACGATTATAGTATACCACGATTGTAGAGGATTCGCTATCAAAAAAGTCAACTTTTATACCCGCAAAGCCGGCTTTTTTGATATCTTCAAGGAAAACAACCTCGCTCGCAGTGTCTACTGCACGGCGATTGAGCCATGCGATAAGTTTAACATCTCTTTCATTTGCGTACTCCATTATTTCAGGAAGCCAATCGTAAAAACCGTCATATGTACGGGTATCATATGTATAATCTTCTGCGTGAGGCTGCCATCCCTCGTCAAGAATGAAGTATTCCCATTTCATCTCGTGTGCAAGGTCGATATAGCGTTTAAGAAGTTCAACGTCATCCTGTCTGGGGGTGCCGTCATTGAGCCATGACCATGCACTTACACCTGTTTCAACATAGGAATAGTCACCGTCTGTCTTTTCGGTGAGTGCATCTACCATTGTGTTTTCAACCATTGTCGCAAGTGTACCACAGATTACGGTACGCCACGGAGTTTGACACGGCGCTGTGAGTGAAACGGCTCCGCCGTTCTGGTAGGCAGCATATACAAGTGAAAACGAATTGTCTCCGTTTGCACTAATAACGCTGCCGGCAAAACCGCTTGCAAACATATCCGCTTCGGTAAGCAAACACCAAACGCCATCGGTGGTGTTATACATAGTGGGAAAATAATACATTCCGCTCATATTTTCAACTAAAGCATTTGTATATGCCGCACTGTATGCATTACTTGTGTTAGCCGTTGCCATTGCCCAAACATTTGATAAAGCAGGAATAGAAATAACAGAGCAATCCTCAGTAATCTTTACATTTCCCTCTCCGCTCAACGCCTGACGGAATGCAACACCGTCATTATATGCACGGAAAATAACCGAGTATCCGTTCTCGAAATTGACAGTAAGCTCGTTTGCGTGATTCAATATCTGCTTATACGAACCGCTTGTCATTGATACGGTTTCGTTTAAAGTCTTTGTAGCTATACCTGCCAAAACAAGACCGCTTGAATAATCGGCAGTTGTTGTAGTAAGTCCAACCTTACCGCTCTCAAGTACGGCTTTACCGTCCTTTTCAACTGTATAAAGCACTTCACCGAGAGAAGAAAATGAAATTGTAGCCACAACGCTTTCATCGGGGGATTTTACCTTTGCTATCTCAACAGAAGTAGGAGTTTCTTCAAATACCGCAAGTCTCGGATTCTCCGTATCGACCCATGCTTTACCCGAGTTAAGAATTTCAAATTTTTCGGTACTGTACACTTCTCCGTAAGCATCAGTTAAACTGCTGTCAGCAAAAAATGCCCCGCTTACAGTAAAATTAGTATCTCCCGATGAGGTTACGGTGCCTACAGTACCCATACCCGTAGATGAATTTGAATTGTAGCAGTTTGTGAGAGTTTTCTTTGCATTTCCGCCGTTAATTCTTGCAGAAATTCCGCCCGCAATACCGCTTCCCGTATCGTTAACCTTGCCGTTATTCAAGCAATTCGACACATTTGTGTAAAAATGCAAACCTATTATGCCGCCAGAGTACTTGGAAGTTGCCGTAATCTCTCCATCGTTTTGGCATTTTGTAATATTAACGCAGTCGGCAAGTGCCTTGCCGAAAGTTATATATCCCGCAATACCGCCAACATCCTGCGTAGATGTGACATCACCGCTATTCTTGCATGTGCTTACCGTTAGTGTACCCATGTTTGCGGCACTACCCATATTTGCATAGCCAATGATACCCGCAGTTCCCGTCGAGCCGCCGGTTATATCACCCGTATTAGTGCAATTGGTAATGGAAACAGCTAATTTTTCGGAACCGAACGCACCGGAGCCAAGAATACCGCCTACTCTGCCGCTACTGCTTGTTACGTCTCCGCTATTTTGGCAGCCTTTTACCGTAACAACGCACGATACGTTTATGCTTGCATGTCCCACGATACCGCCTGCATAGTTACCTGCATCCACAGTAGCGTTGTTTATACAATCAATCACTTTAATTGTATATGTGCTACTGGTATTCATAAAACCGATAATACCACCACTGTAACCGCCACCGTCAACAGTACAGTTGTTCACACAATTCTCTACGGTTACTCCGTTTGCGCTGTAGCCGATAAGACCGCCCGTATACTGCGAGCCTTTAACGCTTCCGCTTACTGTGAGATTTTTTACAACGGCACCGTTTGAAATGCTACCAAAGAATCCAACACGTTCGGCATCAATATCCAAAAAAATTCCGTTAACAGTGTGTTCACCACCGTCAAAACTGCCGTTAAATGCATTTTCCTTTGTACCTATAGGTGCCTGCGGCAAATCACTTTGGGCATCGGCCATATTGATATTTGCAGTGAGAACAATATCGCTTGACCAAAGGTCGGGATTGTTCATAAGTGATAAAAGCTCATCTGCGGTGCCGATTTTAACGTTTTCTGCCGCCCCTACAGAGCACACGAGTAAAACCGTCATCATAAAACATAGAGAATAAAATATCCTGTGTTTCATATTACTTCCCTCTTCCTAAATTTTTGTTAATATAATGGTATCATAAATAAGATACACAAAACATAGCACAAAATGATTAATAACTTGTCATAAAGTGATTTAATTTTGCTTTAACGCTTGACATGACACCTTGATTCTTGTTATTATTTGACTTGAGGTGAGCATATGTTTAACCGGTATAAATTGCAAAACATGCACCTGTCCGTATACAATCCCAAAGACGTTGGAAGACATGACGGAATAAAAGAACATTCATACGGTCCTACGGTGCGAAGATACTTTCTAATTCACTATGTTTTCGAGGGAACAGTCACATTTCGAAAAGGTAATAATACCTATGAAGTAAAAAAAGGCGAATGCTTTATCATTCGCCCTGATGAGGTTACATATTATAAAAATCACGCACCGTGGCACTATGCCTGGATAGGCTTTTCTTCCGACAAAATTCCAAAATGTCTGATGGAATACGACGTTCTTAAAGTAGAGTTTCTTTGCGAAATCTTTGAAGAACTCGAAGCAAATATAGATAAGTACAATAGTAAGCTCGGCGACGGAGGAGCAAAAGAAGCATATCTTTCCGGTAAAATAAGCGAAATTGCGGCACTGCTTGAAATACACTTTGACCGCCCCAAGGAATCGGCGACAAAAAAAGAAATAAGCAGAGTGAAAAACTATATTGATGTGCGTCTTGCTTCAAATCTGTGCATTAACGAAATCGCAGATGAATTTCACATTGACCGTTCGCATTTATCGAGAAAGTTTAAGGAGGTTGTCGGCGTATCTCCGCAGAATTATATAGTGAACACAAGATTAAATGAGGCGGCAAAGCTTATGCGTGAGCAGGGGCTATCCCCCACAGAAGCCGCCGGTGCTGTTGGATACAACGATATTTATCTCTTTTCCAAAATGTTCAAACGCCGTTTTGGCGTTTCGCCGAGAAAATATAAAAATGGGCTGTAAAAACAGCCCATTTTCTTTATTTTACGCTTTGCTTAAGCAATCTGAGTATATCAACAAGCTCTACGCTTGCTCTGCCGTAAAAGTATTCACTCTTATCAAAGCTGTTGTTTACAAGAGCTTTGAGAGCATAGAGGGTATCAAAGATATCAATATCGCCGTTTGCATCAAAGTCGCCGGTCAAAAGTACGGCGGTTGTAACGTTTGCACCCTTGTTTATTGTAACGCTACCGGTATTCTTTTCATAATCATGAGTGCGAACCAAAAGGGTGTGCTCACGAATCGGATAATTCTTATGCCATGCGTTTACATTGAATTCAACCGTGCCTGTGAGATAGTTGTGACCGCAAGCACCGCTGAAACGACCGTTTGTATTATAGGAAATATCCTGCATTACGATACCGCCGCCAACATTAATTACCATATCACCCGAATATGTGCCAACCTCTGCAGCAGAATTATAGAGATAGTTACCGCCGTTGATATATGCGTAATTACCGCCGTTGATATTGATGACACAATCCTTGTCCGCCTGAATATTAGCCTCTATCGTGTGGTATGTAGAAGCAGTATTGGATGCGTAGGTAACGTATCCTGCAAGCAAGCATGCATAATGATTTGCCTCGGTCTTAAAGCTCTCTGTAAGAGTTGCATTGTTGTAGCCAAGCTGAATAAAGATTGAATTCGATGCCGACGTGGTAAGAGTGATATTATCAAGCACGATATCACTTTCCGCAAGGAAATACTTTGAGCTTAAAGTAAGCTTTGCACCCGTTCCCTCGCCCTTGATGGTAAAGCTTTCTACGGGAGGAGTTGAAAGGTTGCGGTTTGCATCGTAAAGCTCTGCGGTATACGCACCGATAACATGGAGAGTAGCGTTGGGAGCCGCCTTTGCAAAAGCAATCATAAGGCTGTTTGTGGGGTTTTGCTCGGTAGCAAACATATTGGTAGTGCCGTCTGCCTTAAGATAAATATGCTCGCTTTCAAAGCCCTCAAGACGGCAAACACCATTATCCATTGCATTGCAAAGCACGTCTACATAAATTGCATAGCCGTCGGCATGGGGATGAAGGTCATCACTTGAAAGGAAATTGCCCGCAAGTGCCTCCTCAAGAGTGAGTGCATAAAGGTCAACAAGCACATACTTATCACTCGTTTTAGCGAGTGCCTCGGTTGCCTTGATCTGCTGTGCACGTACGGTGATTGCACCGTATCCGAGAGTGGAGGGACGGTAGGTTGCGGTTGTTGCGTAAACCTTATCGGTTGTTGCAAGCGAGCCGAAATCCTTGAGAAGCTCAGTATACTCGTTGTAGAAGCGAACTATCTGGCTCTTACCGCCCTGAATTACGCCGGAATCGTTAGTGCCAAGACCGATAATAAAGATGTCGGCATCGGATTCAAGTGCAAGGTTGTATGCAAGCATATCGTTGTAATACTGGGTGTTGTAGTTTTCAACTCGTGTACCGCTACAACCGTAGTTACCGAGAATTACGTCTTTGCCCTCACCGTGAAGCTTTGTGAGAAGCTGTGCGGGGTATGAGAGAGTCTGGCGGCTACCCGAAGAATTACCCTCGGTAATAGAGTCGCCGATACATGCGATACGGAGAGGCTCATTATAAGTTACGGTTTTGCCGTTAACCGTGTCAAAACGCTTAACGGTTACGTTCATGCTTTCGGGATATGTAAGAGTTGCCTTGTTTTCACTGCCCGCAAAAGCCTTAACCTGTGTTGCATCGAGCACCATGCCGCCCTGTAACGTAGCATTATCGGAAATAGCGAGATTGTAGTTTCCGCGGAGAAGCATGGTATATACGGAGGAATTCTGGAAAGCGCTGATTTCAAAGGTGTTGAAAGTACCGCCATTTATGTTGACATTTATATCGCCGTCACAGCGGTAATACTTTACATCGGACTTTGTAATCTGTGAGCCGCCGCTTGCTGCGGTATTCATTTCGCCAAGGTGTCCCTGTGCATAAACGGGTGCAAGGAAAGTACCGCCGTTTATAGTGAGAGTTGCATCGTCAGCAAGAATGGAGTAGCCGGAAATGCTGAAGAGGCACTCGGTCTTAATGGGTGAGTTTGCGGTATAGGAAGGTGCACTTCCGAACGTACCGCCGTCAATAGTAATCGTAATGGGTGCCGCAATAGAGCCAACGATTGCGTTTGCAGCACTTCTGCGGTTACCGCCAAAGAACTTGGCAAACGTACCGCCCTTTACGGTAATGGAGTAAGGACGTGTTGCGATGCAGTATTGATTTGCAGGGTCGTTGACAGCTCTGTCGCCGACGCCGCTTGTGGCATTCTTGCCTGAATCAACACCACCGTAAAATGAAAGCGCACCGTCAACGGTAACGTTCTCGGTAAAAAGAATACTGTTGTAGCTACCGAACATCGCCTGCGCACTTTCAAGCTTGATAGGACAGTCTATTGTAATAAGATTGTCGTTTTTATTCTTTGAAAAGTATAAAGTACCTGCAATGTTAAGTACACCATTGCCTTCAGCGGTAATCGTAAGGTCACCGCTTTGCTCGGGAATTGTGATTGAGGAAGTCTTGATTTCATCAAGCAAAACAATCGTACCGCCCTCGCCGGCAAGCTTATCACAAGCAAGTGCGATAGTAGCAACCGGACTATCCTGTGTTCCTGTTCCGCTTGCACCACTCTTTACGTACACGGTTTTTTCAGCAGCAAAAGAGGAGACGGTGAACAATGCAAAAAGCATTGTCGCAATAAGTAAAAATTTTAATACTTTTTTCATAAGCCCTCCCAAAATTGTTAGGTTATAGAAATATTTTAACATATACATTAAAACGTGTAAATATCAAAAATGATAATAAATATTACAAATATGAAACAATACACAAAAAAGGCTTGCCGAAGCAAGCCTTTTTTATCTTATTTACCGTACTTTTCTGCAAAAGCCTTGATTGCTTTTTCAAAGCAAAGCATAGGAACTCTCGCACTACCTGCACCGATAAGACCGCCCTCTCTATGGAACATACCGCCGTGAATTTCGGGGGAAATGCCGGTTTCGATAACCTTACGGATATCAATACCTACAGGGAGGAAGTCAAAATCGAGGTTAGGCACGGAGAATGCCGGATTCTTGGAAATACAGATCTTTTCCATCTCACGGGTAAGAGCAATACCGTCCTTAAGCTTGAGACCACGAAGGCTCATAACGATAGGAGCTGCACATGCTGCAAGACCGCCCATACCTGCACACTCAACTACGCAGCTATCGCCCTTCCAGGGAAGCTGGTCAGCATCGGTGAACTTGGTGGAGGTGTAAAGACCCTTCATCATAGGAGCAGGAGCAGTAAACCACTCGTTTTCGCCCATACCTGCAACCTTGATACCGAATGTTACACCGTTACCGCAGATAGCAGTAACCATGGTGGAATAAGGAGTATTGATTGCGCTGAGCATAGCCGCACGGCTCGCACCCTGACCGATACAGTGGAAGAAACGGGGAGTTTCAACAATGTAGTCAAGGGTGTCAAGAAGCTGTTTGCGGTCGAAGCCCTCGAGCTTGAAGAGTTCGGGAAGAATCTTCTTATCGAAGAGGAGGTCAGCCGCAGACTGACGGGTGTGGTTTTCGTCACCCATTACAAAGCTTTCAGCAAGAATGGGCTTAATGGGAAGACCGCCCATCTGCTTGATAGCAGCCTTCATTACGGGGAAGAAGTAATCCTTCATCTTGCGGAGATAGTCGGCAATAACCTCGGAGTAAAGACCCCAGCCGCAGAAACCGCCCTGGTTAGGTCCTTCTGCGGGGAAGTTTGCAGAAATCTTGCCGGTTCTTCTATCTTCGATAATGAACATTGCAACGCTCTTGGTGATGATACCGGTACCTGCACCAACGGTGTTGGTGTCAAGTGCACTCAGGAGCTTAATCTTACCGGATTCGATAAGCTTGATAGCATCCTCATCAGTTTCAGCCCAGTGCTCAAAACGGCAAGCAGAAACAAGACCGCGGCGATGAAGCATAGTCATGTCTTCATAAGCAATCGGAGGACCGGAGTGAATAACGGTGTAATCATCAAGGCCTTCGATAACTTCGCCTGCAGGAATGATGTCTACGAGATAAGGCTCGGAGTCGATAATGCAGTGAACTGCCTTATCGTTTGCCGCATCAATCTTTTCTCTGATTTCGGGTGAGGAAATCTTATTGAGTGCATCAAGCACTTCAGCACTCTGCTTTACAGGAGGCTTCCAGTCGATCTGAGTGGCTTTTACATCCTGTGCTACGAGAGCATCGTAGAAGAACTGTGTACCAATGTTAATGACCTTAAGGTCACTCTTATATGTCTTTTCTGCCACTAAACTCAACCCCTTTCTTCAAGAGCTGCAAGGAATGCACTTGCAAGCTTTGTGCTTTCATAGTTACTTCTGGTTACGATAACGCCTGCATCAGCGAGCATCTTCTCTGCTGCGAGGGTATCCTGAGGGTCTTCGAGAGAACCGCAAACGTTGGAGATAAAGATGAGGTTGCTGCCTGCATCCTTAAGTGCCTTGCACTCGTTAGCGAAAGGAGTTACGGGGTCAGCCGCAACACCGGGGCCCATGATAAAGTCCATGGTTACAACTGCAACAGTGGGGTCTGCAATTTCTTTCTTAAGACGCTTAAGCTTAAGAATAGGATCGAATACGGGGTGAGGAGCTTCTGCGGTGAAGTCCTCTGCACCGAGGTCGAGTATGCAGTGACCAACGCTTACGTCGTGGTCGGGAATCTGTGTAGAATACTTGGTATTGAGGTTGGAATTGAGTTTAACACCCTTGTTGTGCTTGGTGTAGTAGATCATGCCTTCCTCAGTAAAGGTACCGCCGCTGAAAAGACCGCGAACATACTTCTGCTCGTGGCGAAGTGCTGCAACCTTTTCTTTAACCATAGCATCAATTTCTGCATCGGTATAGCCCATTTCGGGAGCCTTGCCTGTGCAGAGTTCAACAGCCTTTCTTGCAGCCTCTTCAAGGCTGAAAGTACCGTGAACGTTGTGTCCCTCGTAGAGCTTTTCGTCAGCACCGAGGAAGATAGCAACAACAGGCTTTGTAAGACGGTCAGCAACACCGAGTACCTTTGCCATAACGTCGAGGTTTGCAAGCTTGGAAACAAGAACGATTACCTTTGTTTCGGGATCGTCTTCGAGCTTACGCATACCTGCGAGCATGGTGATACCGCCGATTTCGGGGAGAAGGTCATGACCGCCGGTACCGATGATAGAAGAAACACCGAGACCAAGACGCTCAACGATGCAGGAAACTTCCTGACAACCTGAGCCGGATGCACCTACGATGCCTACGGGGCCGGGACGAACGATGGAGCCCGCACCAAGAGCAACGCCCTTGATAAGACCTACACCGCAGTCAGGACCCATAACGAGTCTGCCCTTTTCGGAGCCGTACTTCTTAAGGTCAGCCTCTTCTTCAAGAGATACGTTATCACTGAAGATAAATACATCGAGTCCCATGGAGAGTGCTCTCTTTGCTTCTGCATGAGCATACTCGCCGGGGAGAGAAATCTGTACAAGGTCATATTCGTCCTCACGGAGGTCGATCTCCGAAAGGCTCTTATAAGATACGCTGCCATCGCCCTCTTTGTGGTCGATAAGATCACGCATTGTCTTCATGGCAGCTTCTGCCTGTTCCTCTGTATCCGCAGTTACAGCCATGATAAGGTCATTGGGAGTAACTTCGGGGATATCGTAACCAAGGTCATCAATAAGCACTTCAAGGTTTGCAGGAGTACCCATGCCGCTTTCAGCATTGGTAACGCCGTCAAGCTTCATAACCTTGGCACTTACAGCCATAAGAGAAACAGAGTCAACATAACGGTTTGCAATAACAACAACCTTTTTCATTTATGTTTATTCCCTTCTTATTTTTAAATTGATTCCTTGAGCACCACTGTGCCTTCGGGAGTATTGCGGATAACTACACGGTACTTCTCTTTTCCCTCTTCCTCATGATCGGTGCGGACATGGCAACCGCAGGTTTCCTTGCGTGCGTCTGCACTGAGTGCAAGCAGGAACGTAGTCTGAAGATCGTTTACAAGACGGATAGTTTCAAAAGAAAGCTCTTCGGAAATACCCTCCATAGAGGAGTTGTCAAGCTCTTCGAGAAGGTCACCGATTTCGTTAATAGCCTCCTCAAGCTCATCGCCTGTGCGGAGAACGTTAAGCTTTTCGGAAAGAACCTTCTGCATCTTCAAACGTATGGTGTCAAGCTGTTCTTTAGTAACAACTGTATCACCAGAAAGAGAGAGAGTATCGTCTACGAAATCCTCTGCATCGTCATCGGTAACGGTAACCTTTTCAGCCTTTGCAAGATAATCTGCAACGCTTTCACCGGCAATTCTGCCGAATACCATTGTTTCAAGACCTGCGTTACCGCCAAGACGGTTTGCACCGTGAAGACCACCGATGATCTCACCGCAAGCATAAAGCCCCTCAATACCGCTGAAGCAGTTTTCATCAACAGCAATACCGCCAAGCGAGGTGTGAGGTGCGGGAGCAATCTCAAATGGAGTGGTTGCAATGTCGATACCGACATCGCTGTAACGCTTTACATAGGAATCGTACTGTTCGTTAAGACGTTCACGGCCTACGCCACGGCAGTCAAAGAATACACCGCCGTTTTCGGTACCGCGACCTTCCTTAATCTCCTTAAATATGTATCTCGACTGAACGTCCTTGTTTACGCACTCGCCGGCTTCGCCGTACTGGAGCATGAAACGCTCGCCAAGTGTGTTGCGAAGAACTGCGCCCTCGTAGTACATCGTTGTGATAACGCTCTTGCCGCGGATTGCCTTAGGAGCAACTGCAGCAGAGGGCTCAAACTGTACAAACTCAAGGTCGCAAAGGTCAGCACCAACTGAGAACGACATTGCAATGCCGTCGCCGCCGATATCCGACATATTAGTGGAGAAAGGATAGATATTGCAGAAGCCGCCGCACGCAAGTACAACCGCATTTGCAATAATCAATGTATATTTCTTTTCGTTAATCTGATAGGTGAGTGCACCGCAAACACGTCCGTCAATGCGAAGAAGACGAAGTGCGCGGGTGTCCTTAAGCGAAGAAATATTTTCATTTTTCGCAAACTCATCACGGATAGCGTTCATAATAGCAACGCCGGTGTGGTTACCAACGCTCGCTACACGGGGATGAGAAGCACCGAGAGGACGGAGAAGCGAATACTCGCCGTCCTTGCGATTGAACTCGATGCCGAGCTCCTCAAGGATGGGGCGAAGCTCTACAGAACCGTCGCAAAGTGCCTTTGCAAGTTCCTTCTTGCTTTGCTCACGTCCGCCTACGAATGTATCTTCGAAAAAGCTTTCCATGGAGTCATCCTTGTGGAGCATCATGTTAAAGCCATGTACATACGGAGAAGCACCGAGACCGTTACCTATCATAAGAATTTTTGCATCAGGAAGTTTTTTTGTAAGACTGCGTGCCGCCATAAGTCCGGAAAGACCGGTACCGATAATGAGGGCATCAGTATTAAGAACAGAATAGTTCACTTTTGTGAATTTCCTTTCTTTAATTAAGCCGATATTGCGGCTCCTTTCGGAGCCGCAACACGGTAGTTTGAAATTTTAGCAATCCCAAACGCAACCCTGTGCCATAGAGCCAACGTTCTTAACAAAGAGACGGAGGAATCTGTGGTAGTTGTTTGCGGGGAATTCCCAATGGAACTTGGAAAGACGGTCATTAAGCTCTTCATCAGAGATGCAGAGAGTGATGTTACGGTTAGGAATGTCGATGGAGATTTCATCGCCGTCTTCGATTACGCCGAGAGGTCCGCCGAGAGCTGCTTCAGGAGATACGTAACCAACAGAAAGACCGGAAGTACCGCCGGAGAAACGGCCGTCGGTGATAATTGCGCAAGAATTGAAGAGTTCGGGATGGCCCTTGAGCTCTTCCTGGAAGGTGAATGCGGTTGTACCGAAACGAGCCTTCATACCGAGGAAACGAACTACGCAAGCATCGCCGGGCTGAATCTTGCCGTTACGGAGTGCTTCGAGGGACTCATCGAGAGAGTTGAATACCTTTGCCTTGCCCTTGTAGGTCATGAGGTTTGCAGGAACTGCTGCGATCTTGATCATTGCGCCTTCGGGAGCGAGGTTACCGTAAAGAACGCCGATACCGGGCTCGGTCATTACGGGGTTGTCAAGAGTACGGATAACGTCGGGGAGGTAAACCTTTGCGTCCTTGATGTTTTCTGCCATGGTCTTACCTGTTACGGTCATAACAGAGGTGTCAAGGATGGTTTCCATGTTCTTCATAAGAGCGGTCATACCACCTGCAAGGTCGAAGTCCTTAACAGAGTACTTATCGCCGGAAGGAGCGAGGTGAGAGAGAAGCGGAACCTGATTGGATGCTTCGTCAAAGTATCTCCACCACTGAATGTGGCCAAGACCTGCCTCGTTTGCGATTGCGGGGATGTGGAGAATGAGGTTGGTAGAACCTGCAACTGCCATATCAATCTTAATTGCGTTCTTAACTGCTGCTTCAGTAATAATCTGACGTGCAGTGATACCCTCGTCAACGAGCTTCATGATCTGCTTACCAGCCTTGTAAGCCATGAGGTAAAGCTGGCTGCTTACTGCGCAAGTAGAAGAGTTATTGGGAAGAGTCATACCAAGTGCTTCTGCAATCATGCACATGGAGTTAGCAGTGGTCATAGATGTACAACCGCCGCAAATACCCCAGGACTGCTCGATAAGGCCGTTGTAAACGTCCATGTCGATCATGCCCTTAGCTGCTGCGCCTACCTTATCCTGAGCGTGGATATGTACAACTTCCTTACCCTTGTGGATACCGAGAGGCATGTAACCACCGGTAACAATGATTGAAGGAATGTCAAGACGTGCACAAGCCATGAGGTAACCGGGAACGATGGAGTCACATGTGCAGAGGAGAACCATACCGTCGAAGAAGTTGCCTTCAACAGTCATTTCTACCTGGTCGGCAATGGAGTTACGGGAAGGAACCTCGATGTACTTAGGATCCTTAAGTACCATACCGTCACAGATACCGGTGGTCATAACTTCGAGAGGAAGACCGCCTTCTTCACGGATACCGTGCTTAACTCTTTCAGCAACCTTGTCAAGGTGTACGTGACCGGGGTTGTATTCGTTCCAGGAGTTAACTACACCGATAAGAGGTCTGTCGATCTCTTCCTTGGAGTAACCCATACCGTACATAAGGCCGCGGCGGCATTCTTCTGCTTCGCCGAATTCCCAGCAGCTTCTCATGTCTTCATACTTTTTCTTAAGTAACATTGCTTTATTCTCCTTATAATTTAATAATTAGTCAAGTGTGTATTTGGTTGCAGGAGTATAATAATTCTCCATGTCAGCCTTGAACTGATATGCGTTTACGGGATTACCGTCGTCAAGCATCTTGTCGATAGCACCGTCTACAGACTGACCACCGTCGATAACGATGGTTTCACCAACGATAAAGCGATTGGTTTCGTTGTTGGTGAGGAAAAGAATCATAGGAACGATATCGTCGGTGTTACCGAGATAGCCTGCAGGAATCTTACGGAGGAAGCCCTTTTCAAGGTCGCTCTGGTCATAACGGTCGGTAGCCTTTGTTGCAATGAAACCGGGAGCGATGCAGTTTACGTGGATACCGTAGTGAATTGCTTCGATACCGAGGTTCTTGGTAAGCATATTAAGGCCTGCCTTTGCAGCAGCGTAAGGAAGAGTCTTTCTTCTTACCCACGGAACGAGAGAGTGAACCGAGCTGATGTTTACAATAGAGCCCTTGATGTTATTCTCGATCATGTTCTTCATTGCGAAGTGAGAGAAGTATGCGGGAGCATTAAGATTAAGACCGATCTGGCTTTCCCAATACTCAAGGGGCATCTGCTCAAAGCCGCCCTCGGGCATCTTGAGTGCGCCGCCTGCATTGTTGATGAGTACATCAATAGTGCCAAACTTTTCAAAGAAGTCATTCATCATCTGTTCAACAACTTCTCTCTTAGAGATGTCGCCGCCGAAAATTTCAGCACGTACACCGTAGGAACGGCACTTTTCTGCAACCTTTTCTGCATCGTCAGGCTTTCTGTTGTAAGTGATACCAACGTTGTCACCGTTCATAGCAAAAGCGATCGCAGTTGCTGCGCCGATACCGGAAGAAGATCCGGTAACAAGTACATTTCTTGCCATTTTTGTTTCCTCCAAAGATGATTATATATTTTGTTTTTATTTTTCAAGTTCACGGATATGCTCACGCACCGTATATAGCGGCAAGAACATATGCGTCGGCATTACGCCGTCGATGTGTTTTACAAGCTTTTCCGCAATTTTCACAATGTCGCTTTCACCGTTATCAAGTTCACTCTTGACAAAATCACCGTATTCGTATGTAAGTCCAAGAGCTTCCTCCAAAAACGATTTCACGTTTTCCTTACCGCAAACGATATCCCCAACCGGCAAAAACGGATGTCCGAGCACTGCGTTTTCCGCGTTTAAGGAAATGAGTTTTTCCATAGAAGAACGGTACTCGGGAAGATACATGTATGCACCGCAGCCCTGCACAAGTGTGCCGTTAAGCTGCACGGAGTCACCGCATACAAGCGTTTTTGTCATGCGGTCATAGATGCACACAGTATCGCTGTCATGACCGGGAGTTGCGATAAGCTCTACCCTTCCGTCAATCACGTCACCGTCAGAGAGAACACGGTCAACCGCCGTTCCCTCAAGGCCGTTTGACGGAGGAGGACTGTTTAAAGGGAAAGCCTGTCTGATTTCAATATTGTATTTAAGAGGATCAATAATCTTCGGAACAGAAAGCTCATATGCCGCAATCTCTTTTATGCCAAGTTCACGGAGGCGTCTGAATCCTCCGATATGGTCGCCGTGAGTATGCGTGCATACAACACATTCAACGTCCGAAAGCGAAAGTGAGAGAGCCGAGAGTGCAGGAATGATGTATTCGTCCACCTCTTCACGGTTGCCTGCCGCATCAATAAGATAATTCTTATCACCCGTCAGCAGTACAACACCCGTAGTAGTGCCGCCATGCGGCACACGAAGCAGATATACGTTTTCACACACTCTCTCGAAACTCATATTTACCTCTTTAGCAGATTACTTACGCTTGCAAGCCTTAACCTTTGCTACAACTGCTGCAGCATGGTTCTTGATTTCTTCGTAGTCGCAGGTGCCCTTGGTGGGGTGAGTGATACCTGTGCCGAGTGCTACTGCGTATGCACCGTCATCAAACCACTTTTCGATATTGTTGATATCTACACCGCCAACAGGAATACATCTTGCCTGAGGAAGGGGGCCCATAACTGCCTTGATAAAGCCAATGCCAACTGCACTTGCAGGGAAAATCTTAACGATATCGCAGCCGTAGTCCATGGCGGTTACGATTTCGGTAAAGGTCTGTACGCCGGGCATGTAAGCGATGCTGTAACGGTTACAGAGCTTTGCAACTTCGGGACGGAAGTTGGGAGCTATGATGAAGGATGCACCTGCAAGGATACAAGCTCTTGCGGTCTCAGGGTCGAGAACTGTGCCTGCACCAACGTATGCATCAAGTCCCTTTTCCTTGATTTCCTTTGCGATGGTCTCAATGATATTGAGTGCACCGGGGGTGGACATGGAAACTTCAAGAATGGTAACGCCGCCGTCCATGATAGCACGGGTACGAACCATTGCTTCTTCTTCACTCTTGTCGCGAACGATACCTACAAGGCCGTTTGCGTGCATGTTAGCTATAACTTTATGCTTAAGAATATCCATCTTTTTTACCTCTTTAGATTTAGAAAAAAGTTATTTACAAAGTTCAAGCTTGACGGTTTCGGCTTGCCGAAATTTGTGCCGGCTGGCACAAAAGCCAAGCTTGCAATGCGAAGGTGCAACCTTCGCTATTATCTCTGAATTCTGCCGTTGCCGCTGCCTGCGATAAGGTTTTCAACGTCTTCCTTGCCGAATCTTACGAAGTCACCGTAGGTGGTGTGCTTGAGAGCAGACCCGCCGATAGCAAATTCGATAACCTTCTGATAATCGCCGCCAAAGTTGCGGAGACCGTAGATAAGAGAACCGCCGAAAGAGTCGCCGCCGCCGATACGGTCAACGATGTTGGTGATAGAGTACTTACGGCTCTGGTAGAAGCCGCCGTCACGGATTGCAAGAACACCGGACCAGTTGTTGTGGTCAGCGGATACGCTCTCACGGAGAGATACTGCAAGGCCCTTAACATTGGGATATGTATCCATAACGAGCTTTGCAAGATCCTTGTACATGTCAACGTTGAGCTTGCCGGAGTCAACACCGGTTTCCATCTCGATACCGAGGCACTTCTGGCAGTCTTCCTCGTTTGCAATCATGTAGTCGATGTATTTAGCGATTTCGGGCATTACTTCGATAGGCTCCTTGCCCCACTTCCAGAGCTTCTTGCGGTAGTTAAGGTCGCAAGAAACGGTTACGCCCTTTTCCTTACACTTCTTGAGAGCCTCGATAGTAGCCTCGCAAAGAGATTCGGAAAGTGCGGGAGTGATACCGGTTACGTGGAACCAGTCAGCACCGTCAAGAATTTCATCCCAGTTGAAGTCGCCGGGCTTAACTGCTGCGATAGCAGTGTTGTCACGGTCGTAAATTACCTTGGAGGGACGCATGTTGGAGCCGGTCTCGGTGAAGTAAAGACCAAGACGCTTGCCGGTCATCTGGATGGAGCTGGTATCAATGCCGAAACGGCGGAGCTCGTTTACAGCCGCCTTACCAAGATCGTTCTTGGGGAGTGCAGTAACAAACTTCGCTTCGTCACCGTATGCACTAACTGCAACAGCAACGTTAGCCTCTGCACCGCCAAAGGTGCAAACCATGTTGGGTGTCTGGAGAATCATCTCTCTTGCGGGAGGAGTGAGTCTGAGCATAAGCTCGCCGAAAGTAACAACCTTTTTCATTTTTGTTTACCTCGATAAAATAATTTTTTCGCACGTCCTGCGTGCCATATTTGTACATAATAATTATAGTAAAAAATCCTTGTCAAGTCAAGAAGCGAAAGAATTCTTTCCTTACAAATAACTGAACTTTTGTCCCTCAGGTTTTTGCACACTTTGATGAATTTTTAACAAAGTTTCTTTTTTACTTGCATACTTGTCCGATTTATGGTACAATAATATAAAAAAAGGAGGATTTCACCATGTCTATACCTACCCCACACATTAATGCTAAAAAAGAAGATTTTGCAAAAACCGTCCTAATGCCGGGCGACCCGCTCCGTGCAAAATTCATTGCAGAAACCTTTCTTACCGATGCCGTACTCGTCAACAATGTGCGTGGCATCCAAGGTTATACAGGATACTACAACGGCAAGCGTGTTTCGGTAATGGCAAGCGGCATGGGTATGCCGTCAATCGGAATTTACTCATATGAGCTGTTCAATTTTTATGACGTTGACAACATCATACGTATAGGCTCTGCAGGTGCAATTTCCGAAGAACTGAAGCTCCGTGACATCGTTATCGGTATGAGTGCAAGCTATAACAGCATTTTCGCAAATCAGTATGACCTCCCCGGCACTTATGCCCCCACCGCAAGCTTTACCCTGCTGAGAAAGGCCGTTGAAGAAGCCGAAAAGCAGGGGCTTAACTATAAAGTAGGCAACATCCTCTCAAACGACCTTTTCTACGATGATTCAAAATCAACTCTCAAGTGGCAGAAGATGGGTGTGCTTGCAGTTGAAATGGAGAGTGCCGCACTCTATATGAATGCTGCACGTGCGGGCAAAAATGCACTCTGCATCTGCACTATTTCCGACTGCGTTTTCAATGACGATGCCTGCACCGCTGAGGAAAGACAGAACTCCTTTACACAGATGATGAAGCTTGCGTTGGAGATAGCATAATGGCAAAATCGGAAAATCAAAAGCTGAAACTGCTGTATCTTATTGATATTTTTTACGAAGAAACCGACGAAAATCATTCGCTTTCGATGCAGGATATTATTGAAAAGCTCGCCGAAAAAGGCATTTCTGCCGAACGCAAATCGCTATACAACGATATAGCGTTGCTCACCGATTACGGCATTGTTATCGACAAGACCTCCGACCACAGATACTACGTTTCGACAAGGGATTACGAGCTTGCCGAGCTTAAAACTCTGGTTGATATAATTCAGTCTTCACAGTTTCTCACGCTCAAAAAAAGTCAGGCACTTACAAAGAAGCTTTACAGAGAAACAAGCCGTTACGGAGCAGCCGAGCTTGACCGTCAGGTGCATACCGCTTTTGCGAAAGTACCAAACGAAAAAATCTTTTACACAGTAGACGCAATTCACCGTGCAGTGCGGGATAACAGACAAATTGAGTTTTCATATTTCCGCTACAATGCCGACAAGGTGTTAGTTGAAAAGCATGTAAATTACCGCTACGTTGTAAGCCCTATCGCCCTTGTTTTTGACAACGAAAACTACTATCTTGTTTCATTTAATGAAAATGAAAAAGAAATACGCCACTACCGTGTTGACCGCATGCAAAAGGTTACCGTCACAGAAAATAGCCGCACCGACTCATCGGAATACGGAAACTTTGACATAAGCCGCTACGAAAACAAAACCTTTGGCATGTTCGGCGGTAACGAAGCGCTTGTCACCCTGAATTGCAAAAACGAGGCAGCAGGTGCAATTATTGACCGCTTCGGCGACGAGCCGACATTCATCAAGCACGCAGACGGTACGTTTGACGTAACGGTGCGTGTGTTTGTAAGCGAGCAGTTTTTCGGATGGGTAACGGGTCTCGGCAGACTTGTAAAAATCAAGTTCCCCGAAAGCATCGCAAACGATTATAAAAACTTTTTAAGCGAGCTTATAAAATAGCGACAAAAAGGTTCAGACCACGGTCTGAACCTTTTTGTCTTTATTTAACTCTCATATTTTTAAGTGCAATACGGGTGAATATTACGCAAGCTTCACTGCGTACAATTTCTTCATCCGGTCGATAAGTACCCTTGCCCGCATCTCCGCTTACAATTCCTGCCTTGTAGAGCTTTGAAACTGCATTGTAGCAAGCCATATCGCTTGTCACATCGGGATTTGAGCCTTCACGGGTAGCCTCATATTCACTGCCCGGAAGAATACTTGCAAACACTATCGCCATATCACCTCTTGTGATATTCTTATTCACATCTGCAAACTGCCCCTCTGTAATGATACCGTTCTGCACGCAATACTCTACGTAAGGAACATACCATGCTTCACCCAAAGCCGCATTGCGAACGGTCTTATCTGCGTATAAGCTGTGGATATTTGCCGCCGCAGTCAGTGCCTGTGCCACTGTAAAGTTGCCATTGGGAGAAAACTTTGCGGCAGACGTACCGTTTGCAAGTCCTATCTGATATGCCGTTTCAACATATGACTTAAACCAATGTGTATCACTGACATCGGTGAAGGAACCTGTATACTGTCTTTTCGCTGCAAACGGATTCTTTGTATAGTCAACCTTTGTAAATCCGCTGATCTTGTTGATTACGGGATTTGGGTTTACTACCTGTGTGTAGACTCTGTCAGGTGATGACGGGTGTCCCGTGCCCTCGCTGATTACAACACCGTCTTTATCTGCACGGTAAGGCTCAACAAATGCGTATCTGCCACCGTTTGTGTCTGTGCCGAGATAAGCGTTGTAACAAATCCAGCCTTGTCCCGAAGAATCATCTACGTAAGAAGCCGAGCCGATACCGCAAATTTCATCATTCATAGAAAGAATAGGTTCGGAAGATTTTACCCAATTCTTTGCATCAAGCGGGTCACCGCCAAGGAACTTGAGTTGACCGAGCTTGTATTCGGGAGTATTGTAGCCGCAAGCCGAATATACGATATAGATGCTGCCATCATCGCCGTAAACAGCCGTGCCGCACTCAACGATTGTAAGTGTGGTATGTCTGCCGATTTCCCAATCGTATTCAGGGCGGACAAGGATTGTCGACTTACCCTTGATTGTCCATGGGTTTGTCATTTCGATGATATTGATGTTCTGATTCATCTTTCCCTCTTCGCCCTCAACGGCAACAAAGAGATTATAAACCTTGCCGCCTATACGGATGTCTGTCTGTCCGCCGGACCATCTGTCGTTAAAGCCCTCAAGCTCTACCGACACCTTTTCTGGTACGTTGACCTCGCCGGTAATGGGATGCCCCCATCGTCCGAGCAGATTGTCGCCGTCAAGACACTTGAGAACGAACATTCTGTGTCCCGTATCATTCTCTGTTTCGCCGCCAGAACCGGCAAAATAGAGATACCAGCCTCCATTGCCCTCTCCGACCTCTTCATCAGTATAATGATGAATTTCGGGAGACCAGCAGCTTTTAGAATATGCTTTACCCTCCTCGGGGAGAAAAACAGTTTTACCGGTTGTATAAATGAGGTCGCCGATATTTGCCGTTTTGGTAAGTCCGATTCCGGGCTTACCTGTCGTGGATGTGTAATAGTAGAAGCCGTCATGGTAGAAGAGCCACGGGTCTGCACCGTCTTCTCTCACATAGTTTGTAAATGTATATGTGCCTGTTTCAATTTCGCAAAGGTCAACGGTGCTATTAATAAACGAGGGAACTCCGTCTACATTACCTGAGCCTGTAAATTCGACAAGATGTGCAAAATCGCCACCCGTAATATGAACATTGTAAACACCTTTGTAGGTGCCGTTTGCACTTGCGGCATAAAGGAACTTGTTATAGAATGTACCGCCGGCAATACCGAGATTTACATTACTGTCAAATACCTGCTCCTCTTTTGTAATATTTGCACTCAACACAGAGGCATACATTGTGCCGCCGGTGAACGTTGCGTTTATATCGCCCGTGTGAGCGGAAGTGCTGCCCAAAACCATGGCATCATAAAACTCGCCGCCCTCAATACGCACATTTACGGTGCAATTGGTTGCATTACCCGAGGTTCCTCCGCGAAGTCTTCCCCACTTACCGCTTTTAACAGTAACATCTGTGGTTTTATCGCTTATATCGCCAATACCGCCGCCGATTACCGTCATGTACGTCTGACCGGCAACCCTGTCACATACTATTCCGTCACCCAATACAAGCTTATGACATTCGCCTGCGATTGCCTTGTATTTTGCCTCGGATGACAAATGAATATTATTAAACTCGGTTTCACCGCCGCAATGATAATTGTTTCTGAATACAATTTCAGCACCGTTTTCCTTTATATAGTCAACACCGTCATAAAGTGACGTTACAATTACCTTTCCGTCATGCTTATACTTATAACCGAGGACTGCCGCCGTGATAGTAACCTTTCCGCAAACTACTATAGTGCCGCCCTCGTTGCCAAGAGCATTGTATGCCTCGTCAAAGGAGCTGCCCGCACTTGCAAAGGTGCCTCCGTTACCCGTGCCACCGTCACGGATAAAATAAACTCTGTCTGCAGAGGTATCAAAAAGCCCCTTTACGTTGCCAAGTGCTTCCGCAGTGATGCCGTCACCAAGAGTTGCTTTGCCGTGTACGTTTGTGCCGATACACTCAAAAGTACCGACTTTTCCGCCAAGATACTTTAAAACAAGCTTCTTCGAAACGCTGTTAAAGATGACCTTTTCGGCATTTCCGCCATTTACGGTAATATCAAAGATTTCGCCGCCGTTTTCACTTGACTTTACGGTTTTTACACTACCGCCGTTAACTTCAATTACTGTGTTATTGCCGCCAACGATTGTTTCAACATCTGCACCGTCAACAATAACTCTTTTTGCATTTATAACACTGCCCACCGAACCGCTGCGGAGAATTGCGGAGCCTGTAACGTTCAGCTTTTTCTCGGTCTTTACGTCCTTTGCGATTTCCAGAACCCCGTTTTCGGCATTGAATACACCGCTACCGCCAAGCGTAATTCCCGAAAATTCACTTTCACCCGAAAGCGTATACGTACCGTTGAGCGTAAGCGAGATTGAGGGCGTTTTACCTGTGATAAATACTTTTTCTGCATGTACAGGCTCAACAAAGCTATCTACGGAAATACTGTTCAAAAGCACAACGGTACTGCCCGATTTTGCCGCAATGTTAAACGCCGCTTCAAAGCTTGCAGGGTCATCAACCGTGTTTCCGCTGCCGCTTGCACCATTTTTTACATATATTTTTGCTATATTCTCGGTATAGTCAAAGCCTGCCTTAAAAGCTTCAATGTCTTCCGGAGCATAATAGTTTGCATTGTAATACAGGTAAAGAGGCTTATTGGTTTTTTCATTGAGTGTCGAAACCTCATCGTTTGCATACCATACAGACATTGAACCGATTTTAGTACCGTTAACAGTGATCTTACCGGTACCGATAATATTATTTACGTTGAGATTTTTGATTTCGCCACCGTTGAACACGGCATTTGCATCGCCATTCAGACGGCGAGAAAGGTCACCTGCCACGTTACAGTCTTCGATATAGCCGCCGTTAACTGTAATGTCAGCACTTGTACTGTACTGATATCTCACAGAGCCGCCGAAGAGATTGGCAATTCTTCCTCCATTTATTGTCATGTAGTGCGTACCGGTAAAATAAAGAGGCGTCTTATCAAAGGAATCTCTTGTACCGCCGGCAACGATGTAATAGTCACCGTCTTCAATCGTAACGTGGGAATCCTTTGTAACGTCGGCATCGGCTTTAGGTGCCTGATAGCCGCCAAGTACCAGAAGCTGACTGCTCTCACCTGTGAGATTTACGGTTTTAACGCCCTTGCCCATTCTGATATTATTATACTGGGCGATAATGTTAAGCGACTTTGAATATTCAATAGTTATATTCTCAAATGCAGTATCACCGTTTAAATAGTAGCGGAGTGCAGAGCCGAAAACAAGCTTCGCCCCGTTTTCTTTTGCATAGTCGGTTTTGCCGTCATTTGAAGTAAGAATAATAGGATAATCATGTGCCGCTTCTGTCGGAGAAGATTTAAAATGATACTCGTTTGTAAAAACCACAACAAGCGTACCTACTTCTCTGTCCTTACCGTAGTTTACGCCCCATGTCCACGTTTTAAGCGGATTTTGCGGCGAATCTCCGTTACCCGAAACATCACGTCCCGTTTCGGAATTAACATAAACATACGTGTAATCAGCCTCTTTGGCGCCAACGGAAAACGTCATCGCACACGCAAGCAAAAGAAGCATTGCTAAAGCTACTGCGTAAAGAATTCTTTTCATAACCGTACTCCTTTTAAGCATTCCTGTTTTGTGAGAATATTATATCATATTTTTCCTGATTTTTTCAAGAAGCTTATTATAAGGTGCAAGCATGCCCTCGGTCATTGCATTACCCATTTTCGCCTTGATTTTCTTATTTGAAATAAGGGCACCGACAAGATACATTTTGATGACAGTTCCCTTTTTCTTCTGCGGAAAATCGTATTGACCGTGTTTCTTATAAAACTTATGGTCGGCTTTCATCATACCTCGCATAAGATAGATAAGGTCACGGAATATCTTCATACCACCAACTCCGTAAAACGTCTGCGGAGGCACATACTTGTTTTCAAGTGCGAACATAAGTTTTTTCGCCATATCGTCGATGCCCTTTTCATCATTAGCCATGCCGCAAAGATAATTTGAACCGACATCGGCACGTGCGGTAAGAATTGTCTGAAGATTCGGTTCATTTGCGATGTCGCCGCTTATGAGATATCCCATCGGCATACCCATTGTCACGGTACGGTGTCCGTTACAAAACTGACGGTCATCGTACATCTTAAATAGTGCGCCCATCGAATGGTCCTTTACCGTAAAAGCATAAATTATCGCTTCGGCACTCTGAATACTACTACGCAAAAATTCGTCAAAACCATCCTTATATATACATGTTCCGTCACTTGCACAGTTGAAGCAGCCAAGACATCCTCCCTTAAAAGGATACTCACGGATGTTTACTATGCGGCATTTTCTCGGAAGCACAGCACAGAACCTGTCTATCATGCTCGCAAGATGCGTATTGCCCTCCTCAACGTCGGTAACGATTACAACATCGCCGCTCTTTTCACCTATAGCTTGCACCGTGCTGATTTCAGGCAATGAAAACTCCCTTGATATAACGGTAGACGGCTCAAAAATACCGTTTTCCATGGAAAAACACACGTTCTCAAAAAACGCTTTTGCCTCGCGCTGCCCTTTTTCACAAAGCAAATCGTCCATATCCGCAGAAAGCCCACGGATATATTTCAAGCCGAGGTCATTGCAGTTATCCTCGATATAGCGGTGTGCAGTAACGTCGTAAAAATGCTTTGATGTGGTTATCTGCGTTGCAAACTTGCCGCAAAGCGAGATACCGCTCGCCTTTAAAAGTTCTATAAATCTATGAAGCTGACAAGGTGCGATAAAAGTATAAACAGGGTATGCAAAAAGCAAAAGGTCTGCTGCCTTTATCGCCTCCGCTGCCTTTGAAAAATCCTTTTCAAGTTCTTTTATCCGCTGCCCTGCGTGAAGCACCTCAAAATGGTGTGACGGGTATAAAACCTCTAAATATCTTACCGTCTGAAATGTGATACTGTTTTTGCCCTTTGGGCTTCCGTTGATTACCAGAATATTCATTTTTGTTCTCCTATTTCAAATGGAATGTACTTCTGTACCTCGGTTCGGTTTTGCTCTTTAAAAAATCTCTCGGGGACTTGCCGTAATGCTTTTTGAACATTCTCGAAAATGTCATTACATCGCTGTACCCCACCGCAATCGCCGCCTGAGTTGCCGTGTACCCAAGCTCATGCATAAGTCTTGTGGCACTCGAAAGTCTGCATTCATCAATGTATTCTTTGGGAGTTTTTCCCGTATATTTTTTAAACCTTGCGCCGAAATACGAGCGGTCTAAAAAAAGACGTTCTGCAAGGGCTTTAACGCTTATCGAAGCGTATTCTTTTTTTATAATTGCCACCGCAGTTTCCATTGCATCTGTAGACTCGTTTTCATGAACCCCGCACGCATAAAGCTTTGAAAAAACCGAAAAAACAAGCGTTGCATATTCATGTGCGGCAAGCTTTTCACCGCCCGAAGCCGCCATACGCATGAACTCCTCCCCTATCACATCGCCGTTTATAACGTAGTTCTCTTTAAGCTGCGTAGGCAAGGCAAGGTCGGTTGAAAAGCCTATCCATACATACTCCCACGGCTCCTCTTTGTCCGCACGGAGCATATGAACCTCATAGGGCTTGATTATAAACACATCGCCCTTTTTTGCGATGTAAACCTCACCGCTCACGGTGTATTCGCCCCTGCCCGAAAGCACGTATTCCATGATATAATACTGTCGCATTACAGGCCCGTAGGTATACCCTTTTCCACACTGCTGCCTGCCGCCCATAAGCGGAGATATGTGCGGCATTGTGTTTGCGGGGTCTATATTAAAATGTATAAAATACGGTTTCATACACTCACCTCTCAACAAGCATTATAACAAATAAACATAGCAAAATGCAATAGTAATATTCATGTTTTTGTTCTATACTGTTCTTACAAAACATTTTTTGGAGGGAAAGCAATGAAAAAGGTATTTATATTTTTTCTTGCATTTATGCTTATGCTTACTCTGACTGTTGCGGCATCTGCCGCCACTGTATACGTTTCAAACGGCGGAAGCGGAAACGGGCAAAGTGCTTCCGCACCGCTCGGCTCGCTTACCGATGCATATGCCGCAGTCGGAAACGATGGCGAAATTGTGCTTGTAGGCACGGTTTCGGTACCTGTTAACAAAATCGGTACAACCAGAAATGCGTTTGTCGAGCCTGCACACAGCGGCAAAATTACGATCCGAGGCAACGACAAAGACGCATGTTTGCTTTTCGACACCGTTTTTGAATACTACATCAGCGGTGAAACCGAATTTAAAGACCTGACAATTTCTTCAGGCGACCGCACATCGGGACTTTACATGGCGGCAAGAGGAAACCACCTTACAATGGGTGAAGGACTTACTATGCACTCAAACGGTACCGTTGCTAACGGCTCCTACAAGGAAGTCGGTACAAAACTGTATCTGTATGCAGGCTGCATGAACGGTGTTACATATGACGGCTATACCGATTGCGACAATCACATGACCGTAAAAAGCGGAACCTATTGGGGTATAGGCGGCTTTAACCGCAACCAGAACGTGACCACCACAGGTCATTCAACGCTTGAAGTTGGCGGTGACGTATACGTAACGTACCTGATTGCAGGCTCCACAGGTACCTCCTCATTTGCCGCTCCGTCAGGCATCGACTTATACATCATCGGTGACATGACCATCTCAAAGCAGATTTCTCTCGGTAACCAGAACTCCGACGTTGCTTCGTTTGACAGCAACTTAATAATTAAGGATGGAAAAATCAATTATATCGGCAACTTCATAGACTACAACGCACGCAAACGTCTTACCACGCTTGATATTTACGTCAACGATTCATCCGCATCAGCACTCTCAACATATTCCTCCCTTTTTGCCGGCTACGGCGACAGAGAGGGCACTATGGCAGATTACTGCAAAAATGAACACGGTGCTCACTCATATAAAAACGATATCTGCACCGTTTGCGGAATTTCAAAAACCGCAGCAGAATGCACGTCACACAACTTTACAACTTCTACGGAGGGCACTATAGTGTCAAACACTTGCAAGAACTGCTCGTTCACATCAAAATCCACAACCAAAACCGACGCACAAAGCGGAGTTTACACATATACAAACGGTACTTTACGTGTGCAGATACTCTCCGACAGTATCATCCGCATTGAGGAAAGCGCAAACGGCACTTTTGTTGACAAGGCAACGCTTGTTGTGCCTGATCGCTCGGTTTTCGGCGGCACAGACGTTGTTATTGACAGCGACAAGGACACAGTTATTCTTTCAACCGAAAAGTTCACAGTTAACATACCCAAAGAAAACGCTACCGCCGCATCTGTAAAAATCTTTGCAAAAGACGGTGAAGAGCTTTATTCCTACTTCGGCACAGACAAAAACGGCTTTTACTCTTCCCTCCCCGCTCCTGCCGATACCCCGAATACATATGCAATTATGGATAACGGCATAATCCCTGCAGACACAGGACTTGTATATAGCGGCAGCGAAGACGAAAACAGCGGTTGGAGCCGCAGCGAAAACACAGACTTGTACGTTCTTATGCCCTTTGGTGACAGTGCAAAGCTTCGCTATGACTTTGTAACACTCACAGGTAAAACCATGATGTCCGACATCAAAGCTCTCGGCTCATGGTATTCAAAGTGGACAAAATACTCCGGCGACGAAAAACTTGCCATGATTGAAAAGTACCGTACAAAAGAAATTCCGCTCGATATGATAGTTATTGACACCGAGTGGAAAAACACCTCCACAAACGGTAATGACGGCGACGGTACCGGCTATGAAACAAACTCCGAGCTTTACCCTGATATGAGTGCATTCCTTGCCGCAGCAGAAAAGGCAGGCGTACTTGTACTGTTCAATGACCACACCCATCAGACCTCTCTAACCATCACCACTCCTGCTGAGCTTAAATGGCAGTGTGCAGGTATCAGTTCACTTATGGAAATGGGGCTTGACGGCTGGTGGTATGACAGAAACTGGACATACTCTATCAAATCCCCTTACAGCGACGTGCTTTTCTCAACCATAGGTCAGGTGCTCTACTATGACACTATGGAAAAATACCACATTGACACAAAGGAGGGCGACTATCCCGAGCGTGTACTCCTCCTCTCAAACGTTGACTGGATAAAGCACGGTCACATCACAGGCAATCCCTCCATTATCGGTCACCGCTACGGTATTCAGTGGTCGGGCGATATCTACGGTCATGCAGACCAGTTGAAGCGTGAAATCGAGAACATGGTGCTTGGCAGTTTGAACGGTGCTTCGCCTTATATGTCGAGCGACCTCGGTGGCTTCTGGCATAATGACTGTATTTCCAAAAACCACTTTGTACGTTGGATGCAGTATGGTGCATTTTCTCCTACGGTGCGTGTTCACTCCACACTTTCGAGTAATAACGAGCAGCTCCCCTGGAGTTACGGTGCCGACGCTGAGAGAATAATCAAGAATTACCTCGATATGCGTTACCACCTCATGCCGTACTACTACATGCTCGCACGTGAAAACTACGATACGGGTATGCCGCTTATCCGCCGTCTTGACTTCTATTATCCTCAGTACGAGGAGTCAAAGGACAACTCACAGTATCTTATCGGTAAAGACGTTCTTGTCGCTCCCTTCTGGAGTACAACCGGTGAAGGACGTGACGTTATTCCCGAAAGCTGGCTGAAAACTCCTGACGGTAAGCCCGGTTTGCTTGCAGAATACTTCAACACCGAAAAAGGCATGGCTAAAGAAGACTATTACACAGGTGCTGCAGACCACAGTGAGGTAGTATCGAGCGTTGGTTACTATTGGTACACAGGCTCGCCTAACTCAAAGATAAATACAGACTACTTTGCAGCTCGCTACACAGGTACACTTACACCCGAATATGACTGCTACATCGGTACGTATGCAGATGACGGTGCAAGAGTTTACGTTGACGGCAAGCTTTGGTCAAACGGTTATTCGTCAAGTCAGGCAAAGCCCTATTTCAATAACACCGACGTTCTTAAGGCAGGAAAATCCTACGATATCGTAGTTGAATACTACGAGCTTTCCGGCAAAGCAATTCTCTACTTTGCAAGCGAACCCGTAAACGATAGAAATGTCTCCGAGCGTGACGTATTTATTCCCGACGGCACATGGATCAACATGTTCAGCGGTGAAAGAGTTACCGGCCCTGTTAAAATCACCGTAAAAGGCGACACAGATCAAATGCCCATCTTTATCCGTGAGGGCGCCGCACTCCCCACAAGCGAGGTTCTCTCGCCGATGAAGGGTGCCGATTGGCAAAACCTTTCTGTGAATATTTACGGCCTTGACAATAGCGAATTTACGCTCTATGAGGACGACGGCGAAACCGAAGGCTATCTTGACGGAAAATTCAGACAGACAAAGGTAAGCGTAACCTCTGTTGCATCTGACGCATGGAAGATAGACATTGAAAAGACAACCGGTGACTTCGCTACAGAGTATACAAAGCGAAACGTCAAGATTCGTATTCATTCAAACCTGCCGATAACCTCTGCGTTGATTGGTGACACTGCTGCAACCGTTACCTTGCTTTCAATGGATAAAAATGCTTTGCCATTTGCAAATAGCGGAGCCTCTGCAATATCCGACGTTTATGAGATTTCGGCAGAAGTTGACATGAGTAAGGACACAAGCATACTTGTAACATCCGCTACTTTAGGCGATGTTGACGGTAATGGCTTCCTTTCTGTAAATGACGTGCTTCTGGCTTTGCGTGGAGTACTCAATAACAAACGCACACCTGTAGCAGATATGGACAAAAACGGCAAACTTGAACTTTTAGACGTTATCAAACTTTTAAAAGAAGTAGTAAAATGACAATAAAAAACTCGGACGAAAGTCCGAGTTTTTTATTCAGGCTGATGACTTTGTCATCAGCCTGACCAGAGGGTGAGAAACGCAGGCAGATTTTTGGATTTTTGTTTCGTCGGCGTACATGTGTACGGTAGAGACAAAAATCGAAAAAAGCAAGTAACGGCAATGGCATAAAAAGCCCTTGCCGCATTTTGATTTTAATATAAAGTAAAAAATCATTTCTTTATATTTTTTGCTTTTATTTTTTACTTGCGGTCTGACGCGTTTGTCAGGACTCTGAATAAAAAACTCGGACGAAAGTCCGAGTTTTTTATTGTTAATTAAATTATTCAGCGTCGGTTGCGGGAGCTTCTTCAGCAGGAACTTCCTCTGTAACAGCTTCTTCAGCAACAACTTCTTCAACGGGAGCTTCTGCTTCTTCGATAAGAGCACGGATGGAAAGGCTAACCTTTTCCTTTTCCTCGTTGATCTCGATAATCTTAACTTCAACTTCCTGACCGATTTCAAGAACGTCGGAAGGCTGTGCAATCTTGGTCTTGGAAATCTGGGAAATGTGGATAAGACCGTCAGTGCCGGGAACGATTTCAGCAAATGCACCAAAGGGTGTGAAGCTTACGATCTTAACGGTAGCAACGTCGCCAACAGAATACTTGTTCTTGAATACGAACCAAGAATTCATATCGTCGGTCTTGTAGCCGAGAGAAATCTTACCGGTTTCTCTGTCAAAGGACTTAACCCAAACGTCGATAACGTCGCCAACCTTAACAACCTGTGAAGGATGCTTGATGTGCTTCCAGGAAAGCTCAGAGTTGTGAACCATACCGTCAACGCCGCCGAGGTCAACAAACGCACCGTAGGTAGCAAGGTTCTTAACAGTACCCTGATAGTGCTTGCCCTCTTCGCAAGTTGCCCAGAATGCTTCTTCACGAGCCTTGCGTTCCTCATTGAGTACCGCACGGATAGAAGCGTATGCCTTGTGGCGCTGCTCGTTGATGTCAACGATCTTTACTCTCTGAGTTGTGCCAACCAGAGTGGTGAGGTCACCGCCCTTGGGTACACCGGTGAGAGATGCAGGGATAAATACGCGAACACCGTTAAGGTTAATGAGCACACCGCCCTTAACTGCCTCAACGATTTTGCCTTCGAGAACGACATCGTTCTCTTTTGCTTCGACAACGTACTTCCAGTTCTTGTCGGAGTCAACACGCTTCTTGGAAAGAACTGCGATACCGTCGATATCGCTGACTTTGATTACAAAGCCCTCAACTTGGTCGCCAACCTTGAACATGGTGTTAAGGTCCAAGCCGGGTTCGTCGGTAATCTGGTCGTATGTAATAACGCCGGTTGCTTTCGCACCAAGGTCAAGACGGATTTCGTTATTCGAAACCGACATAACTGTACCGACTACGGTATCTCCTGTATTTAAAGTTTTGAACGAAGCGTCAAGTAATTCTTCGAAGTTTTCAATTTCTGCCATGGTTTTATATACCTCCTCTATAATACCGCTTGGAGTGGAAGCTCCAGCAGTAATACCAATAGTTAAACAGCCGTCAAAATAAGCTTTATCAAGCTCATCGGCCTTTTCAACGAAAGCACACTTTTTACAGGCGGAAGAAGCAATTTCAAACAGCTTGTGCGAGTTTGAACTTTGTTTGCCGCCTATCACTATCATGCCGTCGCTTTGCAGAGCAAGTTCTTTAGTTTCACTCTGCCTTTTTTCAGTAACACTACATATTGTATCAAAAATAATTGCGTTTGTATATACTTTTTTGAATTTTTTCTCACATTTTTTCCAAAGATTTGTGTTTTGCGTGGTTTGTGCAACCAAAACTATGGATTTTTCGGGATTTTTTTCATTTTCTATATAACGGTCAAGGCTCTCTTCGCTGTCAAAAACAACACTATCGCCTCTTGCGTAGCTAAGAATTGAAAGCACCTCAGGGTGTTTGGGGTCGCCGATTACCGCAAGAGTAGTATCTGCACTTGTGTTCTCATCGGCGATTTTATGAATCTTTTTAACAAAGGGGCATGTCATATCCTCAATATGAATATTTGCACACTCCCTCTCCACTTTCCGAAGAAACTCCTCCTCGCCACGCGGGATTCCGTGAGTACGGATAATAATGCGTGCCTCTCTGCCCTTTTTGGCAATCTCCTCAACGGAAGCTATAGTAGCAATTTTCGCCCCACGTGAGGCAAGATGCTCATTGTAAATGCGATTGTGAATAAGATGTCCTAAAATGTAAATATCGTATTCGCCGCCAAGTCCCTTTTCAACAAAGTCGGTAGCACGCTTTACACCAAAACAAAAGCCTGCCTCTTTAGCTACGGTTACTTTCATTTATCAAGTCCCTCGTTTCGGAGTGCTAAAATGCGGTCAAATACAAGTCTTGCCGCTTTTTCATATTCCTCTGTGCCGCCTTTTACAAATCCGAACTCCTCGTATTTAATAGGCTTACCTATGATAACCTCTTTTTTGCGGAGAAAACGGTATTTGTAGTTCTTGACACGGATGAAAACAGGCTGAACATCCGCTTTCGAGCGATAAACCATCATACCTACACCGCTTTTAATCTCGGTTGTAGCCGGGTCAACACCAATATAACGTGTTCCTTGCGGGAACATTGCAACGATCTCTCCGTCACGGAGAATCGACAAGGTCTTTTTAATCGAACCTACGTCACCTCTGCCACGGTCAACCGAATATGCACCGAGTGCCTTTATAAGCTGTGCGAGGAGCGGAATTTTGAAAAGCTCCTTTTTAGCAAGGAAGCGAAGCGGACGCTTGAACGTAACCGCAAGCGAAAGCACGTCTAAAATTGCAGTGTGGTTTGCACAAACGATAAGTGCACCGTCGCTTTGCTCGTTCTCTGCACCAATGGGCTTAACACGCATGCAGAACTTTATAATCGGTCCGATGGTAGCCTTTAAGAATTTATAGAGTTTATTCTGCTTCGGGACTTTTTTTTTTGAGATTTTATCAATAACGATGTTTTTAGCCGCCTCAATACTTTCCTCAAGAGTGAGGTTGGAGGAATCAAGCGTTACAGCATCGTCTGCCGCTTTGAGCGGTGCAACATCTCTGCCACTGTCACGCTCGTCACGCTCCTTGATTGATGCAAGAGTATCCTCAAAACTCACAATTTCGCCCTTTTCGGCAAGCTGTGCAACACGGCGGGACGCACGTGCCTCTGCAGAAGCAGTGAGAAAAATCTTAACGTCCGCATTCGGGAGAATGACCGTGCCTATATCACGACCGTCCATGATAACGTTATTCTCTCTTGCAAGCGAACGCTGCATCTCGAAAAGAAACTCACGTACCTTCGGTACGGCTGAAACAACGGACGCATATTTAGCAATAAGAGGTGTACGGATAAAATCGCTTACATCCTCTCCGCAAAGAAACATTCTCTGCTCACCGTCCACATACTTGAGCTCAACCTTTACATTCGGAAGATTGTTAATGATCCCCTCGGTATCCTCGGTAGCAACGCCGTTTCTCTGCATATAAAGACCTACCGTGCGGTAAATCGCACCGGTGTCTACATAGATATAGCCAAACTCCTTTGCAAGCGCCTTGGCAATAGTGCTTTTACCCGCACCGCTCGGTCCGTCAATAGCAATTCCTATCATATTTATCTCCATTCTGTCACCAGACTGCGTTTTCTGCCGCAAGACGTGCAGTTGAAAAGGCAATCTGCAAATTAAATCCGCCGGTATAGGCATCGACGTCGATAACCTCACCGCAGAAATACAAGCCGCTGACCTTTTTCGACTCCATGGTTTTCGGCGAAAGTTCCTTTACCGAAATACCGCCGGAGGTTATTATAGCCTCGCTTATAGGGCGTGGTTGCTTAACTGTAAGCTCAAACGACTTTAAATTAGTTAAAAGTGTGCGACGTTCTTCCTTGGTTATGGCATTTACCTTTTTATCGGGAGGAATACCGCAACGTTTTATAATAACAGGTATCATCTTCTGCGGCAAAAGTGCCGAAAGACTGTTGCAAAAATCTCGGTTTACATTCTTTGCAAAGTCCGAAAGTAAGCGTGCATCAAGCGTTTTTTCGTCAAGTGCAGGCTTAAGGTCAAGCAGGATCTTATATCTTCCGCTTTCGATTTTTGAAAGATGCGACGATGCGCTGAGAATCATCGGTCCCGTCACTCCGTAATGAGTAAACATCATCTCACCGAAGTCACGGTAAACGCATTTTCCGTTTTGTGTATCAATAATCTGAAGTGCAGTATTCTTAAGCGAAAGTCCCTGCATTTCAGCTGGGTACTTTTCAACCGTTTCAAGCGGCACAAGTGATGGGGAAAGAGGAGTGACCTCTATGCCGAAAGCCTTTGCAAAACGGTATCCGTCACCGGTTGAACCGGTAAGCGGATAAGATGCTCCGCCTGTTGCAATAATAACACGGTCAAATTCACGTGCCGACAAAGCAGTTACGGTAAATATATCTTCGTTTTTTGCAATCGCTTTTACTTCTTCATTTATATATTTTACACCGTTTTGCTTTGTGTACTGTCTGAGTGCGTTTACTATATCCTCCGCCTTATCCGACTGCGGGAAAACACGGTTTCCACGCTCGGTTTTAAGCGGCACACCGAGGTTTTCAAAAAACGCTTTTGTGTCCGATGGCTCAAATGCCGAAAGTGCGGCATACATAAACCTTGGATTTGTGGGTATATTCTCAATAACGGTATTGACATCCGAGTCATTGCAAACGTTGCATCTGCCCTTGCCCGTTATACGGAGTTTTTTGCCGCTGAATTTGTTTTTCTCAAACAGCGTAACGTCGCCGCCGAGAAATGCAGCATGCCCTGCCGCCATCATGCCTGCGGCTCCTGCACCGATAACTGCTATACGCATCAGTCATGCACCTTTGCGTATGTATTGTACTCGTCCCAGATGCGTTCAAGCTTGTCAAACACATCGCTGAGCTCGGTCTGCATCTCCTTGGCTATCGCAACAACCAGAGCGTTAAGCAGGCTGAGCGGTGCAACAAAAGAGTCAACTATAGAAGCCATGTCACTGCGGCACACAAGAGTTTCGTTTGCATACGGTGCTACGGGTGACATTGTACTGTCGGTAACCGCAACAATGTTTGTTCCCTGCTCCTTTGCGTATGCAACGGCATTGATGAGTCTTGCGCTGTAACGTGGGAAGCTTATCGCAATCATAACGTCGTCCTCACCGATACGCAGAATCTGCTCAAACACCTCACTGCCGCTTGTAGACTGCACCATGCGTACGTTGTCAAACATAAGTCTGAAATAGTGTGTCAAAAAACTTGCAAGCGCACTTGAGGAACGCATGCCGATAATATAAATATTCTTTGCGGCAATTATCTTGCGTACTGCCTCGTTGAAATCCTCATGATTGATTTCATCCATAGTGCGGCGGATATTGTCTATATC
Organism: Eubacteriales bacterium; assembly: GCA_045538895.1. Classification (GTDB taxonomy): domain Bacteria; phylum Bacillota; class Clostridia; order Oscillospirales; family CAG-272; genus UMGS902. Next base: position 51,388 of record JAZQEH010000080.1, read on the forward strand.
CGACTCAAACACACTGCGGAGAATATCGCCGTCACCGATTCTTGTAGCGGCAACAACCATTCTCTGCTTTGTAGTTAAACGTGTACGGATTATTTCCTGAAGCGAATGCTGAAGTCCGGGATATCCGTCAAAGCCAAGTTCAATAGCGAAGCGGACAACCGTAGACTCGGAAACGCCAACCTCCTTACCGAGTTTTGATGCGGTAAGGTATGCCGCCTTATCATAATTATTAATAAGGTAATTTGCTATGGTCTTCTGTCCCTTTGAAAAGGTTGGCATAAGTTCTTTGATTTCTCTTATAAGGTCTTTTCTCATGATGCACTCACTTATCTGCAAATCAAAAATTAGTACAAAGCGTACCGTATTATTATATCAAAGATTTTGCAAGAAGTCAACGTGATTCTTGCAAAAACTCCCGAATTTCAATGAAAATTCGGGAGTTTTTGCAAGAAAATATCAAATATTCAATGTTTTTGCAAGAAATGCATCAAGTTCCTTTTCACATCCTTCACGGTCTACCAGATATCCGCAGGCATGCAATGCACCTTTTATACGGACTATTGATTTTTCCGCAACACATGCTTCATAATTTGCAACCGTCATATCCACGGGAACAAAATCGTCATCCTCGCCGTGAACAAACAGTATGGGCAGTTTATTCACCGCCATCGCATCAAGCGTAGACGCATCCTTGAATCCGAACTTTGCCTTTTTTATGGAAATCATTTCGGCTATATTAAGTATAGGAAAAGGCTTTGCGTGAAACGAGTGGTCAAGCACTCTTACAAAGATATCATACGGCGAAACATAGCCACTGTCGGCAATTATTCCCTTTACGTTGTCAGGAAGTTCAAACTCACTTGCCATAAGCACCGTTGCAGCACCCATGGATATTCCGTGCAGAATTATCTCAACGTCATCACCGAGTTTTTCCTTGGCAAAGTCTATCCAGCGAAGGAGGTCTAAACGTTCATGTACGCCAAAAGTTATATATTCGCCTTCGCTCTGCCCATGAGCACGGTGGTCGATAAGCAGAACCGAGCAGCCCTTGGGATAGAAATACGGAAGTGAAGCCGTGAAGTCATGTTGAGGATTCGAGCGGTATCCGTGTGCCTCAATCAGAAGCTTTTTGCCGTCACCGTTCTTAATAAGCGTTCCGTGCAGGCGTAGTTTATCAAAGCTTTCAATCCATACGTCCTCTTTTTCAAGGGAATCATAAAATTCCTTGCCCTTTTCCCAGACGTCCTTATACTCAGCAAGCTGCTCCTTGAAGCCGTCGCCAAGCTCCATTTTATCACCGCGAAGTATTGCAAAATCAAACAGTTTTTTACATATAACAAGCAGTACCGAAACTAAAATCAGCAAAATTACCGCCGCCGCAATACCGAATACCGTCCAAAACATACCATCACTCCAAAAGTATTTTTACCATTTTAACATATTTTTTATCATTTGTAAGCATTTTGGGTTAAAAATATGTTAAAATCAAATAAAAAAGGTTGTGACTTTATGAAAATAAAATCGTTTGTAAAAAGTTTTCTGCTTGCAACGCTTGGCGCTGCCTTCTTTGCCGTTGCCGTCGCTTTCTTTTATGACCCGTACAAAATCGCCCCCGGTGGAATAACCGGCTTTGCCGTTATCATAAGCCATCTTTTTCCGATAGTTTCAACCGGTACGGTTGTATTTCTGATGAATCTGCCGCTGCTTGTGCTGTCACTGATAAAGTTCGGAAAAAAGTTTGTTATAATAACAGTATATGCAACGGCGTTCATGTCGCTTTTAATGAATCTGCTTGAGCCGCTTTCGCTGACACACGGCATAGTAACCGATGACCTTATCGTACCTACCCTTTGCGGTGCCGTGCTTGATGCAATAGGACTCGGCCTTGTATACCGTGCAGGCGGCTGCACGGGTGGTTCGGATATCGTTATAAAGTTTTTGAGGCAGAAATATCGCCATATCCGCACGGGAGGCATGTCGCTTATCGTTAATGCTGTTGTTGTGACTGCTACGCTTATAGCTTTCGGAAATTTTGAAATTGCAGTTTACTCCGCCATTGCCATGACGCTTTCAAGCTTTATCCTTGACAAGGTGCTTTACGGCGGTGAGGGTGCAAAACTTGTTTACATCATCAGTGACAACCATAAGCTTATCACCGATGAAATACTAAGCAAAATAGAAATCGGTGTCACTCTCCTCAAGGGCGAAGGCGCGTACCTCGGCAAAGAGAAAAACGTTATAATGTGTGCGGCGAAAAAGCAGACGTTCCCAAAGATACGTGACATAGTAAAAGCCGCAGACCCGAATGCTTTTATGATAATAACGAATGCTACCGAAATCTTCGGCGAGGGATACAAAAGTCAGTTTAACGAGGAATTATAATGAAGCTAGCAAAATCAAAAGAGTTTGAAAATGCCATTTCGGTACAGAAAATGCGTGACAGCGATGCCTATACAATAGCGAATTTTGTGCCGTCAAAGGAACTTATGTACCGTGCCGCAATGGGCATATTCAATGCCGCAAAGTGGCATGGAAAAATCGCTATTGTGTGCGGTAGCGGTAACAATGCCGGTGACGGCTATGCACTTGCGTGCATACTTAAGGATAACGGCTTTAACCCGACCGTTTTCCGCATCTCCGACAGGTTTTCCGATGACGGAAAATACTACTATGATATGGCTATGAATCAAGGCGTAGCCGAAGAATCCGTGCTTGACCTTGCACACTTTGATATAGTAGTTGACTGTCTGCTCGGTACAGGTTTTTCCGGAGAACCAAGAGATAAGTATGCGGAGGCTATCCGCCTTATAAACGAATGCCCTGCCTATGTAATATCCGCCGATATAAACAGCGGTCTTAACGGCGACACGGGCGAATGCGCCCTTGCGGTAAAGTCCGACCTGACAGTTTCTATAGGATACTATAAGAAAGGAATGTTTCTCGGCAACGCACCGTCGCTTATAGGCGATTTAGTCAACGTTGATATAGGAATTGTATTAATATAAAAAATCCGCCTCTCGGCGGATTTTTTATATTATTTAAACAACTCATCGGTGAAATATGCGTTTGAATCTGCATATTTGCCGAACTTATCCTTTACGGTTATGCGGACGTATACGTCTTCCTCAAGCACTTCAAAGCATGCCTTGGTAAGCACCTTGCCCTTTTCACGGAATGCACTGCGTACCTTGCGTGTGCCGGTTGTCATTGTTATCTTTTCGCATGCAGAAGCGGTTACATAGAGTTTGCCGTCCTCAAAATAAAGTTCCTTTATTTCAGGTCCCTGCGATGCGTAGAAATTACCTGCAACAAGTGCATCGGTAATAGATTTGTATTCAAGATTCGGTGCCTTGATTACGGTAAATGCACCGAAAGAGTCGCTGCGGGGGCTATCGAGGGGAGCACCGTTGTGGTTATCGTCGGTGCCGATACAGTAAATACGCTTGCCCATGCGGAGCATATCGTCATAGATTATCGGATTGTACTCTGCAAAGCCCGTTTTGAAGCAACCGTAGTTGCAGATCTCCATTGCGTGCATACCGTTATAGCCCTCATAGTCAGTTCTGTCCTCAAGCGACCATACGGGATGATTATACGTAACAAAGAATCCGTTCTCACGGCCTGCATTCATCATTATATTAACGCACTCGTGTGTATGCTCTCTCTCAAAGTCGGGCATATTCTCGTCAAACTGTGCAAGATGGCGGTACTCCTCACCGTGGCCGATGAGATACTTTGAGCGATGCCAGCAAACCTGCTTTAAATTATCGGGATCAAGTGCGATAAGGCACATGTGGCATGTTTTGCGGAACTTGAAAGGCATTCCCGCAGAGGTTGCCTCCATTTCATAGCCGTGGAGAGCAAGGAAGCTTTCATCGTTAAGTTCATCATGAGGGATCATGATATCGTGGTCGGTGTAGGCAACGATTGAATATCCGCGTGCCTTATATGCGTCTTTTACTTCGGCAGGTGTAAGCTTGCCGTCAGAAACAGTGGTATGACAATGCAAGTTTGCCTTGTAAAACTGTCCGTCCTTGGGGAGAAGATACTTTGTCATGGCTTTTACCTCTTTACTTTTATGAATTTAGAAATGACTACAGCACCGATAAGCGATACTACCGCCCATGAAATAAACATTGCATTATATCCGAAGTGCTTGATAACCACGCCGTAAACCAGCGAACCGAATGCCGCACCGAGATACGTAACGAAATCAACCAGACCGCCAACGGAAGAAACGTTTCCCTCGTGGCGGTATCTGTGGGGATACACCGATAGCATTGACGTATTTATAAGTGACACCGCTGCATATATTGCCGTAAGGCAAAGGATTGAAAAGGCTGCGCTGCCCTTAATGCCGATAAGCACCGAAAATACAGTGCAGAGTACAAAACCAATCAAGGTTACCGTATGCTCGTTTTCCTTGCATATACGATAGAATACCTGATGCGACACTCTGCCGATAAATCCGAATGCAGGTATGAGCAAAAGATAGTATGACGACGTACTTAAATCAATAGCGTATGTATCAATTACATATACTGTCATCCACAGACTGATATTTTCTTTGAGTATACCGTGGATAAATGAAGGGATACTGATAATCTGCAGTTCCCTTTTGGCAAGGAGCTGAAAAAAAGAAAGATGCTTTTTATCGCTTGCACACGGCTTTACCTCACGGAACATTGCAAGCACCGAGATGCCGAGCGCAAGCGTGATAAATCCGGGAACTATAAACGCATACTTTGTGCCGAAGCGGGTGATAAGCCACGTGCAGAACAGTATGCTTATTATATTACCCGTTGCAACCGAGGTAGAAAGCATAGCCGTACGTTTTTTGGCGGTGCGTTCATCATAAATATCGCTCATAACCGATATCATTGATCCCCATAGCATCGACTGTGCATATGCGTTAACCGTCCAAAGGAGGAATATACCTATAAAAGGCGGAAAGAATCCAACGAGAATATTGCTCACAGCGCAAGCCGCAAGCCCTGTGCTTATCATAACAAACGGCGGCGCTTTATCGCTCAGAATACCGTTTACAAGTCTGCCAAGGGCAAACGTTGCGGAAAAAGCTCCGCCTAATGCACCGATTTGCACGGTGTTTAATATACCCGCCTCAACAAGCGAGGGGTTTGCCATTGTCAGATTTACTCTTGCTATATAAATCGAAGAATAAGCAAGATAACATAATATATAAATAATTCTACGTTTGGTCATTTTATTTTGTAACGTACCTGCCTCGGTCTACAAATTCTTTAGTCTTTTTAGTGCGTTCAACCGCATTTTCATAATGCCTTGCCGAAAGCGAAATGACAATGGAGTCAAGCACACTTATCTGTGCTATACGTGACGAAATAGCTTCTATGGGGTATTGAATCTCATCTGACGAAATTACTATCGGACAGTCGCAAATCTTTGTAATAAGACTGTCGGGAAAGCTTGTAATGCAGGCAGTCTTTGCCCCCATCTCCTTTGCCAGAGTAAGTGCATCGGCGGTTGCCGTGGTCTGACCGCTGTTTGACACGCCAAACGCAAGATCGTTTGGCTTTATATTAAGCGTTGAAACCTTCATTGACGGCACGTCGGTAAAGCATATTGCAGTATAGCCGACCTGCGTTAATCTGTACTGAAAATCTGCAGCAATAACCGCAGACGTGCCGATACCGTAAATGTAGATTACATTTGCACTGTCGATAAGGTCCACTGCCCTTTCCACCGCCGAAGTATCTATTTCCTCAGCGGTATCGTGCAAGGTCTTTACATTTGCAGAAAACACCTTTTCAAGAATACTTTCAACACTGTCATCCTTGTCAATATACGGCACATAATTCAACTGCTTGTTCTTTGAAAGCTCCATTGCAAGTGCGAGCTTGAGCGAAGAATACCCATCAAAGCCAAGCGTTTTACAGCAACGTATCACCGCAGATTTTACAACACCTGCATTCTCCGCAAAATCCGAAACGGACATGGAAATAACACTGCCGCTTTCTGCCAGAATATACTCTGCAATCTTTTTTTCTACAGGGGTAAGCGTATCATATTTTTGCTTTATTTGCGAAAGACATGACTTGTTATTCATCGGCGGTTCCTTTGCATTGGAATTTTGTTCTATTATAGCATTTTTAAAAGTTTATGTCAATGTAAAAAGCCTGCGTTTGCAGGCTTTTTACATTATTTTACTGAAGCTTTCATTATGCGGAGCACGTCAAGCAGCGTACACTCGCCGTCACCGTTCACATCGGTTCTGTCAATACACTCACTGTCAACAACACAACGGAGTGCGGTCATAACATCTATGATATTTACCTCATCATCAAGGTTCACGTCGCATGCAAGCTCATTCCATGCCATTGTGAACTGATTTTCCTTGAGGAAATACTGGTCACGAACTGTGGAATAATGCTCAACCTCAACGCACTTGCCGTCCTTGGAGAAATAAAGCATAGTTACCATACCGAGAGCACCACGGTTCTTTTCCTCGGTCTGTGCGTCAATGAGCATCTGTGTTACGGTATTGCCGTTTTCACCGATATCCTTGCGGAAAACAACGTATGCATGGGGGTCGTGTCCGCTCATTACAAGAATGATGTTCTCATGCTTCTTTACGAACTTATCCCAAACCTGGTCACCGTTATTGTTGGCGGGGTCGGAATTTGAAGGAGGAACAACGTCGCCTGAGTCAAGCGTTGTGCCGTCACGGAACATGTATGCGTGAGTTGTCATAATAACCTTGTGGTCGGGATGTGCCTCACACACAGAGGATGCCCATGCAAGCTCCTCGTCGGTAGGACCGTAGTCAAGAGTAATGGAAAGGAACTTTTCTTCACCTACTGTAAACGTGCGGTAGGTGTTTTCAAGCTCATCCGCCTTGAATCTCTGCTCGGCGGGGATTTCGGTTGCATATTTGGAATCTGCCATAGCCGCATTGAACTGAAGCTTTGTTTCGGCAGTAGTAGTCTGGCTATCGTGGTTACCTCTTACAACGCTGTACGGAATGCCTGCGTCGGAAAGCTTATCAAATGCAGTAACTGCCTCTTCCCATTCACGGATAAGCGAATTATTGGTAATATCGCCAAGTCCGAATACGTATTGAATATTCTTTGTTTCCTTATTTGCAATTATCCAATCATAAAGAGTCTGGAAGTGATCGGGATAGAAGTCATTAAGGCACTGTGTATCGCCTACAACTGCAAAGGAATATGCATAATCGGTTTCGATTTCTTCTTCGTCAAGCCAGATTCTGTCGTAAACAGCATTATTATTACCTGCAAGGTCGGTTATGCTGTCAGGACGGTCGGTTACCGTGTAATCAGAAAGGTCATAGTGCAAAATGAGGTTATCGGTACCGTAGGAAACCGCATCAGCAGCAATTTCTGCATCGGTACGGATATCCGAGTACACCGCTACGCTCTTAAGATTGCCCTTGAAATACTGTGCGTTACCGCTTCTTGCGTCGCCGCCAAGTACAAATCCGTCAAATCGAGCAGGACCGCCGCCTACGTTCTTATCGGTTACGGTGTCCAAAAGAGTGCCGTTGATGTAGCCCTTTACAACACCTGCCGCAAAATCATGAGTTACTGCAAGCTTTATCCATTCTCCGCAATATGCAGATGCATCAAAGTATGCTGCATAGTCATCACCGTTTGCATCTATCCAATAATAACGTAGTCTGCCGTCTGTGTGAATTTCAAAATTGACACAGCTTTTTGCTGAACCGGGGTAATTACCGATAATTACACCGCCGCGTGTATCGGATGCAAAGGTAGAGGGGAAATAAAACTCTGCCTCAAAGGTATGCGGTGCTGCTGCAAGCTCGCCAACGTTGTATGTACCGTTTTCGTTGTCAAACGCCATACCGTCGGTAACTTCAAAATACTCTTCATTGAGCGAGGAATCTGCCGTATTGGAATAACCGAGATGGTTTGCATTTGCACTGTAATCCTTGAGTCTTTTTGTTCCGCTTACAGAGAAATCATATGCACCAAGGAGTGTATTCTCGGTATAGTTTACTGCCGCACAGTCGCTTGCAACCTGAGCTGCGGTACGGCTATCGGAATAGAGTGCTACCGAGCCGAGGGTTGTGCTCTTAAGATACTGGGTGTTGCCGTCACGGAAGTCGCCGCCTACCATAAACTGAGAAAGCGAACTTGCTTCAACGTCTGCAAAGGTCTTTTCAACCGTCTGCTTGAGCTCGCCGTTGATATAGCACTTTGCATCAGTAGCAGTGCTGACTACCGCTACGTGAGTCCATTCACCCGTGCGGAGGTCTACGTCGGTAAAGTTTGCGGTAACAGACGAATCAGTTCCTGCTCTCCAGTAAAGATAGGGGTTACCGTTTTTGCGGATTTCAAGGTCCCACATCGTGTTTTTATAAGTACCCGAAACAAAGTTGCCGACAATAACGCCAAGACGTTCGGCAGAAGCATCGGCATCAACTTTTACCCATGCCTCAATGGTACGGGGAGCCGCCGTTAGCGCTGACGAGGTTGTGTAGCCGTCGTCTGCGGTAAAGGTAATGCCGCCCGTTGGTGCTGCAGCCGCAGGCACAAGAGCAAGCGGCAAAAGCATCGCAAATGCGAGCAAGAGCGAAACTATTTTCTTCATAAATTATACTGTCCTTTCAGAAAGTAGATTTTTATTCTAAAAATATTATATATTTAGAACTTTATTCTGTCAATAGCAAAAACAAAAATACGGCTGAAAAACAGCCGTATTTTCAACTTATTTATTCTTCTTTGCCTCTGCCTCTTGCAGTTTGGTATGACGGCGCATTTTAACCTCATGAGGAATGGGCTTGATATCGCCTGCGGCGGTAAGTGCCATTCTTGTCATTACAGGGCCGAAAATCTCATAAATAAGCACTGCAAAGAGTGTAATGTTGCGGATAAGAACGCCCTCTCCGTCTGCAAGACCGTTTGCAGCTATTGCACACATACCGAGTGCAACACCTGCCTGCGGAAAGAGTGTAATACCGAGATATTTACAGATCTCGGGAGAACATTGTGTAGCCTTTGCACTCATGAAAGCACCGAAGTATTTACCAAGGCAACGGAAGATAATATATACGATACCGATTACAACTATCGCCCAGTTTGTGAATACACTAAGTTCAAGCTCAGCACCGCTGATAACGAAGAAAAGTGCAAAAAGCGGTGACGTCCATTTATCGGATGCACCCATAAGGTCATGCGAAAGAGGACAGATATTGCAGAATACCGTGCCGAGCATCATGCACACAAGAAGTGATGAAAAACTGATATGTACAGGGCCGATGTGGAACTCAAGCATCGAAAGCGATGCGGTGAGAAATACGAATGCGATTGTAAGGTTAAGACGGTTTGTGTTGGAGTTGAAAAGCTTTTCAAGCTGTGTAAGGATCCAACCCATAACAGCACCGAGAATGAGCGAGCAAACGATCTCAACAAGCGGATTAACCAGAATAGAAATCATATCAACCTGACCGCTGATAAGTGTTTTTGCAATACCGAAGGAAACCGCAAAAACGATAAGGCCTACTGCGTCATCAAGAGCTACTATGGGAAGAAGCAGCTTTGTAAGAGGGCCGTTTGCCTTATACTGACGGACAACCATAAGCGTTGCCGCAGGTGCCGTAGCAGTCGCTATCGCACCGAGAGTAATCGCCTGCGATACAGAAAGCACGTCGGGCATAAGAATATGTACTAAGTAAAGAGCAACGTCAACGAGCAATGCCGCCGCAAGTGCCTGAAAAATACCTATAACCAAAGCCTGTTTGCCGGTTTTTTTGAGTTCTTCTACCCTGAATTCATTACCGATAGAAAATGCAATAAAGCCAAGTGCAACCTCTGAAATAAGACCGAGTGCCGCAACGGCATCATGAGAAGCAAAGCCGAGACCGTTGATACCAAGTGCACCGAGGCAATAAGGGCCGATAAGCACACCTGCAATAAGATACGCCGTAACCGCCGGCAATTTGAGCGGCTTGAATGCTCTGGTCATCATAAGACCAAATAGCAACGCAATAGAAACTGACAGTAAAATATTCAAAATATTCGCTTCCTTTTATATGTATTTTTGAACCTTACATAGAATACCACTACATTAACATAAAATCAAGTGCTATTTTGACAAAAAATCAGAGTTTTTCAAACAAATCCAGCATCAAATTGTCACGCCATACGTGGTAGACGTATCTGACAGGATATTTACTGCCGTTTTCTTCATATTTATGGTCATAACCGGGTAGCGGAATGTCAAGCATTTTCGAGCACATGAAGCGGTTGTTTTCGTTCAAAAGCCATGCTACGGCGGTTACGTCCCATATTACACGTGTCCACGGCTTGCCGCTTGCATAGCTCTCTGCCGCCTTTACGGTATTCTCTGCAAGATACATTGCAAGCGGATTCTTGCCGATTAGAAAATGCTCAAGTTCATAGCGTGAAACGGTAAACGAACTGACAACTCCCATACAAGGAAGCATTACAAACGGAACTCCGCTGGAAATAACTACTCTTGCCGCAGCGATATCCTGCTTAAGATTGAATTCTTTTGTATCGTGATAATGAAGTGCATTTGAGCCGAGCCACACCACCACTATATTATCAACGATTTTTCTGTTAATAAGAATTGCGGAGGCTATATTAGTTATCGCTCCTATCGCCACAACGTAAAGCGGATTTTCAGGTGTGTACTCAAGTGCAATGCGTGCAAGATTGCTTGCCGCATCCGATATTACAGGGGTATTCTCGTCACGGAGAAAGCGGTGTGAGCCGTTGTACACTTCCCTTTTCACGCCGACAAGGTCAAGCACCTTGAAAATCTCGTCATAGCTTTTTTCCATGCCGTCACACGGGTCTGTAGACCTCTCGTTGTGAAACGGCGCGGCATATATCGCACGGACATTGATTTTATCGCTGTTTTTAAGCATATACGCTATTGCGAATTGGTCATCTATCTCATTATAAGCATCCGTATCAAGCACAGCGTCTATTCTGCCACTTGGCACCGAGAGGTTCTTTAATCTTTGTTCATGAGTCATTTCGGTTTTTCCTTTCGTTAAAATATACCAACCGCTTTAAGTAAAAACGAAGCCGCAAAAATTGACAGTGCCGAAATCAAAGTCGTCCACACTACAATTTGCCCTGCAAGCGTTGTATCGCCGCCCATCTCCTGTGCCATAGGTACGCTTGAAACTGCAACGGGAGTTGTAAACACGCTTACAAAAGTCGCAAAATGTGCACCAGTAAAACGATTTGCAAAAAGCAGATACGCTACACCAAGCCCTATTGCAGGGACGGCAAGATTGCGGACAAATACACCGAAGGCTATCTCACGGCGAAGTGCCGTTACCGAAGAGAACTCGAACTGTGCACCGAGTGCAACAAGAGCAAGCGGTGTCGCCGTGCGTGAAAGATATTCAAGTGCCGTATATACGGGAGTGATGTCGCGAAGCCGGAATTCAATACCGTTTTTTACAAAAGCAGCACGCAAAACCAAAGTAATCAGTCCCAAAGCAATGGCATCTATCAAAGGATTTTTCGCTATGCCCAAAAGCACCTTTCCAATGCTTGCCTTTCCGCCGCTCGGATTATTGGCAGACAAAGAAACAACCGCAAGTGCGTTGAATACGGGAATTATAATTGCCGACAGCAAAGTCGCCGCCATTATGCCTTCTTCACCGAAAAGCGATTCGGAAAGCGGTATGCCTACAAGGGCATAGTTTGAACGAAACACCGTCTGAAGCAAAACACCCCTATACGATTTTTCCTTTGTAAAGCACGAAACGATGGGTATAAAAATCAAAAACATACCTACCACCGCCGTAACCGCATATACGGCAAAGCCAATATCTATTGCACCGAGGTCTTCGATTTTATAAACGTTTAAAAACAGCATTGCAGGCAAAAACACACGGAATACAATGCGGTTTGCCGTCTTGGCAAAATCCGCAGTGACAAGCCCGCTTGTTTTAATTAAATATCCGATCGCAACCATAATCACTATAGGTGCAACCGCATTTATCGCAAATATTAACGACTCCATACACTACCTCTTGCATTGTTTTTTAATATTTTATCACATGTCTTTATAAAAGGCAATGAAATGTTTAGGGGAGTAACGAAGGCGTTCTTTCTTAAAAAGAAAGAACCAAAGAAAAACTGTAAAATATTTAATAAGAAGCCGTGGCTACAGACAAAATTCTTTTACAAAAAGGTTTGGAGGTGTGGGAACCTTTCCTTAAAAGGTTCCGACATCATTCCCATAAACAATACCCCAGCAAAAAATCCGCCCGAAAGGCGGATTTTTTGTTATCTATTTAAATCTTTTGCAATCGCTATATGCAAATTCTTGCGGAACTCCGCACAGTTTTTACTGCAATCCTTACCGTTTAATGCCGCATAGTGAGCACTGTTTGAAAGTGAAACCACATAAATGTCTTTTTCAAAATCAGCAAAGCATTCTGTGCCGCTGAAGCCCGTGTGACCTACGCTCCCGTTTGAATAAAGTCCGCCACCCTGTTCATATCGCTCATCGGCATACACGTATCCGAGAGCTCTGCCAAAGGTGAGGTGAGGACCGTAATCCTTTGTACCTTTTGCAAAGGTTTCCTCACTGATAAGCGTGCTGTGACGGTTTAAAAGCGACTGACCGAAAACGGTCATATCGTCGATGCAGGAAAACACTCCGGCATTACCGCTTACGCCGTAAAGACGGCGGCAGTTATCATCAGAACATTTGTTATCACCCTCATAATTCTTTCGTGTGCAACGTACAATGTTTTCATCTTCGGGATGATTGAACATTGTGTTTTTAAGTCCGAGTGGGCGTACAATGCGGTCATCAAAAAGACGGTCAAGGGGCTTGTTATATACCTTTTCAAGTATAAAACCTAAAATGATAAACGCACTGCATGAGTAGAAATAGTCGCTGCCGGGTTCAAACAAAAGCGGATGCGAAAGCTGAAATGCCGCACAATCGTCTCGGCGGAAAGGACCGAAGTATTCGGGATTAATGTATCTTCCCATTCCGCTTTGGTGAGAAAGTAGCATCCAGAGCGGCAATACCTTTTTATCCTCCGGTGCATTCGGAAAATACTTTCCTACGGTATCATCGGGCGATACAAGCCCCTCATCCATAGCCATATAGAAAAGAGGTGTCGTAGCCATGATTTTGGATACCGACATCATGTCGTAAACGGTTTGACCGTTGAGTACATCGCCGCGGTCTGATGCAAAAAAGCGATAGGTTTCTCCCTTGCTGTTACCGATAGCGACTGCTACATCGCCGGCACCGCCGTTTGCAATCCAGTTTTTAATAAATTCTTCTGTATGTTTCATTTTGTCTCCGTTAAGATACCAAGCCACTTATTATATGTAGCAACGTTTACGGTCATTGACTCACCTGTGAGAACGTTTCCGCCCATCACAACGTATGGCACGAATAAAATATTCTTTTCAAAATTCTGCTTGTCGATATTTGTAATAAGTGCGTAAAATTCACCGTTTGCCGCCAAAAGTTCATCAAGCTTGCCGCTTTCAAGCGTAACCTTTTCGTTGGTTGTTACGTTGTAAACGTAAATACCGAATGCTTCAATTACGTCTTTGCAATCGCTGTAGTTTTCTATGCTCGCATTGAGCGAAATCGTACCTGTCTGCTCCAAAGCTTCTGCACTTGCTGCATAGTAGCCTGCATCAGCAACAGTAGTAAACTCTGCAGTCTTCGAAAGTGCTTCTATAATAGCCGATACGTCATCGGTTTCGCTGCGGTAGAGTGCATCACCGTCGGTGATATATCCCATATGTGCAAAGCTTACAGAAGTTTCTTCTGCACTTGCAAATTTGCAGGAATCCGGCTCAAAGAGATATGCAACAAGATAAGCATCGGAAGTATTCATTGTAACTGCATATGCACCGTTTTCAAACGTAACGTCTGCGGCTTCTGCCATAGTTACTGCCGCCGAAGAAGTCTGAGCACTTGCAATGCCCTCATACTTACGAAGTGTAAGAGTTGCACCGTCACGGAGCTTTGTATACTTGATACCGTGCATATCGAGAAGCGAAAGTACCTTGTCGATATTTTCCGCATCAGCATCCACAACGTATGCGGTAGGAAGTGTACGAAGTGCAGAAACAGTATCAAAGAAGCTATAGTTCTTTGTGTTGTTCTCGTCCTTGTAGGTACCGTCAACAAAAACGGTGGGACGAGGCATGGTCAAAAGAGAGGTTCCGCTCTTTGATGTCTTTGCGGCAAATGCAAAAGCATCATCGAACTTAGTGTTGCTTTCCATCTTTGCACGTGCTGCATATACGTCTGCCGCTATTGCACCGTCAGCCTCGATAAACTCTGCAACAAGCGACTTGAGTGCAGTTTTCATTGCAAATACTGCACGCTCATGTCTGTCTTTACCTGCCCACAAACGCATAGTTTCAACGATAAATCCATAAGAGCCGCGGAGCGAGGGGTAATTTGTAGAGCTTACGGGAGCAGTCTGCTCTGAATAGTAAATGCTCGGACGGAGACCGCTTGCTCTTGTTGCCTCAATAGCATCAAGCATGATCTCGATACCCTTTTGAGAAAGCAGATTATCGGTCTTGTTTGCAAATGCATTCAAGTCATAAAGCGGAGAGTTCTGAACTCCGGAGTAGCGAATACATACATCGTCCATATTTTCAATAGAATAGTCGCTTGCATCGGCAGCAAGTGTACCGCTATCTTCATGACAGTCTATTGTGATAGTAGGCATAAAGCTCTTGTAAACATAAACCTGATGCTGTGTTGAGGGGAGGAAGAGTGAAACAAGGTCACGGTTTGGGTTGATGCCGTCAGCCGTAAGTCTCTTGAAACGCTGATTGTTGTCAATGCTTACAACAGGCATCATAACGATTGCACCGAAATGGTCAAGCACCTCTTCGCCGTACTCGCCACAAAGCTCGCTTGCAAAGAAGAGTGCCCCCTCGGGACCTGCAGGCTCGTTACCGTGAACACCTGCGGTGATCATAAGTATTTCACGCTCGCCTTTAGCACGGATTGCCGCTGCAACCTCGTCAAAGCTTGCACCGTCTGCTACGGTATCCTTTGTGAACACCATTACAGGCCATTCATTGCCCATTGCACTTGTTTCAAAGGGATAGAATACATGGAGATATTCGCTTCTTTCATCAAGTGTTGCAACGTAGCTGCAGATAACACTGTTTGTAAGGAACGCACGTCTGCCCATATGAGTTGCAAGAGTTTCGGCTGCGGTGTAGCCAACAAGGTTGTCTGTTGCATAAAGTGCCATAACCTCGTCTGTTGTGATTGCAGATACGTTTTCCATGTAAGAGTTTTCAACGAAAGGCTCAAGTCCGCACTCATAAGTAAGAGATGCAGCCTTGCCGCTTACATAGAAGTATTTGAGGTCATAATCGCTACCGCCGTTGCCGTAGTAGACCTTGTAATAGTAAAGTCCGGGAGTTACATCAGCCTCGGCATAGTTGATACCGTTTTCTGTGCCCTTTGTGAGCGTAACGGCAACACGGTCAGCCTCTGTAGAAAGTCCCTTTGTCATTACGATTTTCGGCTGAGTCTTGTCGGTGCCGAGAGGATTGTAATAGTAAACCTTTACATGTGTGGTGTCATAGCGGTCGGTATATCTTAATGTAAACTTAACCGTATCGCCGACAGTTTTAACTATAGTATCGGTTTGATCTACGGGTGTGTAGGTAACTTCTGCAGTAGTAGTTGCATCGTTTACAACTATATAGTCATGCTTATGTGTGGGAGCACCATTCAGCATAAGCTCAACGCTGCCGCTCATTTTATCGGTAGTGATGTTGCCGTCAGAGGGGAGCGTAACTCTGCCGCCACCAACGAAATCGCTTGCACTTACACTGCCGCCGAGTGAAAGACTCTTGCCGCCTGTGAGGTCGATCACTGCGGTATCGGAAACACTACCCACATTACCGCTTTTAAGTGTGATTTCGTAATTATCAGTACCTGCGGTAATTGCACCTGCAATATCAGCACCGTCTAAAAGCACTATTGCTTTGCCGCCGACTGCGCCGCTGTCACCGCCCTTACCGGTGATGCCGTAAACTGTGGAAGCAGTATAGTAGCCTACCTTACCACCGTAAGCGTTAACGGTGGTATCACCGCTTACGTTACCGCTGCGTGTGCCTGCGGTAAGGTTAACGGTAACGGTACCGCCGTAGATTTCGGTAGTGGAATTACCTGCAACGCTACCTGTGTAACCGCCGCCGTAAACATTACCTGCGATATGTACATTGTCCTTGATAACGGTCTTTACGTTACCGGTAACTGTGCCGCTCTGTGCACCTGCACATACGTATACGGAACCTGTAGGATGTGCAACGGTTGCGTTCTCACGCAAGGTAAGTGTGATGCCGTTTGTAGTTGTGATTTTGCCAAGCCAGCCACCACCGTATATATTGCGGTTGATGTCGGCATTGCCGAAGATATCAATGGTAACGTCTGCGGTGGTAGTAATATTGTTAGCCGCCGATACACCCTGTATAAGTGCATTTACAACAGCATTGCCGCCGACGTTGATTTTTATTGTACCGTTAAAGGTACGTGCAGTACCGCCGTTTGAACCGACGTTACCGCCGATAACACCAAGGGATGTGCCACCAATAGTATTATGCTCAACAACAGCGTTGCCACCGATATTTACAGTAGCATTACCGGTGTAATTGCCGGACCAGCTACCGCCCGAAAGAGTTACAAGTACGGTACCGCCGGTAAAATCAACTGTACTGTCACCGGTAAATGCACCTGTATAGTTAGCACCGTAAATGTTACGCCACGTGCCGCCCTTAACGGTAACGTGGCTGCCGCTTGTGCAGGCAGTTGAATACTTACCGCCCACGATTACGGGGTAAACAAGTGCAGTACCGTCGGTAGTACACACAACGCCCTCGCCCATGGTAATGGGATTACCGTTTGCTACAATGTTACGCTGCGAAGTTGAAGCGTTATGAATTATGATATCGTCAAACTCGGTTTCGCAAGCAAGCGTGAGCGTGCCGGAAAGCTTGAGCTTGGCTTTGTTTTCGGAAGTGATAAACAGTTTGCCGCCCGATGAAAGGGTAGATGCAGGAACCGCAGTATCACCCGAAACGATAATCGTACCGCCGTTTTCAAGTGCCGCCGCTGCACTCACAAGGTCGGAGTACTGACCGGCTGACGGGTTTGTACCGTTAACATAAACGGTTTCTGCCGCACTTACAGTCAGTGCAAGCACAAGAACCAACAAAAACAGTGTTAATAATCTTTTCATCTTTACCTCCACGGATAAAAATATTTATACAAGTATCATTGTATCATTGCGTTCTGTATATGTCGAGGTAGTTTTAAAACGAAAAAGGTATTTTTCGGCAAAATTATTGTATTTTTTAAACACGTCTGTTACAATGAAAATGGAGGTGCAGATATGGCGAAAAAATACTACTCACTTCAAAGAATGACCAGAGGACTGGCTTTTTTCTTCGTTACAGGATTTATAAGGCAACAAATGCGTGACTATTCAGGCACTCCGCGCAAAACGCATGCCTTTGTTTACGTATCATGCGAACACTTGGATTTTCAGCTTGCAAGCGGTGAGAACTATGAATTTAAAAAAGGTACTTTTTTGTATTTACCTATGGATATTTGCTACAGTACAAAGGCTTACGGAGTTGAAAAAGGCGGCTACGCATGCCTGCTTATTACCTTTAACCTACGCAATCAACACGGTGATGAATACTATATCTCCGACTTGCCTACGGTCTTGCTTGAAGAAACTCCCGAAAGTGTCATCAAAAATATGCTTGAAATAGCCGATGCCTCGGTAAATCTGGTTTACCCAACTTTCCCTATCGCAAAATGTTTTTCCGAAATGCTCGAAACGGTATCGGGACACATGTGGCTACCCGAAAACGAGAGCAAAGAAAAGCGAAAGGTATTCCCTGCGCTTTATTATCTCGACCAGCACCTGAACGAGGATGTTTCAATTACCTCACTTGCAAAAATGTGCAGAATGAGCGAAACCGCATTCCGCCGTGCATTTACCGAAGCTACCGGAGTTTCGCCCGTACAGTACAAAGTGCAGCTTCGCATAAAAAAAGCCAAGGAGCTTATACGCTATTCCCCCGACATATCCACGGATATACTTGTGGACACACTCGGCTTTACAGATGCTTCATACTTTTACAAGGTTTTTGAAAAAACAACCGGCGAAACGCTGAAACAGTACCGTAAAAAATACCGCTAATTCAAAAGAGCAAGTAACGGCAAGGGTTTTTAAGCCCTTGCCGCATTTTGTTCTTAATACAAAGTGAAAAATTATTTCTTTTTATTCGCTTTGCGTTTATTCTTACTTGCGGTCTGACGCGTTTGTCAGCACTCTGAAGAGGCTCACATCAGTGAGCCTCTTTTGTTACTTTGCACCAAGCCACTTGTTATATGTAGCAACGTTTACGGTCATTGACTCACCTGTGAGAACGTTTCCGCCCATCACAACGTAAGGCACAAATAAAATATTCTTTTCAAAATTCTGCTTGTCGATATTTGTAACAAGTGCGTAAAATTCACCGTTTGCCGACAAAAGTTCATCAAGCTTGCCGCTTTCAAGTGTAACCTTTTCGTTGGTTGTTACGTTGTAAACGTAGATACCGAATGCCTCGATTACGTCTTTGCACTCGCTGTAGTTTTCTATGCTTGCATTGAGCGAAATCGTACCTGTCTGCTCCAAAGCTTCTGCACTTTCTGCATAGTAGCCTGCATCTGCACTCGCAGCAAACTCTGCGGTCTTCGAAAGTGCTTCTATAATAGCCGATACGTCATCGGTTTCGCTACGGTAGAGTGCATCATCACCCGTGATATATCCCATATTAGTAAGACTGTGCATATGTTCTGCCGCACTTGTATACGGAAAACTGTCAGGCTCAAAGAGATATGTAATGAAATACGAATCGGAAGTATCGAGTGTGACCGCATATGCACCGTTTTCAAACGTTACCTCCTCGGCTGCACCGATAGTAACCGCCTCATTGCCAGAATTTACGGTATCAAGGCCCGAATACTTACGAAGCGTAAGCGTTGCACCGTCACGAAGCTTTGTATACTTGATGCCATGCATATCGAGAAGTTCAAGCACAGTTTCAATATCCGCTTCATCTGCGGGGATAACATATGCGGTAGGCATTGCTATAAAGTCGCTTACGGTATCATGATGTGTAAATGTTACGATATCGGTTCCCTTCACGGTACCGTCAAGGAAAATCGAGGGGCGTTCGAACGTATATTTAAGATCGCCGCTTGCGGTGGTGTTTTTCGCAAAAATATTGTTTTCATCAAACTCGGTTATAACTGCCGCATTTCTGCCATTGTACACGTTTTGTGCAAGTTCACCTTCATAGCTTGCAACCTCGCTTGCAATAGTCTGGATTGCGGTTTGCATTGAGAAAACGCTACGCTCGTAGCGATCCTTGCCGCTCCAGATTCTCATGGACTCAATAAGGAATCCGTATGAGCCTCTCGCCTGTGCGTATACCCATGAGGTATTTGGCTTTGCGTTGGGAAAATAATAAAGTGCCGAACGGAAACCGTCTTCGATAAGTGAATCAATAGAGTCAAGTGCTATTTTTTGACCGAGTTGTTCGGAAACGGGAGCAGTTCCATCTGCGATGCCGTTTATGTCAATAATAGGTGAATTGAACACGCTTGCATAGCGGATCACCGCATCATCAAAATGCGAAAGTTTATTTGTGCCGCCGTAAGAAACCGAATAGTCACTATCCGAAACAGTCAACGTTCCCGTATCGGTATGGCAGTCGATATAAACGGTGGGCATGAAAGTTTTATAAACGTAAACCTGATTCTGCGTACCCTCACCCGTGAGTTGCATAAGGTCACGCTGGGGATTGATTCCATCGAGATTTAAACGTTTGAAACGCTGTGCGTTATCTGCACTTACACTCGGATAAACGATAATCGCACCGTATGAGTTCATTATAGTTTCACCGTATGAACCCGTAAGCGAATTCGCAAACGCAAGTGAACCCTCAATACCTACAGGCTCATTACCGTGTACTCCGCCCGATACCATGAGTATTTCACGCACTCCGCCGCTTTGTACTATCTCACCGATTTCATCAAAGCTTGTGCCCGCAGGAACAGCGTCCTTTGTAAATACAAGCACGGGGTACTTATTGCCCATTGCACTTTCTGCAAAAGGATAATAAACGTACAAATAGTCACACTTTGCATCAAGTGCATCCGCATATTCGCAAAGTTCATCATTTGTCATAAACTGACGGTCACTTGCGGTATGCTTTGTAAACGTAGGAGTGTCAAGAGATGTATAGTTATTAAGAGTTGCAACTGTTAAGAAGTTGTTAAGCACCTCATCGGTAGTTGTTGCCGTATACGGCTCCATATAGTTATCGGCAACGTAAGGCTCATAGGGCTGGTCAAAGTTCATAAACTCAGCCTTGCCCGAAACGTAGAAGTGCTTGATATGGTAATCACTTCCGCCGCTACCGTAATAAACCTTATAGTAGTAAATACCCGGTTCAAGGAAAGCCTCGGCATACTTTTTGCCGTTTTCCGTGCCAAACGTGGGCGAAAGCTTTACTCTTTTATCCGAGGAGGAAAGTCCACTGTAAAGCACAAGGCTTGGCTGTATTTCGCCCTCTCCGTTAGGATTGTAATAGTCGATATGAACCTTTACTGTTTCAAAACGTTCAGGATACGTAACTGTGTATGCAATCACACCGTTACCAACGGTTTTAGTTAGAATTTCATCCGAGGTAGCGGTATATTCAACTACACCCGTGCTATCAATATCATTAACCGTGATATACGTATGATTTGCTTCGGGAGTGCCTGAAATTACAAGTTCAACGTTGCCGCTGAAAGTATCGGTTGTGAGAGTACTACCGCTACCGAGAGTGAGCGTTCCGCCACCGATTACGTTTGATGCCGTAATATCGCCGCCGATAGAAAGCTCTTTGCTACCAGTAAGGTCGATAACGGACTTATCGGGAGCACTGCCCGCACTGCCACTCTTCAAGGTGACGTTACCGCTTGCACCCACGCCGACTGTTGCCGCACCCGCAACGGTTGCACCGTCAAGCACAACAGCCGCAGTTCCGGTAACCTTTCCGTACTGGGTTGCACTCGAATAACCTCCGTTACCTCGAAGCGAGAAGTTACCGCTTGGGCTAAAGCCTATTCTGCCGCCGTAAGCAACGGTGGTTGTATTGCCATTAACCGTGCCTATACGGGTTCCCGCTGTAAAGTTTACATTTACCGTACCGCTGTAAAGTTCGGCAACCGAATTGCCGTTTACAGTACAGTTGTTACCGCCCGCACATACGTTACCGGTAATTGTAACGTTGTCCTTTATAACAACCTTGGTATCACCGTTAACGGTTCCGCTCTGTGCACCTGCACAGATATAGCAAGAAGAACCCGAGGGATTGGAAAAGCTTGCGTTTTCATACGCAGTTACGATAATTCCGTTTGTAGAAGTGATGTTACCATACATACCGCCGCCGTAAATATTATGACTCATTGCGGCATTACCGTAAATATCTATTGTTACATCGCCCGTAACGCTGACTTTATCAAAGCAGGACACGCCAAGCACCTTTGACTTTACAACTGCATTGCCGTAAATATTAATGTCGATATCACCTGCAAAGGTGTATGCGGTTGTGCCGTTACCAAGGCTTGCACCGATAACACCCGCCGTATCGTGCAATGCAACAACTGCATCACCGCCGATATTGATAGTTGTGTTACCCTCAAAGCTACCAAGTTGCGAACCGCCGCAAATCGCATAAAGAACCTCGCCACCGAGGAAGTTTATAACGGAGGTGCCGGTATGCTTTCCGGTTTGGTTGCCACCGTAAATGCCTTGCCACGTGCCGCTCTTAACGGTAATAGAATTGTTACCCGTACCGGCAGTATTCCATCTGCCACCTACAATGATCGGGTACATCATGCCGCCGTTTGAGCTTGACGTGGTTACTCCCTCCCCGATAGTGAGAGGGTGATTGCGTGCAACGATATATCTTTGAGTCGCACCTACGTTTTTGATATTGATATTATCAAATTCGGTTTCACCGCCCATGATAATTCTTGCACTAAGGTTAATAGATGCACCGTAATCGGTGCCGCCGTATTCACTTGTAACGGTAATTTTACCGGTGTGAGTGGCCAACTGAGTAGCCGCAGTAAAATTCACGTCGTTCATAACAACAACGGTACCGCCGCTTGCACAAGCTTTAATGCCCTCTGCAAATGTTTTATATGCCGTTTGCGGAGTGGTGCCGTTGCCGCTTGCGTTGACACTCGGGTCAACGTAAACAACAGTTTCTGCTGCGAAAGCAAATACTGTAAGCATAACTGCAGCCAAAACCGCCGTTAAAAATAAAGTAGTTTTCTTCATAAGCTCCTCCAAATATCTACAATTTAACAATTTTATTATATCATATATTATTATTGACTAAAAATACATATTATTGTATGATTATATATACTACAATATATAAAGGAGCAAACTATGGAGCTTTTGCAACTGAAATACTTT
This sequence comes from Eubacteriales bacterium, assembly GCA_045538895.1. Lineage (GTDB taxonomy): Bacteria > Bacillota > Clostridia > Oscillospirales > CAG-272 > UMGS902. The sequence continues at coordinate 73,949 of JAZQEH010000080.1, forward strand.
AAAGACGCGGCAGAACTTGAAAACTTTTCAAAAGTTGCAGCAAAATACTACGTGCCTCAATCATCAATAAGCCATACTATCGCAAGACTTGAAGAGGAGCTTGCGGTTAAGCTCTTCACACGTAACGGCAAAAGGGTTATGCTTAACGAGTCCGGACGTGCATTTTATGAAGAAATAAGCGCAGCCCTTTTAAAAATCGACAAGGGCATAGACCGTGTACATGACCTACGCCACAACACCGTAAGAATTTCACTGCTTCAAGGCACCGTTGCACTTATTCCTCTTATATCCGAGTTTTCAAAAGCAAACCCCGACATTGGTATCAGCTTTGCAAACCCAAGTGAAAAACAACGAGGTAACCTGTTTTTTGACGTGCGTATTGCCTCAAAGCCGTCTGTTTCCGAAAAAGATTGCGAGTGTATTCCGCTTTTTACGGAGAGGATTTTAGTTGCGGTTGCAAGCAACAGTCCACTGGCAAATAAAACCTCGCTTTGCTTTGAGGATATCAAAGATCAAAAAATCGTGGGACTGTACCCAACATCGGCTTTAAACAGGCTTATGAGTTCATATTTTTCAAGTCACGAATATACACCCAATATCATTATTGAAAGCGAAAACCACGCAACCGTTGCACAATTCGTAAAAGCGGGGTACGGAATAGCCTTCTATCCCGAAATATCATGGTCGGAAGTGGGAGCCGAAGGTATCGTTTCACTTCCGCTTGCGGACTGCAACTGCCGCAGAACGGTTTATTGCTTTGTCCCAAGGGACTACGAGCCGTCTGACGCCACCAAACGTTTTATCGAATTTGCCGTTGCATGGTTTAAATAGTTATTGTTTTTTCATTTGCCGCAGAAATAGCAGTACCGCCGCTAAAAGCAGCACAAAAGCATAGCCGAGTACCCACCATAAATGAGGGAAAACACCCGCAAAGTTTCCCGAAAGCACTGCACGTTCCATTTCAACAGCGTGGACAAACGGGAATACATAAGCGATTTTCTTAAACACTCCGCCGACAAGCTCAAGGTCAAACCAGATACCCGAAAGCCATGCCGAAAGATTAGTGAGAAGTGCACCGCAAATTCCTCCAACCTGCTTATCGGTAAACACGCTTCCGCAAAGAAGTCCGAGTGCGATATACATTACCGAAACGGGAATGATAAAAATAATCGCATACAGGATATTAACCGTTATTTCAAGCCCTAAAGCTATCGCCGCAATATAGCAAATCACGCTCTGCATAATCGCCATCGGCATAATGGGGAGCGTATAGCCCAGAATGAAATCAAGTGACGTAAGCGGCGTTGTATAAAGACGCTGAAGCAGCGAGCTGCCCCTGTCCTTGGCAATAAGTGTTGCGGAAAACAGAGTCATAAACGAAAGTCCGAATACTGTGATACCCGGAGACAGATGCCCTATCTCGAAAAGCGCAACCGGAACGTTCGCTTGAATTGCACTAAGCAGTAAAATCAACACAATCGGAAAGCCAAGACCGAACGCAAGATTAATCGGGTCACGAAGTATCTCTTTTGTATTTCTGTCCGCAAAAGTCAACATTCTCATTCCGTCACCCCCTTGACAATACTGATAAACGCTTGCTCAAAACTGTCAGTTTTAGCTATTTCTTTGATTTTACCAACACTTTCACACAGGAGAAGTTTTCCGTCTTTCATAATGGCAACTCTATCGGAAAGAGCCTCGGCTTCTTCCATATAATGCGTGGTAAGAATAACCGTAACCTCTCCCTTAAGGCGGCGTATAATATCCCATAGGTCACTTCGTGCAAGCACGTCAAGACCGAGCGTAGGCTCGTCTAAAAACAGTATTTCAGGTTCGCTCACAAGTGCCATAGCAATGCTTAATCTGCGTTGCCAACCGCCCGACAGTTTACCTGCCTTTTTTGCCATTACGCTTTCAAGCCCCAGAAGAGAAGCAAGCTCCCGAGTTTTTGCCGCAGCCTTTTCCTTTTTGAGCCCGTGAACGCCGCACATAAGTTCAAGGTTTTCACGCACCGAGAGTCCTGCGGCTATAGCAGTTTCCTGCGGTGAAACCGCTATTATAGCCTTAACTGCTGCAGTATCGGTGCAAATACTTTTGCCGTTTAAAAACGCATCACCGCTTGTAGGTTTTACCAAGCAGGAAAGCATTTTTATAGTGGTAGTTTTTCCTGCACCGTTCACGCCGAGCAATGAAACAAGCTCGCCTTTATTAACCGATAGAGTAAGGCTGTCAACTGCGAGAATATCCTTGTACTTTTTAGTTAACTTTTCTATTCTGATAGCTTCCACCGATATCACTCCATTCCATACTGTTTTCTAAGCCCTTGATATGCATCTGTAAGCATCTTGCTGACCAGCTCCTCATCGAGATTCAGATATCCCGTTGCAAACATCGTAGCAATTCCGTGAACGTACGCCCACATCTCAAGATGAAACAGCTTTGCATCATCAGGGGAAAGTCCTGTGTTATTTTGTACAGTTTCCACCATATTATCATTAAGCTCGGATTGCAATGGAGCAGTTTCTTCACTGCGGTCATACATATATAAAAGCTTGAACAGTTCCCTCTCCTCCTTGGCAAAACGGATATAAGCCATACCGCTTGCCTTGTAAGGCGGGAACTTTCCGCTTTCCACCTCACACCGAACGTATTCGCCGCACATTACCTCTGCCTTTGCCCTCACGGCGGCATGCAGTTCGTTCATATTTGAAAAATTGGAAAACACAGGTTGCGTTGAACAGTTCAAAGCTGCCGCAACCGTTCTTGCACCAAGTGCCATAGTACCCTCTTTGCGTACAATCGCAACTGCGGCATTTACAATATCTTCTTTTGTCACCTTAACCTTTGGCGGCATAATACACCTCCATAAAATAACATATGTTATATATCGTATGTTATTTTATCACAGATAATAAAAAAAGTCAATAAGGCAAAGCGTTTTTGCCTTATTGACTTTTTACATATTTTATTTACAATTTACGGCGTCTGCGTAGAAAGCATCCATCTCTTCTTTGGTGGAGAACGTTGCAACGTACATCTGATTACCCATTGCACCTGCAAGGGCATCGGGAATACGCTCAACCATCTTCATGCTTTCGCCATACTTTGCCATAAGCTCATCGTGGCTCATAACAAAATTCTTACCGTCACGGCGACCTGCAAATGCACAGAAATAATGCTCACCTTCGGGATACATGGTGCTGTCAAACGCAATCATATCTGCCCAGATTTTATAAACGTTAGTGGAATTTGCAAAATTCATCATATCGGGGGTGAAACCACCGCAAGGACGCATATTTACCTCAAGTGCAACAACGTCGCCCTTCTTGCCGAGTCCCTCCTGATCCTCGGTAAGACGGAAAAACTCAAAATGCACAAAACGGCTCTTTACGCCAAAGCTCTTTACTGTTGCGCGGCCTGCCGCACGTGTATCATCGGGAAGGTCTTTTACAATATAGTAAATGCTGTTGTCCTGATTGTTTACGATATCCATAATCGAATCAACTGTAACGTTACCCGTTTCAAAAATGGGATTGCCGTTAGAGTCGATAATAGCGTCATAGGAATTTACCTGTGCGTTTACAAACTCCTCCATGATATACGGCACTTCCTTGGGATAGCTTTCGAAGAAAGCAACAAGCTCCTCGTCGTTCTTAAGCTTATACGTAGCAGCCGCACCGACACCATTGTCGGGCTTTACAACTACGGGATAGCCAACCTTTTTGATAAAGCTGCGGCAACCAGTAAGAGTCTTTACCATGTAGTAGCGTGCGGTAGGAATGTTGACCTTTTCATAGTAATGCTTCATCTTGGACTTGTGCTTGATACGCTCCATGTCGCTTACCTGAAAACCGCTCTGAATGTTGAAATCGGTGCGGAGTGCCGCATCACGCTCAAGCCAATACTCGTTATTGGATTCAAGCCAGTCAATTCTGCCGTACTTATGAGTAAAGAACGCAACTGCACGGTAAACTTCATCGTAGTTTTCGAGTGTGGAAACCTTGTAGTAATCGTTAAGGCTGTCACGAAGCTCCTGCGTTAGCTCCTCATAAGGTGCATCGCCGATGCCGAGAACGTTGAGTCCGTTATTTTTCAGTTCCTTGCAGAACTGCCAGTAGTTTGTGGGAAAATTAGGTGAAATAAAAATAAAATTCTTCATTTTTCTTCTCGATTCTATGTATTTTAGTATAAAAGTTTAGGTACAAAGTATTCTACCTGCTTGTGCCACCAGGGCCAATCGTGGTTTACGTCACTACCC
>JAZQEH010000081.1:0-10149 GCA_045538895.1 Eubacteriales bacterium
CGTACACATGTACGCCGACGAAACAAAAATCCAAAAATCTGTCTGCGTTTCTCAGCCTCTGGTCAGCCTGATGACTTTGTCATCAGGCTGGAAGCTATGCCCAAAGGCAGAGCTTTTATCTGTTTTGTCTGAAAATTTCGTATGCGATAACAGTAGAGGCAGATGCAGCCGAAAGGGAAGCATTAAATTCACGGCCGTAATCTATGCGTACAATCGAATCCGCTTTTTCAAGCACTGCCGCACTTATACCTCGTTTTTCGCCGCCCACAATCAAAAAAATCGGCTTTGTGAGGTCTGCATCGTATATACTGACAGAGTTTGGCTTGTCAGCACAAATGATTTTGTAATTCAGTTTTTTGAAGTAATCAACGGCGTCTAAAGTGTCACAAGTATAAAGGTTAAGCAATTCAGACGCACCTGCGGAAGCTCTCGCAACAACTCCGGCTGCGGTTAACCAATTACGTTTAGGGAGAATAATTCCGTCGGCACCGGCGGCATAAATAGAACGCAGGGAATAGCCGAAATTATAGGGGTCCTCAATACCGTCAAGCATTACATAAAAACCGTTAGAAACGATATTATTCGCACAGCTCAGGTCGGGTACTGTTCTGTCGCTGCATCTTGCAAGAATTCCGCCGTGCGAATTTCCTATTGCAAGTGAGTTGATCTCATATGTAGACATTTCCGTAACTGTAAAACCGTATATATCCGAAACTTTATTAAGATAATTAAGCTCTTTGTGACGGGCGTTGGCACGCTCTTTGTCATAGAAAATTTCAAGAATTCTTCTGTCACTTATGCCGCTATCAAGTGCTTTAATGCATGCACGTATAGAAGTCATGCCTTCAAAAATATTTGAAGAATTGAATTTATTGTATTCTTTTTCCAAAGTAAACTCCTCGGTGATTTTTTATAAATTATAACATATTCGGAGAAAAATTGCATTATTAAATATAAAATTTCATATAGTTTATTAAATTAATATGAAAGCGATTTATTGAATATGGAATTTCTGTCATCCGAAGAAAGATGTGAAATACTTGGGGAGTACATAATTAAAACAGGTGCAACAGTAAGGGAAGTGGCAAAAGAGTTTTCGGTTAGTAAAAGTACGGTACATAAAGATGTCACTGAAAAACTGTACAATAAAAATCGGCAGCTTTATAAAAAAGTAAAAACGGTACTGGAGAAAAACAAATCGGAAAGGCATCTTCGTGGCGGAGAAGCAACAAAACAAAAGTATCTTTTAAAGCATGATATATTGACTAATAAGAAAAAATAGGTTAATATATCCCCAGAGAGAACTTGATTGTCAATTATACAAAATGCAAAGTTTGAGTTAATAGAGTCAGTGCTTGACCATGCTCACAGTTATGTGACCGGGCAGGCATTTGGCTCTATTTTTCTTTGTCTGCTTAAATTTGGCGTTCGTGGATTTGTTGAAATGATAAACAAACGAGCATTTGATATGTATATGGGTTCCTCAAGTTCAAGTGTATATAAACATATAGGATTAAATAATAAAATAGCTCGAATGCTTGAGGAAGAGGGAATAAAAGACGTTAGAGAGCTCGCAGGGTGTAATAAACAAGACAACTTTATTTTTATAAAGCAAATAAAGGAAAATAATAAGAAAGGAGGATAAAACATGTATACGATAGTAGGATATAATCCGGTTTCTTTTCCCGATGAAAAAACAGGGGAGTTAATTGAGGGTGTAACATTTCATTTGGTAAGTGATGAAACATCCTCCGGTATTAAGCATGGTTGCGAAGTACTCAGCAAGTTTTTTTCAAAGGATAAGATATCTGGCGAGTATAAGCTTGGTGATGAATGTGACCTCAAATTTTCGGTTACTTCCGGTAAAGCAAAAATTACCGGTATTGTAATAATCAATTAAAATAGGAGGAAAAAAGCATGAAAAAAAGAATACTTGCTATTTGTATGACTGCATGTCTGATGTTGTCAATGGCTGTATCAGCTTTTGCAACTGGTGCAGGTAGTGAAACGGTTGATACTTCCGGTATTGTTGGTGCTCTTGGTGCTTTCAACACTACTAATCTTCTTTCTGTTATCACTGCTGGTCTTGGTATTGCAGTTCCGCTCGTTCTTCTTTGGTTCGCTTTCCGTTGGATTTATAAGAAAGCCAAGGGAGCTCTTAAGAAAGGCTCATAATTATGAGTAAGGGCGGGGAAGTATACGAACGTGACTTAAACTTAAAAGGTATCGGTGATTATCTCCGATTATCTTCTAATAAGGTCGAAAGCTTTCCGCTTCATGGTATTTGGGTTTATTCCGGGGCTCAACGCTCCGGAAAAACTCTTAACATGATACACACGCTGCGAGAGATACATGAACGTTATCCTAAGGCACGTATCGTATCAAATATTAATCTATACGGCATCCCTCACGATATATATACTGGTATGGAATGTTTCGAAAAATATAGGAACGGTCAAGACGGTACCGTCTTTGTTATAGATGAAATTCAATCTCTTTTCAGTTCTCTTGAGTCTAAAAATGTTTCTCCTTTGCAGCTTGCTGTATGGGCACAGAATGGTAAAGAACGCAGGGTAATACTTGGTACTTCTCAGCGTTTTACTCGTATTTCTAAAGCTATTCGAGAGCAATGTCGCTTTCATATTGAATGCCGGGAATTTCTAATATTCCGTAAGTACAGAGTTTTAGATGCTACGCTTTATAATGATGACGGAGAATATCTCGGCGATATGCCTCACTGGTCTATATATATTCCTAAAGTGGATGCTATGTTATCATATAACACTCATGAAATAGTTACACGGGAGGGCGAGCATGTATCTAACTAAAATTATTGAAGCTCTGATAATGGTATATGCTCCCCCCGTAGTTTTTTATATTCTTGCAACTATTCTTATTGATATTGTTGTCAGAGCATTCAGAGGGAGGTAAAAATGCCTTCATATTCACAATATGAGTCTACTCCTACTGGTTTGAATTACCTTGCAGGTGATATTATGCCGTGGGATGATTATGTTATTTTCCGCTCTGACGATAATACTTCTGTTGCTGTTTATGGACCTAAACAAGAGGGGATGACTTGGAAAGATGCTACTGTTAGAACAGTTGAACGTGTTTCTGACTCCGGTTACTCGTCATATTATGATGTATCTGAGCGTGAATATAGCAGCGTTACTGTTGATATTAGTAATCCTTATTATGCTTACGGTAATGTTATCGGAGTGAGTTATGCACTGCCTTCTTCGTCAAATATTTCAGCACTTGCCGTTTCATCGGCATGCATCGTCTGTGTATTGATAAAGATTTTTCAGTCTGTATGGTCTTTACGGAGGGCGACAAAACGATGAAAAGAAAACTAATATCAATCTTGCTTTTGTGCTGCTGTGCAGCGTCACTATTAGTGACGCGTGCAGCTGCAACTGAAATCGAAATCGCTACTGGCGATGCTTTGATGCGTGTTTATAAGAGCAGTGATAATTCTGTTAAATATCAAAATCCTTTTAGTGATTCTTTTGAATATTTACATTCTAATGAACTTGATTCAACTATGAACGTTTATTATTATGTAACTGTTCCTATTTCTATTCAGGGTAATCATACCTATGTTATTACAGTATCTTTTCATGAAGAATATTGGTCTACTCAGGATTATATTTCATCAATTAATTATTTTGATAGACTTATGGTAAGCCGTGGTAATTCTTTGATAGAATACGATATAGATAATGATACTACAGAGTTTAACGGTTTTTCTATGTATAGATCTGTAAGCAATGCTTCTGACTCTTCCGGTTTGTTACGTCTTGTTACCGTATCCTTTATCGTTGACGATCCTACTATTACTAATTTTTCTTTTTATACTAAATCTCATAAGATGCATACTGTTTCCGGAGATCCTATTGTTATTAGAGATATAACTGACGCTTCTCTTGATGATGTTGTTGCAGAAGTTATTCGTTTAACTAATGCTACAAATTATTCTGCTGGTAGTACTACAGAGGGTCTTGCTTCTATTCATGGAGTTTTAGAGGGTAGATTGTCTGAGTTGTATGATTCAGTTGAGGGAACTGGTTTTCAAACTCGAAAGGCTATAGATACTCTTACTAAAGAAATGCCGGAGCTTGTCGAAGAGGGTACTAAAAACGCTCTGAATAAGTTTTATGATGAATTGAAACAAGAAGCATCAGATAAGCTTTCTTCTGCTGTTGATGAACTTTCACAAAAAATGCCTGTAAATGTAGCTGCTTTACAGACTTCTTTTAATCAGCTCTATAATTCTGTTACTACTCATTCCACCAATGCTTCTTTGACTCTTCCTGCCGGTTCTGTAACTCTCATGGGGAACACTTATACTTTTTGGGATGCTTCAAATGTATCATTCAATGAATTTTTTTCTTTACCTATTGTTACACTTTTGTTGATACCTTTACGTTTTGTTTTTGTTTTTGGTATGGGTAAATACTTGATATCTTATTTCGATAAGCTTGTTAAGCTCATTACCTTACATGTTCAAGGGGGTAATTAATGGATACCGTTATACGTATTGGCTTAGTTGTTATCGCTATAGCTGCAGTTATTATTTTACTTACTCCTATATTAGAACAAGTTGGTCAAGGTGTCTTGGAGGTTGCGAATGCTCTTCCTGGCTTCATTAGTCAGTTAGCTCCTTATTTTTCTATGGGCCGTACTTTGCTTAATGCTCTGATTGGTGTTCCGGTCTTAGTTGATATATGTATTTGGCTTGCTATTATTGCTCCTCTTTCTGTTCAAATGGTAAAGTTCGGTATTTACATCTATAGTAAACTAGTTGGCTAAAAGTTAAAAATCACATCGGTGTCCCGTTTATAGGACACCTTTTTTCTTTTCTCTCTCAATCAGAGAGCGACAGAGAGCGGGAAAGAGGGTTCCAAGGGGGAAAACGGAGAGATGTCGCCTTGATGCTCTTGGTTTTCCCCCTTTGGTCGCTGCCGCAGCAGCGAAATTCTCCGCGAAGCGGTCGCAGGGAGTTGTATCACCCTGCGATGTCTATACCTACTATGGCTGTATATTTCTTATATTAGTAGTGGAAAAGAACTTGACAAGGTAAAAAAAAGGTGCTATATTGGAATAAAAAGGTAAGAGGAATATGTTATGTTTGAGTTATGGTATGAAGATTGGTTACCTCACGAGCATTTTTACGTGCGTTCATCTTCTATATTTGTAGCTCTTATGGTTTTTTTAGAAAAATTTTCACTTCGTACTGTAAATTTGAATATTCGGAGGGTTTAAAGATGATATATGCTAAACTCGACTGGTATAGCTGCATGCTGTATAATACCAGTATAAAGAAAATTTTGCAAAAGCTTAAAATAGACATAGAGCTTTATGAGGAAATGTTAAGCAGCGTTTATGAGCGTAGCTACGGTTTTCAGTCTCACGCTATTTTTAGTGTTCATGGTATCACTTGTGAAATTAAGTGGGATGATTATTTGAATACTGAGCAGGGAAGTATTTTTGATACCGAGTTCTCAAAAATTCGTCTTGATATTTCCGGTACCGGTCTTGATTATCTCCGTAACTTTTTTGGAGTAGATAAAGCACTTACAAATATTAATTTTTGGGGTGCACCTGATACATACAATGTAACACGCTCTGACTTCGCTTTTGATTTTGTAAACTATAAACCGGAGTTCCTTGATACATTCCTTAACTACATAAAAGACAGAGAGCGAGCAGGGACTCTTTCTCCTCGTTCTTCAAGGCTTATGTGTGGTGGTAAAGGTCGCAATGTACAATACAGCTACCGTTGCGGTGACCAAAAAACATTGTATCTTGGCAGCACAAGAGGTGATAAGCTTGTACGTATTTATGATAAGCTCTTGCAATATTCAAAAAATGGTGTTATAGTTAAACCGTTACCGGAAGCTTTCAAGGATGAAGGCGAGGTAACTTCATGGTTCCGTATTGAGTTTCAGACAAGAAGAAAATCCGCAGATACATATCTTTTCGGCTGCCAAAGTAATCTTGAGGGTGTGCTGCGGTGTATGTTTGATGAATACCTTGTCCGCGATGAGCAGGGCAAGCCGCTTGACTTTATTCTTGACTTGTATGATTGGGGAAAGTTACCACCAATTATACAAAATGCAAATTTTGTATAATTGAGGGAAGCGAAAATCGTGTTTGGAGGTGTTATTTACGTGCTTTTAGCCATTGATATTGGGAATTCAAGTATTTCTGTAGGCGTTTTTGATATTGAAAATGCCCCTGTACTTATTTCTGATTTTAAGATTACCTCCAGAGATTTTTCCGCTGATGAATACACCGTACGAATTCAGGATTTTTTAAACCGTAGTTCTGCCAAGGTTTCATGTGCGGTGATTTCTTCGGTTGTACCAAGTCTTACAGATGCTTTGAGCCGTGCGGCGTTTAATATTTGCGGTAAAAAGCCGTTTATTATCGCAAGCGGTATTCGTACAGGTTTTGGCATTAAAATTAAAAATCCCGAGCAGCTCGGTACGGATATTGTCTGCAATGTTGCTGCGGCACTTAATTCAAGTGAGTCTCCCCTTGTTATTTTGGATATGGGTACGGCTACGACAATCACCATCGTCGATTATACAAAATCCGTCTTAGGAACTATTATAATACCCGGACTCAAGATTTCACTTGATGCTTTATATGATTCGGCTGCGCAGTTAAGCGATATTTCTCTTGATATTTCACCGGAAATAATTGGTAAAGATACAAGATCTTCTGTTTGTTCAGGCATAATTAACGGAAATGCGTTGATGATTGACGGATTTATCAGAAATATCCGTGATGAGCTTAATTTAAAAGAATCCGGTCAAAAGCTTTCGCTTATTGCAACCGGTGGGCTTTCCGAGTTAATACTTCCCCATTTGCGTAATAAATTTTCTTTTGACAAAAATTTAACATTGCGTGGACTTGCGGTTTTATACTGTAGAAATTGCAAGTAAATTTGATAATACTGCTACGGCATTATTATAAAATAAGAGGTCGCATTTTACCGTTTTTTCATATTTAAGGAAGATAGCGACCCGAAAAATGGAGGCTAAATATGAATCAAATTTCTTCGCACGCAAAAACTTTGCGTATGGTTCAGATTGCACTTTTTGCTGCCTTGGTTGCAGTGCTTCAGGTGCTTTCTACCGTAATCCCAATGCCATATGTTAAAATTACGCTGACCTTGATTCCCGTGGTGCTTGGCGGCGTTTATTTTGGCAAGAAAAGTGCGGCATTTTTAGGTGCTGTTTTCGGGCTTGTAGTAACGGTCTTTACCGTTTCCGGCTTTGACGGCGGTGCTTATATGATGTTTGCAGCACGTCCTGCATTGACAGTATTTATCTGTTTTGCTAAAGGCATGCTCGCCGGCTGGGTTTCTGCGGCGGTTTATGAAGCTTTGCAGCATAAACTTAGCAGAACAACTTCGATTTTATTTGCTGCAGCCGTTGCACCTATAGTAAATACAGCATTTTTCTGTGTATTTCTGTTTGCTTTTTATCCCGAAATTCTTCAGGCATGGGCAGGCGGTACAAACGTATGGCTTTACATGATTACCGTTCTTGTAGGCATTAATTTTGTTGTGGAGTTCGTTTTGAACATAATTCTTTGCCCGGTTATCGGTACAAAGGTTAAAATCAAATAACATAAAAAACAACGCAAGGTTCATACTTGCGTTGTTTTTACTCTTTCAATTAAATTTCTTCCGATATCATGCAAAAACTTTGTTGCCATGGGAGCAAGCTCCTTGGGAAACGAATTAAAAAAGTTATCAGCTTCAAGCGTTAAATCGCCTTTGTAACCTACAGTTGCCAATGCTTCGCATATAGTGTCCCAATGCATTTTACCGAGATAAGGTGCAGTATGAGCATCGCTTTGATAATCGTTATCGTGAACGTGGAGTGCTCCGAGTCTATTACCGAGTCCTTTGATCTGTTCAGCCGCATCAAAACCGTAAAGACCGCTATGCCCAAGGTCAAGACATGCAGTAAAGCAATCATCGTTAAGCGTGTCTATCCAGTCGGCAAACTCTTTAGTCCGTGAACAAGCACTTACTACAATTTTCTTTTCAGAGTTACGTTGCCACATATTTTCGAGTGCTATTTTTACTCCGGCAGCTTTGGCGAAAGGAGCAAGACTGCGGTAAAATTCCATGTTAATCTCTTTGAGCTTTTCGGAGTTTTCAAGATACGGCAAATGATGCATCGGGTGTATGACAATGCATTTTGCACCGACAATTCCAGCAATTTCAATACTGCGAGCAATTCTTGTGTAAATCTTGCTGTTGTAGTCATCGTCATTATTCTTTGAACACGGGAAAGGGCCGTGAGCCTGATTAAAGAAAAGTCCCCTGTTCTGTGCTTTTTTCAATAGATTTAAAGCAAGCTCTTTGTAATCGTCCTGACAGAAGACAGAGTCATCGCTTTTCATATCGAACATGGTGAGGTCGATTGCATCAAAACCTGCATCTGCAATAATGTCGATAGCTTTTTCAATACCGAACTGTCGGCTTAAATAATCGGTTTGGGTAGACAGTATCATGATTATTTCTTACCGAAAATGCCACCAAGCTTGCTGCCAAGACCGCTGATTTTATCGGCAACACCGTCAACCGAAATTTTTGCCTTTACACCGTCGACGATTTTTTGAATCTGGTCATCGGGAAGATCAATACCGATAAGGCTTTCTATTGTTTTGATGGGTTCGGTTTTGAACTTGTCAAAAAGACCTTTGTCGGATTTGATTTTCTCAACGATTTCTTCGATTTTAGCTTTAATATCCATGGTTTATCTCCTTGTAATTTAATGTTGTTTATATTAGAATTATACAGTAAAACAAATATTATGTCAATGATTTATACCTGTACATTCCCCACCAATCGGGAATTAGTTTTTCTAATGTAACCACTTCTCTTTTTTCGTAATCGACCATGATTTCCATATCTTTATTTTTCAAATTTAACTGCATAAAGAATTCTCTGCAGGCACCGCATGGCATTCCGCTGCCTTCACCAAAAGGTGCTTTATCCCTGAAAGCAATGAGCCTTTTTATAACGGTTTGTCCACTGTTTATATACATATTAAGTGCAGCGACTCTTTCAGCACACAAATCAAGCACACCGCTACAGCTTTCGATGCAGAAGCCGGTATATATTTCGCCGTTTTCGCTTTCCAAAGCACATACAACGTGATGTGCGTACACAAAAGGAGAAACCTCTTCAGGGCGATATTGCTCTTTTGCTTTTAAGTATAACTTTTCCCAAATGTCCATGTCTATAACCTTTCAGATTGCAAATATATACTGATTATAACATTACCCTATCCTCTCATTTTACCTTCATTAATCAGGGGATTTGAAGAAGAAAACATTAATAGCAAATAAAAAGAACGCATTAGACCCAATCATATAAAATATTATATTTGCGTCACGAATGGCTGAAAATGTATCTTTTATCGCTTCGTAAAACATCAGTAATTTTGCAAAGCCCTGATAGTTGGCAGTATAGGTTATCACAGCATTTCCTATAGAGGTAATAAAACTATAACCTAAAAATAAAAACATAGACAGAAAAACAAACAGGAACAAATTATTGATATAATGAATAGGTCCGTCCTGATACTTAAGTATTTTGCCAGTTGTTTTTTCAATGAGGGAGTGGCCAATTTCCCATATGGTATTTGCTATAAGCGCAGCAACAAGAACTGTCAATCCTAAATCCAGAATTTCTCCGATAAAATCAATGATTTCTGACAAAAAAGGAACTTTACCGAAAAAATAATAGATTAACGATAAAATAAAGTCAAATATGCACATGGCAATTAAAGATACTAAGCTGGTTACTAATGCTATAACCCACCCTAAAACTGTTTTCATATTATGTTTCTTCCCAAAAGTAAAAAAGGATATGATAACACTATGTTATCATATCCTTTACACATTTTCAAGACGAAATTAACCGAAATATCTCTTGAGAAGACCTGCAAAAGCTTTTCCGTGGCGAGCTTCGTCACAGAAATCCAATCAGAAAGCCTTTATTTATGCGGGTTTGCGAGCTTATGGCACTAAATTTGCCCACCGTTTGCCCACAAGAATTTTTTGCCCACAGATTGTCGTTGCTTCTGCTTTACGGTCTTATTATATCACATTTTG
>JAZQEH010000082.1:0-5556 GCA_045538895.1 Eubacteriales bacterium
CAAGCCCCTGCCCTACCGGTTTGTGGTTTCCATTTTACAACCATAAACAATAATTTATATTTCCGAGTAGCAGCCGAGGAATGTGCCGCCCTTATACTCGGCATCAAATAGATCAAGCGTTTCGAGCAGACCGTCTGCATAGAGGGATGCGTCGAAATCGAGGTAGAACATGTATTCAAAGTCCTTGCCCGGTATGGGACGGCTTTCAATCTTTGAGAAGTTTACGCCGAGAGCTGCAAACTTTGCAAAAATCGAGAAAAGCGAGCCGGGTGTATGGGGGAGAGTGAACATGATGCTGGTTTTGTTTGCACCGGGGTAAATCTCAAGCTCTTTTGAGATGCAGATAAAGCGTGTGTAGTTGTTGTCGCTGTCTGCAATGTTGTTTGCAAGCTCGCAAAGACCGTAGAGTGCCGCCGCCGAGGGATTGCAGATTGCAGCAACGTCGCTTCGCTCACTTTCGGCAACCATTTTTGCCGCCACTGCGGTGTTTGCACACTCGGTAACCTTAACGCCGAGCGAGGAGAGGAAGCCCTGACACTGACCGATTGCCTGTGAATGTGAGAAAACCTCTTTAATACCCGAAAGTGCAACGCCATTTTTGGCAACGAGAGTATGCTCAACACGGAGCTTGATGCTCTTTACTATGTAGAATTTATGCTTTTTCATGAGGTCATAAACCTCGGTAACCGAGCCGTGAAGATTGTTTGAAATAGGGAGAATACCGTAGCGGCAGAATCCCTTTGCAACTGCGTTGAATACGCCCTCAAAGCTACCCATAAACATAATGCTCGGAATGGAGAACAGCTTTTCAGCCGCAAGCTGTGAGTTTGCACCCTCGGTGCCCTGACATGCAACCGTGCAGGTGGTGGGCAGGTCATGTGCAGTCTTTTCAGCAGCTGAGGCTATCATTGCAGAGAGTCTGCCGCCGCTTGCAATACGCTTGTTCTGATATGAGCGTGAAACCTCAAAAAGCGTATTGTAAAGCACCTTTGTATAGGTTGCCATACCGCTATCCATGTCCTTGGTAAGACGTGCTATGATTTCTCTTTCACGTGCGGGGAAAAAGATGGGCAGACCGTTTTCCTTTTTATACTCTGCCATATCGGCACACAAAGCCATACGCTCCTCGAATGCCGCCTTTATCTTATCGTCAAGCGAGTCTATTTTTTCTCGGATTTCTTTCATATCCATTTCAGTTTTCCTCCAGAATATCTAAAATGCAGAGTGCCGCCACCGCTTCAACAACGGGGACTGCTCTTGCGACAATACACGGGTCGTGTCTGCCACCTATTTCAAGGGTAACGTTCTCGCCCGTTTCAAGGTTAACCGTTTGCTGTGCCTTTGCAATGGAGGGGGTTGGCTTTATCGCAACACGGAAAACTATCGGCATACCGTTAGTGATTCCGCCCTGAATACCGCCGGAGTTGTTGGTTTTTGTAACCACCTCGCCGTTTTCAAAAGCAAATGAGTCATTATGCTCACTGCCACGCATTTTTGCACATGCAAAGCCGCTTCCGAATTCAACGCCCTTTACACCCGGAATGCCGAAGAGAGCGGCGGCAAGTTTACTTTCAAGTCCGTCGAAAAGCGGTCCGCCAAGCCCTGCATAAACTCCGTCTATTGCACATTCGATTATGCCGCCCACGCTGTCACCGTCTGCCTTTGCGGCTAAAATCGCTTCACGCATTCTTTCGCCCGCTTCATCGGAGATGGTGGGAAAGTCTTTGTCGGCCGTTACGGTAATATTTTCGGGATTTACCATATCAAACGGTGTATCATATACTCCGCCTATCATAAGTGCATGTGCGCCGATAACCGCATAGCCCTCATCGGCTAAAAACTGCTTTGCCAAGCCGCCGCCTATGCAAATGGGGGCTGTGAGTCTGCCCGAAAATGCACCTCCGCCGCGGACATCGTTGTTGCCGTCATATTTTCTGTATGCGGCAAAGTCGGCGTGTGAGGGGCGTGGGGTATAGCGCAGTTTTTCATAGTCCTTTGAATGTTGGTCTGAATTGCGGATTATCGCAGTAATCGGTGCGCCCGTTGTAACACCGTTTACAATACCGCATAAAAACTCGGGTTTGTCCGCCTCCTTACGGGGAGTGCTTGTTGCATTACGTCCGGGGGCTCTGCGTTCCATAAAACGCATAAGACCGTCTTCGTCAATCTCCACTCCGGCAGGAAAGCCTGTGAGCGTCATACCGATAGCGGCAGAGTGCGACTCGCCGAATACTTCGATTTTAATTCTGTTGCCCATCTGTGACACTGCAGTTTCCTCCGAGTTTTTTAAAGTCTTCAAAAAATGTGGGGTATGATTTGTTTACACATTCGGCACCTCGGATGATTATGTCACCCGTGGCACGCTGTGATGCAATAGCCGCACACATTGCAATACGGTGGTCGTTTGCGGCATCTACTATGCCGCCTGTAAAGCTTTCGACACCGTTTATTATAAATCCGTCATCGGTACCGACAATATCGGCACCGAGTGCTTTAAGCATTGCAACCGTGGTTGCTATGCGGTCGCTTTCTTTTATCTTAAGGCGTGAACCGCCTGTGATAACGCTTTTGCCTTTTGCAAGTGATAAAACCGTGGCAAGAGCAGGAAGTGCATCGGGAATATCCTCGCCGAAAACGTCGGTAGCGCTTAACGTTTCGCCCTTGATTCTGCCAAGTATATCCGCTACTGCCTTGTCCTTTTGCAGTGAATTTTCTCTGAGTCCCGTAACAGTAACGGATGCACCGAGTGCATTTGCACAAAGCCAGAAGCAGGAGTTTGACCAGTCGCCCTCGGCGGTGTAGTTAGGTGAGAATTTTCTGATTCCACGGTGGGCGTAGGTCTGGTTGCCCTTTACAAAATAGCCGTTTTCACGCTTTTCGATTTTTATGCTGAACTTTGCAAGCGTGTTAAGCGTCATATCAACGTAGCCCGACGATGCAAGAGGAGTGGTTAAAACAATCTCGCTGTCGCCGTCAAGGAGCGGAAGTGCAAAAAGAAGTCCGCTTATGTACTGCGAGCTTACGTCGCCACGGATTTTGTAAATTCCACTTCTTAGCTTGCCTTGTGTGTACATCGGCAAAAACGTGTCCGAGCATACAGTGCCGTTTTCCGCCATGCAGTCGCACAACTCCTTAAAGGGGCGTTTGCGAAGACCGTTTTTTCCTGTGAGCTCAAATTTATCGCAAAGTGCCGCAGCAACAGGCAGAATAAGCCTTGCGGTGGTTCCGCACTCGTTTGCGTTAAGATATGCACCGCTTTTCATGCGGCAGGGGTGAAGCACCTCTGCAACGAA
Organism: Eubacteriales bacterium; assembly: GCA_045538895.1. Classification (GTDB taxonomy): domain Bacteria; phylum Bacillota; class Clostridia; order Oscillospirales; family CAG-272; genus UMGS902. The sequence goes on from JAZQEH010000082.1 coordinate 3,294, forward strand.
AATATCATCTATCGGCTTTACGTCAATATCCGCACCCATTGCACGCAGTACGTCAACAGTTGCCATTATGTCATCGGAAAGAGTGGTAAAGCGGACACGTGCATAGCCTGTGAGGGATGCCGCAATAAGGAGTCTGTGAACGTCCGATTTTGACGAAATCGCACGTATTTCGCCCGAAAGGCGGCACGGTTTGATAAGTATGTCCATTATTTTCCTGCCTCGATAAAGTCTTTTACTTCGGTACGCTTAACCTTTTGAATTACTGTGTTGCCTATGTCAAGCGGAATGATAAGGCTTATCATATCGCCGCTTGATTTTTTATCCGATAGAGTGAGGGTGGCAAGCAGGTCTGTATCATAGTCGGTTTTTGTGGGAAGTCCCGTTGCGGTGAGGGCGGAGCAGATTCTTTTTGCCATGCCGCTTTTGGCAAAGCCTTTTTTCTCTGCGGCACGGGAAATGATTGCAAGGCCTGTTGCAACGCCGTGACCGTGAGTAATTTCAAAGTTGCTTGCCGCTTCAACCGCATGTCCTATCGTGTGACCGAGGTTTAAAAGCATACGGTTGCCACGGTCAAATTCATCGCCCGAAACTATATCGCGCTTGATTTCAACACAGCGGGCGATAAGCGTTTCCATGTCGTTTTCTTTGTAGTTTTTTACTTTTTCAAAAAGGTCGCTGTCGCAGATAACGCCGTATTTAAGCATTTCTGCAAGACCGTCCTGAATGTTTATTTCTTTAAGAGTATCAAGGGTATCGGTGTCACAAAACACGGCTAAGGGTTGGTGGAAAGCACCACAGAGATTTTTGCCGTGTGAGAGGTCAACGGCAGTTTTGCCGCCAACCGATGAGTCAACTGCCGCAAGCAGAGTGGTGGGCACTTGCACGTAGTCGATTCCTCTTGCGTAGATTGATGCCGCAAAGCCTGCCATATCGCCCGTGACGCCGCCGCCAAGCGCAATGATAATATCCGAACGTGTGAAAAGCAACGCCGCCATTTGCTCAAGCAGGCTTTCAACGGTTGAAAGGCGCTTGCGCTCCTCGCCGTTTTCAAAAACAAACACCTCACAGTTAAAGCCCGCACCGACAAGCGAAGACGTGAGTTTTTCTCCGTAAAGCGGAAAAACAATATCATCCGACACAATCATCGCTCTTTTGGCTTTTGTGAGTGCCGCAATTTTTTTACCCACATCATTTAAAATTCCGCTTCCGATATGAACTTCATATGGGGTACTTGTGTTAACCTTGATAATCTGCATAATTTATATCCTATAAATTCTCTGATTTTATCTTTCTTTCGTTGCCGTCCGAAAGCAGTTTGTGCATGCTCTCACGGTCATTTTCGTCAAGAGCTTTTTTGAACAATGAAAGGTTTTCGATAAGCTCGCCGCAAACCTCGGATAGATTTGCTTTGTTTTCAAAGAAAAGCTCGGTCCACATATCTGCATTCAGCCGTGCAACTCTTGTCATGTCCTTGAATGAGCCTGCCGAAAAGCCCTTATGCTCAGTGGCATATCTGCCGTGCACATATGCACTTGAAACCACGTGTGCAAGCTGTGAGGTAAAGGCGATAACCTTATCATGATGTGCCGCACTTGAAAGGGTGATACGTCCGAAGCCTATGTCCGAAAAAAGCTCGGAGAGGGTTTGCACCGCCGTTTTGTCGGTGCATAGCTCGGGGCAAAGTATCATTGATGCACCGTCAAACAGCGATGGGAATGAGTGTTCAAATCCGCTGCGCTCGATGCCTGCCATCGGGTGACCGCCCACAAAGCGTACCGCTTTGTGCGGCAACGTATCACGCAGAGCGTCAAAAACCTCGTTTTTTACGCCGCAGGTATCAACGATAATCGCATTTTTCTTGAACACGTCAAGGTTATCTGCAATGAATTTGATAGTTGCGGTTGGGTAAAGCGAAACAATTATTATATCGGCATTGGCTATATCATCTTCGGTGCCGATTTTTCCAATGGCGCCGCATCCGAGTGCATCTGTACAAGTTTTTTCGTTTGTGTCATAGCCAATGACTCTGTGATTTGTACGCAGGCTTATCGCTTTTGCAAGCGAACCGCCGATAAGTCCAAGTCCTGTGATAAAAATGTTCATGCGGTTCTCCTTGAAACGGTAAATTAATGTTTACATTAACAAGCCTTCCTCAGACGAGGAAGGTGGCGCCGCAAGGCGACGGAAGGAGGGACCATTCTAATTGTTACTTTTTCCCTCCCTCAGTCAGCGTTCCGCTGACAGCTCCCTCGTCTGAGGGAGC
>JAZQEH010000083.1:0-12771 GCA_045538895.1 Eubacteriales bacterium
AGCCTGATGACTTTGTCATCAGGCTGAGGCGAGTTCTTTTTGTACTCGGCTTTTTGCTTTAAAACCAATAATCTTTCATTTTTTGCAAAAACGCTTTGGTAATTGGGAACCCTGAACTCTCACCGATTATCGAATCTATGCGGCAATATGGGCACATCGCCGTTCCGCTGGTGTCTTTTATCCAGTCTGTTATTTCTGACGGACTGAAAATTTTAAGACAGTAAAAGCAACCGCATTTTTTATCTTTTTGCAGGGCTTCTTTATGATTTGATGAGAATTTGTGTGCTTCTATAATATCTTTTTTAGTCGCTATCATCAGATCTTTTATTACCTCTCCTGCAATGATAAGCCCTGCCGCAGAGGGAACAAACGAAATGCTTGCGGGAACAGCGCGTCTGTTATCCTCACTGAAAGAAACCTTTATCGGCTCCTCCTTGGAGTAAAGCACTTTCAGTTTTTTAATTCCGCGTTTTTTAAGCTCTGCACGCATTACCCGTGCAAGGGGACAAACAGAGGTTTTGTAAATATCAGTTACTTCAAACAAAAGCGGATCCAGCTTGTTTCCGGTGCCCATAGAGCAAATAATCGGTATCTTTTTTTCATCCGCAATGCAAACGAGTGCAAGCTTTGCAGAAACCGTATCAATGGCATCCACAATATAGTCAAATGAGTCAAAGTCAAATTCTGCCATGCTTTCGGGCAGAACAAATTTTTTGTGACAAAAAACACGGCAACGAGGGTTAATGTCGGCAACTCTTTCTGCCGCAACCGCAACCTTATCACGTCCCACGGTAGAGTGGAGTGCAATTATCTGCCTGTTTATATTGCTTTCGGCAACGGCATCACTATCAATCAAAGTAAGCGTACCGACGCCCGCACGTGCAAGTGCCTCAACTACGTAACTGCCGACACCGCCAATGCCAAAAACGGCAACGTGTGCATTCTTAAGTTTATTTAACGCATCGGCACCGATAAGCCTCTCGGTGCGTGAAAACTGTTCAGACATGTGATTCTCCTGATATAGAATGTAAGTGTATTGGGAAAACGAAGGTGTTCTTTCTTTAGAAGAAAGAACCGAAGAAAAACTGTAAAAATTTTAATAAGCAGCCATAGCTACACAATAACCGTTAATAGGCCTATACAATAATTGTACCACATTTGTCAAGAGTAATACCCCCCTTGACAAATACCCTGTGGGGGTATATAATTTTTTTGAGGTGACAGATATGAAAGAAAACTGCTGTTGCGTGAAAACCAAAAAACGCAGTGAAAAAGAATACAAAAGTCTTATTAACCGATTGAGCCGTATAGAGGGACAGATACGCGGCATAAGGACAATGCTTGAAAACGACGCATATTGCACGGATATACTGATGCAAAGCTCTGCGGCACAAGCGGCGCTTGACGCTTTTAACCGTGAACTGCTCTCCAATCATATAAAAACGTGTGTTGCGGATGATATTCGCACGGGCAGTGAAGAAAAAACAAACGAATTGATTGATATTTTAAGAAAGCTTATGAGGTAGACATGGTACAGTATAATGTTACGGGAATGAGTTGTGCAGCATGCTCGGCACGTGTTGAAAAAGCGGTTATGGCGGTTGACGGTGTAACAGCTTGCTCGGTCAATCTTCTGACAAATTCGATGACCGTAGAGGGAAGTGTAACGCCGCAAACGATAATTTCTGCGGTAGTTGCCGCAGGTTACGGTGCTTCTGAAAAAGGGGCAGATAAGAATGTAAGCAGTGACGAAAAAGAACTTGCAGATACCGAAACTCCAAAGCTTGTACGTAGACTCATTACATCTGTCGGTTTTCTTGCGGTGCTTATGTATATTTCAATGGGACATGTCATGTGGGGACTGCCCATGCCTGCATTTTTTGAGCATAATCCTATTGCAATAGCACTTGCCGAGTTTATGCTTACTGCGATTGTAATGATAATCAACTCAAAGTTTTTTATCAGCGGTTTTAAAGGAGTTTTGCACGGTGCACCGAATATGGATACTCTTGTGGCACTCGGTTCTTCGGCTGCATTTGTATACAGTACGTGCGTACTGTTTTTGATGACTGCACAAAGCGGCGAAACTTTACACGCTTCTTTGCATGAACTGTATTTTGAGTCGGCTGCAATGATTCTGACACTTATTACGGTTGGAAAAATGCTTGAGGCACGTGCCAAGGGCAAGACCACCGATGCACTCAAAAGCCTGATGAAGCTTGCACCGAAAACCGCAACGCTTTTGCGTGACGGAAAAGAGATAACCGTGCCGATTACCGAGGTGCAAAAGGGAGATGTTTTTGTGGTACGCCCCGGCGAGAGCATCCCTTGTGACGGTGTGCTTATATCGGGCGGCGGTGCAGTTGATGAATCCGCCCTCACGGGTGAGAGCTTACCCATTGATAAAACTGTAGGCTCAAGAGTGTATGCTGCAACGATGAATAAATCGGGATTTCTTACGTGTGAAGCTACTCATATTGGCGAGGATACGACTTTTTCGGGAATTATCAAACTTGTCAGCGATGCTTCTGCAACCAAAGCACCGGTGGCTAAAATGGCGGACAAGGTTTCGGGTGTGTTCGTACCTTGCGTAATCATCATTGCTTTAGTGGCATTTACTGCATGGATGCTTGCGGGGGTGAGCGTAGGGTATGCACTTGCACGGGGCATTTCGGTACTTGTAATAAGTTGTCCTTGTGCCCTTGGACTTGCAACACCCGTTGCGATAATGGTGGCTAGCGGTGTAGGTGCAAAGCACGGGATACTGTTCAAAACCGCTACTTCACTCGAACAAACCGGCAGAATCAAGGTGGTAGCTCTTGACAAAACCGGCACTATCACACGTGGCGAGCCAAGTGTTACGGATATTGTGTCGTGCGGAATGGATGAAAGCGAGTTTTTGACTCTTGCGGCATCACTTGAAAGCAAAAGCGAGCATCCTCTTGGCAGAGCTGTTGTTGCTTGTGCCTATGAAAGACAAATCCCTCTTGCAGATACCGAAGATTTTGAAGTGATTGCAGGCAAGGGACTGAAATGTACGGTCAGAGGTAAAGAACTTCTCGGTGGTAGCCTTTCTTACATCAGTGAAAACACGGATGTTTCTGATGATGTAAGGGAAACTGCTAATGCTTTTGCCGCAGAGGGAAAAACGCCGTTGCTTTTCTGCATGGATAAAGCGTATATCGGTATGATTTCGGTTGCTGACACGGTGAAAGAGGATAGTGCAAGTGCTATTGCTATACTGAAAAAACTTGGTATACGCACGGTTATGCTCACGGGTGACAACATTCGCACCGCCACGGCTATAGCAAAAAAAGTCGGCATTGATGAGGTGAGAGCGGACGTTCTTCCTGCTAATAAAGCGGCTGTTGTAAAGGAACTTTCCTCTTACGGTAAAGTAGCAATGGTTGGTGACGGTATCAATGATGCACCTGCACTTACAAGTGCAGATATAGGCATTGCAATCGGTGCCGGTGCTGACGTTGCGATAGATGCCGCTGATGTTGTGCTCATGCACTCATCGCTTACAGATGCGGTGTCTGCAATAAAGTTAAGCAAGAAGACCTTGCGTAATATTTATGAAAATCTGTTCTGGGCATTCTTCTATAATGTTATAGGAATTCCACTTGCGGCAGGCGTGTTTATTCCTGTATGGGGACTTGAACTAAATCCCATGTTCGGTGCGGCGGCGATGAGCCTTTCGAGCTTTTGCGTTGTAACGAATGCACTCCGCATAAACTTTTTTAAGGCTGAACCAAAGGTTATAGAACAAACAAATTCAAATATTGAAAAGGAAGTAAGTACAATGGAAAAAACAATGAAAATAAAGGGCATGATGTGCCCCCACTGCGAAGCGGCAGTGAAAAAATGCCTTGAGGCATTGCAAGAGGTTGACGAGGCTGTTGTAAGCCATGAAAGCGGTACCGCGCAGATCAAACTGAATGCAGAAATATCGGACGAAAAGTTAAAATCAGTAGTTGAAGAAGCAGGATATAAGGTGATAGCATGAGTATGTACGAAAAGATTATTTCCAGAAGAAGTATAAAGAGTTATAAGCCGGAGATGCCGTCTGAAGAGCTTATCGACAGCGTTATTAACGCAGGGCTTTATGCCGCAAACGGGCGCGGTTGGCAATCACCGATAATCATTGCGGTAACCAATAAAGAGGTTCGTGATAAGCTTGCAAGAATCAATGCAGGCATAATGGGTGCAGACACCGATCCGTTTTACGGTGCTCCTGTTGTACTTATTGTTCTTGCGGATAAAAGCAGACCTACGTACATTTATGACGGCTCGCTTACAATGGGCAATATGATGCTTGCCGCACACGATATGGGACTTGGCAGTTGTTGGATTCACAGAGCTAAGGAAACGTTTGAGAGCGAAGAGGGAAAAGAGATTCTACGTTCGCTTGGAATCGAGGGCGATTTTGAGGGAATAGGTAATCTTATTCTCGGTTATCAAAGCGGCGAACCTAAGCCACGTGCCGACAGAAATCCCGGTAGAGTATATAAGATATCTTAGACTCGTTTACTTTTATGAAGCAAAAAGTTTGGAAAACCGAACAAACTTTAAATGGCGGAATTGACTATTGCATGTTTAAATGGTATAATTAAGGTGTTAAAAAATACTTTCATGGAGGATTTTATGAAAAAACTCTTTGTGATCCTTGCAATGCTTGCACTTTGCACAGCACTTTGCGTTTCGGCATTTGCCGCTGAAAAGACGGTTTATATCGCTTCATCGGGTGATGATGCAAACAATGGTGAAACCTATCAGACAGCGGTAAAAACCGTTAAGCGTGCATATGAAATTATCGGCAGTTATGACGGTAGAATTGTAGTTTGCAGCTATCTGAATATTGGCGGCGGTTATGAGCTTCCTGAGCATAACGGTACCGTTACGTTCACCGCAAGTGACGGAAAGAACTATTTCCCGCTTGGCAGACTCGCATTTTCAACTTCGCTTTCTCTTTCCGGCGATACTGTATTTGAGAGAATCGGTTTGACCGCTTCGGGTGCTGTATTTGTTGCGGCACGCGGCAACAACCTCACTTTCGGTGATAATGTCGCTACCTCCGGCGATATCGGAATCATCGGCGGATATAATGCGGTTGAGGGAGATACCGTTTCGGATGTCAGCATTTCAAACGACTATACCATTTCTATTTCAAGCGGCGACTTTATGTATGTGCGTGGCGGTAATCGCCGTGCAACAGGTAAGGCCCCTTTCGGTATGATTTCGGGTAATGTTACTATCAACATTACCGGCGGTACATTCAAATCTCGTGATAATTCCAACAACCTTACTGCGGCTTCGGGTATGTGTGAGCATAGCGGTAACGTTGTTATGAACATTTCCGGCGGTTGCTTCTACGGCTCTGTATTTGCCGTAAGCCGTGGCGGTACAAACGATACTGCACAGAAGCCAAAGGTTACAGGTGATATCACGATCAACGTTTCCGGCGGTGCAATCAACGGTAAGCGTCTTGACGAAAATCAGGATAATTCCATTACTTTAACTGGTAAGTATACACTTAATCTTACCGGTGCTTCTTTCTCAAGCATTGAGAGCATTTCAGGCTCTGCGACTTCGATTCTTAACATTGCTGACGGACTTGAAAATGGAACGGGTACGACTGTTTCCGAGTTCCAGAATCCGCTTCGCGGCGGTGCAGACCCGTGGGTAATCTACCGTGACGGCTATTATTACATGACTACCGTTAGCGGTGTATCCGTTTACTGCTACAAGTCCCCCACACTTGACGGACTTGCATTTGTTGAGGGTGTAGCTATTTGGACAGCACCTCAGGGCAGTGAGATCAACAGCGAGAACAAAATGTATTCTGCGGAGATCTGGTCGCCCGAACTTCACTACGTTGAAGCAAGTGAGTTTGGTGAAGAGTATGCAGGTTGGTGGCTCTATTTTGCTGCTGACGATGGCGAAAATACCAACCATCGCCTCTTTACCGTACGTGCACTCACCGATGATGCGTGCGGAAAGTACGGCTCTCCTATCACCCGTGAAGTAAATATTCCCGCAAAAATGGAAGTTTATTATGACGGTCAGTGGGCAATCGGTCAGTCGCTTCTCCGTGCCAACGGCAACACGTACCTCACATGGACAGGCGAACTTGACAGAGGAACTGCAAATCATCATCAAACGCTTAATATCGCAAAACTCGTAAATCCTTACACCATTGAGGGTGGCGGAAGTGTAATCTGTGTTCCCGATTATAAGTGGGAAACTCGCGGATATGCGTATAATGCAAACACCGGTGTTTCTTATCCCAAGGTAGTTGAGGGTGCAACTGCAGTTTACGGCGACAACGGCGAGATAATGATTATCTATTCTGCAAGCGGATATTGGACTAATTACTATTGCCTTGCAACTCTTACCCTTAAGGACGGTGCAGATCCGCTTAAGAAGGATTCATGGATTAAATCCGAGGAGCCTGTATTTGAACGTCAGAATGATGTTTACGGCCCCGGTCATGCGGCTTTCACAACCGATGCGGTAGGCAACCGTTGGATGATTTACCATGCGTATCTCGACTGGAAGAGAACCACCCGCTATGTATTTATCCAGCCTTGGACTCTTACAGGAACCACCGTTGATATGAACGGCGGCCCTTACAGCCAGAACACGGTATTCAGCATTGTAAACAATAACATCAGCCTTAGCGACGTAATCAAAGGCTTTGGCAGATAAAAGCATAAAAGGCAAGCGAAAGCTTGCCTTTTATTATGTGAATTAATGTTTATGTAATGGGACGCACCAACCGTGGTAGGGGACGGCGCCTTCGACGTCCCGCATAAACAAAGACAAAACGGGATGTCCAGGGGCCATCCCCTACCGGTTTTGTGGTTCTCATTTTACTCCCCTAAACATTAATTTACCGCTTATATCTTTTCTTTTGTTGACAATTATTAATACAATATGGTAATATATTCATACAGTTTAAATTTTCAGGAGAAAACTATGAAAAAACTATTTGCATTGTTGTTTGCAACACTTTTTGTAATAATGGCAATTCCTGCTTTCGCTATGACGGATTTGTCGGGTATTGTTTTTGATGAAGAAAGTGCAACCCCTTCAATAGGTGTTACGGGATATCCACGCTTTGAAAGACTTAATGACGGCACTTTGATTCTGGTTAATTCCGGTGTTATCCGTTTCAGCAGCGATAACGGTGCTACGTGGACAAGAAAGAGCATTAACGCTAACGCTGAAACTAAAATAACCACAGCTTCCGGCACAGCACATACACTTTCGCAGGAAAACTGGCAGGGCTTTGTACTTGATAACGGTACAGTTATGGCGGCATACCGTAGCCGTACCAAGGGATATGTAAACGGTAGCGGTGCAGAGTTTTATACTTCTATCCGTGTTATGACCTCCACTGACGGTGGTCAAACCTTTGATAACGAGGTAATTGTTGCCGAGGGTATAAACAATACTTTCCGTGGCTTCTGGGAGCCGTACATGATTCAGCTTGACGATAATACTGTTGCTTTGTATTTTGCAGATGACTACAGTGTTTCAAGCTATCAGAATATTTCTTATGTTTTGTACGATATATCCAAGAACGAATGGGATCCCACTATTTATACTGCTATTGACGGTTACAGCCGAGCGTCCCGTGACGGTATGCCCGTTGTAACAAAGCTTATTGACGGCACCTTTGCAATGGTTGTCGAGGCTCATGATTACACAAGCAGCAACAGTAGTTATAATTGTCCTTTTGTAATCGGTCTTTCGCTTTCCGATGACGGAAAAGTGTGGAGCGAGCCTGTACCTGTGGCAGCAGCAAACAACCTTTATGCGGGTGTGCGTTGTGCAGCGCCTTTTATAACCGCACTCCCTGACGGACGCGTTATTATTTCTTATATGACAGAGGAGGGCTACGTTGGTCAATGGGCAACCGGTAGCGACGCTCCGGCACATGCAAACTGTGTTTACGGTGCTGTTATTTCCGATGAAGCTCTCACTGCTGATACCGTTCTTGAAGCAACAATGGGCGGTGCGGCAGACGGATTTACTTCACTTGGCAGCATTTTTGAATTCCATAACTCCGAGCGTATGATCTGGAATACCGTTATGCGTGTCGGCAAATATGTATATTTTTCGGGTAGCTCAACTTACAATGACGGCAGTGCGAGCGGTTCGCTCAGAATCCGCCGTGCTGATGTAAGTGCACTCGCTATTGCCGATACCGACATGAATGATGACGGTGAGGTAACTCTTATAGATGCACTTGTCTGTGCAAAGAACTTTGTAAATGGTGATATCTACAAGTATGACATTGACGGTGACGAAACCGTTGGCGTACTTGACGTATTGCTTGTAATTAAAGACGTGCTTAACTAAAAAAATAAAGGACTGCTCGGCAGTCCTTTATTTTTTAAAATATAAATCAATTCCGTTTGCAAGGGAAGTAGCAAAGTTGTTTCGCCATTCGCTGTCAAGCAGTTTCTCGGCATCACCCTTGTTAGTGATAAATCCGCATTCTACAAGCACGGAAGGGGCCTTTGTTTCGTAAAGCACGGTGTAAGCCGAAGTTGATTGCATGGGTTTTAAAATTACCTTTTTATCGTTTGGAAAACGACCTTCTATACCGCTTTTCAGCGACTCTGCAAGCGTTTCGTCAAGTTTTGTAGAATTTGGTGTGTCAACTCCGTAATAGAGCCTTGTGCCGTAAACATCCGCATTATCGGGGAATGAGTCGCAGTGGATTGATACAAAAATATCTGCCGCACTCGTGTTTGAAATCTCGGCACGCTCGTATGTACCAAACTTGTTTTCGTCACCGTCGTCATACTGAGTTTTTGGAATAGTTTCACCGTTGTGCGACAGAATTGCTGTATAACCACGCTCATTTAAGATGGCACAAAGTGCCAATGCCACTTCAAAATTTATCTCTGCCTCGGTTACTGAACCGAGGTTTTCTTCATTCATTGCACCAACGTCCGAAAAGCCGTGACCTGCATCAATAACAATGCAAAGCTCTCCGTCTTCCATTGCTTGTTCATATACAGACGGCGTTTCTTCTATTATAGCGACTCCGCAACCTGTGAGCATAACTGCTACGGCACAGAATAGAATGATAAGTTTTTTCATATTATCACCTCGATTCTATGATACAAAAATCGACATGGTTTGTCAATAAGAATAATTTGCTGAACCTATTGACAAATGGTAAAAATCATGATATCATAACTGTACTAATACAAGTAGTACAGAAAGGAGGATGAAAACATGAGCCGTATAATGGTGGATTTACGAAGCAGAACGCCGATTTTTGAGCAGATAGTTAATTCGGTTCGCGATTTGGTGGTTAAAGGGCTGCTAAAGCCTGACGAGCATTTGCCGTCAGTTCGTGCACTTGCTACCGAGCTTGCCATAAATCCCAATACTATTCAAAAGGCATACGGTGAGCTGGAACGGCAGGGCATTATATATTCGCTTGCCGGCAGGGGAAATTTTGTTGCATCCGATATTTCACTTATTAAGGACGCTCACCGTGACGAGTTGCTTTTAACCCTCAAGAAGAGTGTTCAGGCGGCACACGAGCATGGCATTAGCGAAAGTGAAATAAACGCTTGCATTAAAGAGATTCTAAAAGGAGGTAACGAATAATGATTAATATAAATGGTGTTTCCAAGTATTATGACACCGTAAAATCGCTTGATAACGTCACAGCAGAGATAAAAGGCGGCTCGATTTTCGGACTCGTTGGTTCAAACGGTTCGGGCAAGTCAACACTTTTGCGTGTTATGTGTGGCATCTTTCGTGCCGACGGGGGTGAAGTCCTTTACGACGGCGAAAACGTATACGAAAACGTAAAGCTCAAGGATCAAATAGTTTATCTTTCGGATGACCAGTTCTTTTTGTCGAGCAGCACGCTTTTGGACATGGCAAATATGTACGCATCGGTCTATTCTTCGTTTTCGTGGGAAACCTACGAAAAGCTTGTCGAGCTTTTCGGACTGCCGAAAAACCGCAAAATTTCAACCTTTTCAAAGGGTATGCAAAAGCAGTCGGCGATCCTGCTCGGCTTATCAGCAAAACCTAAGTATTTGCTTTGCGACGAAACCTTTGACGGTCTTGATCCCGTAATGCGTCAGCTTGTAAAGCGTATTCTTGCGGATGCGGTTGCCGAAAGCGGACTCACACCGATAATAGCATCTCACAATCTGCGTGAGCTTGAGGATATCTGTGACCATATCGGACTTTTGCATAAGGGCGGAATACTTTTTGAGAGCGAAATTGATACGCTTAAGGAGAATATTCATACGGTACAGGCGGTGTTCTCGAATGAAATCAGTACAGACGAGCTTGCAAAGCTTGGTACCGTTTCGATAAAACAGCGTGGCAGTATGGTAACTGTAGTTGTACGCGGCACACGCGAAGAGATAGCGGCAAAGGTTGAAGCTTTAAAACCTGACTTTTACGAAATTATTCCGCTTACGCTTGAGGAAATATTTATCAGTGAAATGGAGGAGAGAGGTTATGACTACACAAAAGTTGTCTTCTGAAAAACTGCTTGATTTTTCGCTTTTGAAAAACCTGACACGCCGCAGATTTGCTCATATTCTGCTTGCGTTTTTAGGTAACTTCTTTACCATTTCCGTGCCGATAATAATGTCATACGGCGAGTTCAGAGAACATTATCCTGTTGTAGACGATATATTTATCAGACGTGCCGTTAACAATATGGAAGGCATAATGGTGCTAAACCTTGTGTTTACGTTCGCCTTTGCGGTATACCTCGGTGTAATTACTTTAGGATACATGATGAAGCGTCGCAGTGCACATTTCTATCACGCATTGCCGCAAAAACGTGAAACGCTTTATATGACAAGCATCGCAAGTGCACTTTTGTGTGCAGCTATCGGTGCTGCTGTAAATCTTGTTATTTCGGTTGTTGAACTGTTTGTTTTCGACGTTGCTATAAGCGAGGTTATGACGCTTTTTGCAACCTCGCTGTTTAAGAATTTTATATTCTTTATCACAACCTATGCAATAACTCTTTTTGCAGGAAGCTTCTCCGGTAACGGGCTTGTTCAGGTGCTCATGACACTTGTAATTATGCTTTATCCGCTCGCTACGTATTACGGTATGATAATTATGCGTGGCATGTTTGCAACGTATTTCTATACAGGCTATTATTTTGAAAACGAGATAATTCAGTGGTTCTCACCATTTTCATATGCGATAGTGAATTATTTCGAGCCGATAAAGATTCTTCCGGTTATAATTTCTCTCCTTGTTACCGTTGTACTTGTACTTGGCGGCAACGAGATCTACCGCCGCCGTGCCATAGAAAACTCCGAAAAGCCGATAGTGTTCAAAAAACTCGGAGCTGTGCTGAAATATATGCTGATGTTTACAATCACTCTCTATGCGGGACTGTTCTTCTACGCAATCAGCAACGAGGGAATTCCCAATATGATATTCGGCTTTATCAGCGGTGCGGTGCTCAGCTTTATGCTCTTTAATACCATTCTTGAAAAATCACCGAAAGCTATGTTCAAGGGCATAAAGGGACTTGCGATTTTTGCACTTGCGTTTGCACTTTATTCGCTTGTGTTCTGCTTCGATATCTTTAATATGGATGAATATATACCGAGCGAAAAGGGTATAGACCATGCAGAAATCAGCATTTCAAGCATTGAGTATGACGATAACAGGTTTGACGATCCCGAAATGATTAAAGCACTTGTTACCGCACTTAAGAACCAGCTTAACAGCAATAGGGAAAACGTTGCAATTCCGTATTTTGGAAACAGAGCAAGCGTTACGGTTACGGTAACTATGTATAACGTGTTTGGCATGCCGATTCCTCGCTACTATGAGCTTTCAAAGTATACCGATGGCGTTGTGGAATTTTTAAAACTCTATGCCGATGACGAGCGTATGAACAACGAGTTTACCGAAAGAATAGGGGAACTCAAAAAAATCAGTGATGAAGGATATATTGCCGAGTGCGGAATCCGCCTTGACGAATACAGAAGAGCACAGTTCCTGCTTAACGAGTTCCTTAAGATTTACGTAAAGGAATTTGGCACAGCAAATTATGACCGACTTTCAAAGCCCATTGTGGGAAGCGTATCAACATATGATTTCTATGTATATGAAACGCTCGAGCTTCGCTCCTATGGCGGTGCAAGACTTGACTATTCAATCTTCAGCGAACTGCCCATATTTGAGGACATGGTTGAAACTTTAGCGTATTTAGAGTCAATGCCGTATATAGATGACAGTACAGGTGAACTCAAGTATATCAAGCCTTCTGTAGAAGTTTTCGAGGTCGAAACGCAGAGTGCTGAGCCCGTAATTCCTAAAATCGGATATCTTTACGATACACGCACACTTGTAAATTACAGTGAAAGCGGACGTTACGGAACTAATTTTAATCTGTATCCTAAAGTAGAGCTTAACCGGGAACAGACAAAGATGCTTTGGGAAATAGCCGAAAAGTACAGCTCTCACTATTCCGCATGGGGTGCGTTCACAGAGATTGATACCGACTGCGGCTTCCGTACTTACTACGATTACGTGGACATTGAAATGGAAGAGAAACACGGCGAAGGCTGGAGCAGCGCCTCATACGTATTCCCCAAGGGCAAGATCCCCGAGGACATAAAAGCATTGCTTGATTAACTATCAAAAAAGCCGACTCATTGAGTCGGCTTAGAGTGCTGACAAACACGTCAGACCGCAAGTAATAATAAAGGTAAAGGGAATAAATAGAAATAATATTTCACT
>JAZQEH010000084.1:0-43762 GCA_045538895.1 Eubacteriales bacterium
GTTTAGGGTAACGACGTCAGAACCTTTTAAGGAAAGGTTCCGACACCTCCAAACCTTTTTGTAAAAAAATATTGTCTGTAGCCACGGCTACTTATTAAATATTTTACAGTTTTTCTTTGGTTCTTTCTTTTTAAGAAAGAACACCTTCGTTACTCCCCTTCACAAACAAAAAAGCATGCGAAAGCATGCTTTTTTGTTTATTCTTCAATAAATGTTTGTGTATCTTTGTCGAATCTGCCTGTTACAGAGGTACCGTTTGTGTACGTATACGTACCCTCAAGCATCTGGTTTTGATTGTTCTGTTCGAATTTACCTACAAATTTTGCGTTGTTTTCAAATTCATACGTGCCCTCGTTGCGGATGTCGTTTGTGAAAGAGCCTGTGAAAACGTCGCCGCTTGAGTACAAAAGCACACCGTAGCCGTGTTTGAGGTCATTAACAAATTCGCCCTCGTAGACGTTGCCTTCTGCATAGGTCATTTTGCCCTTGCCGTTTTTCTTATCATTTGCAAATTCGCCCTCGTAAATATCATAGCCGTTTTTGTTTTTGTAGGTGATTGTTGCAAAACCCTCACGCACGTTGTTTACGATGGGACCGATATAGCTGTCACCGTTTGCATAAGTTACGGTAAAGTTGCCGTTCATTTTGTCATTTGCAAAGAAGCCGTCGTAGACGTCGCCGTTTTTATAGGTCATTTTGCCCTTGCCGGAGCGCATTGCGTTTACAATTTCGCCCTCGTAAACGGCACCGTTTGAATACTCGATGCGGTTTGCCTTAAGGCTTCCCTTTGCACCGTCGCTCGATGATATCCAACCCGAAGTGGGGACTCCGCCCTTTACAATTCCGAAAAATTTAACTTCTGCACCGTCAGTTAAGCCGTAAGTAGTGTAACGGACACCGCAAATGAGCAAGATTATGAAAATCAGCAAAAGCACCACAACTGCCGCAATAGCCGCGGTTATTCTTGAGTCAAGCGGGCGGCGATTGTGCTTTGCGACACGTCTTTTTTGCGACTTTGGCGGATGATAGCCGCCCTTCCCCGTGCGAACGTACGTTGGAAACTCACTCGTGTTTACGTTTTCTTCTTTTTTAGCCGATGTCTGAGGTTTAGCAGCCGGACGTCTTACAGGTGGCTTTTGAGCAGGTCTTGCCGTAGCCTTGGGATACTCATTGGTATTCTGCGTGGTATTCCGGACACGGCGCACGCTATCGGGACGCTGTGCAGTAGCACTCTTTCTGCGTCTTGCTTCAACCTCACGTGCATCAGCCAGTGCGGCACGTTCTGCCGCAGTCATCGTTCTGTTTTCGTTACTCATTATTTATCCTTTGGTTATTGTAATAAGGTTGTCCGCAAACTGAAGTATCTGCGGAATTAAAAACAAAAGTGCAAAGCATGCGAAAAAGCATATTATAAATGTAATTAAAAGTGAAAGTTTACCGCCTTTTACCGCTTTAAAACGCTTATCTGCTATGTATTTTACATCTTCGGGTATGTAGAAAAGTGCGTTTTCGCAGTCCTGTGGCTTTGAAATTTCGCTTGTTGCCTTGACATACTTTGCAAGCAGCGTATCTTTTGCGAGATTTTTGCGTATTAAATACTTGTTGTAGTTTATATCGTTAAGACTTTTTGCTTTTTCAGGCGAAAAAGCTTCTGCTTTGTAGAGTCTGCGCACTACCCTGCCGAGATAATCGTTGCAGTAATAGTAAATACATGCGGCAATGAATATTCCCGCACAGATTCCAACCGCTAAATACGGCAAAAAGCGTTCGACATCATACGTGTCGAAGTTTTGTATTGCCGAGAAATCAGGTGAAAAATATGTTTCCTTTAAATAATAATATACTTCTTTAATGGGATTTGACATCTTTACTCCTCAAAATACAGAAATATCTGTTATTCAATAATTTCATCTCCACAGAGCTTTTTGAGAAGAATTTCGAGGTCCTCATTGTCCTCAAATGTTACGGATATGCTCTTTACCACACCTTTGTGACTAATCTTTACACGTCTGCCGAGAATTTCCATGGCTTTCTTGGCAAGCTCGCCGTAATAGTCTATTTCAAGACCGATTTCGGGAACTTCCTCGCCCTCCGATTCTGCTTTCTGTGTGAGCTTGTTTTCTTTACGCACCATATCCTCTGCAACTCTTACAGAAGCACCCTGTGCGACAATCTTTGCGGCAAGTGCTGTTTCTTTGTTTTTATCCTTGAGTGCAAGCAAAGCACGTGCGTGACCGGCAGAAAGCTCGCCCGCATTGAGCATTGCAATTACATCATCGGAAAGGTCGAGTAAGCGAAGCGCATTTGTAATAGTGCTTCTTCCCTTTCCTACCTTTAAAGAAACCTCTTCCTGAGTGAGATTATAGTTCTGTATTAATGCTCTGTAAGCCTGTGCTTCTTCTATCGGATTGAGGTCTTCACGCTGAATGTTCTCAATAAGTGATATTTGTGCGGTTTCAAGGTCACTTTTATCAAGAATAATTACAGGAACTTCGGTTAAACCTGCCATTTTTGATGCACGGTAACGGCGTTCACCTGCGATAATCTGGTAATGACCGTCTGCAATTTCTCTTACGAGAATAGGCTGCAATACACCGTGAGCAGCGATTGAATCTGCAAGCTCTGCGAGAGCTTCACCCTCAAAAACGCGTCTTGGCTGGTCTACTTTAGGCTCTATCATAGATATACGAAGCTTAGTAACACCGCCTTTTTCCTCTACGGAGTTGTCAAATAATATGTTGTCAATGCCTTTTCCAAGGCCAGAGGGCTTTTTAGCCATTGTATTTTCCGTCCTTTATTGTATTTTAAATGCGGCTAATCAATTCTTTTGCCACATCAAGGTATTCTTTTGCACCTTTTGAAGATTTATCGTGATAATATACGGGTGTACCAAAGCTTGGAGCCTCGCTCAAACGTACATTTCTTGAAATAGGTGTCTTGAACAGCTTATCCGAGTAGTATTTTTTAAGTTCGGATATAACCTGCATTGTCAAAATCAATCTGCCATTGAACATTGTGATAAGAATTCCGCAGATTTCAAGGTCAGGATTATAAAGCTGCTTAATTTTTCTGATTGTGAGCATCAGCTGCGAAAGTCCCTCAAGTGCGTAATATTCACACTGCATAGGGATAATTACAGCATCGGCGGCTGCGAGTGCATTTACAGTAATCATGCCGAGGGAAGGGGGGCAGTCGATAAATATGTAGTCATAGTTATCTTTAATAGCCGCCAACTGTTCTTTCAAGCGATATTCACGGTTATCCAACTGATATAAGTCAAATTCTGCACCTGCAAGCGAAATATTGGAGGGAATTACCGACAAATTTTTAAATTCGGTAGTGTTTATAGCTTTTTCCGCTTCAATTTCACCTATAAGTATCTCATAAGATGTTGCTTTGAGGTTCTTTTTGTTAATTCCAACGCCGCTTGTAGTATTGCCCTGAGGGTCAATATCAATAAGCAGCACCTTTTTTCCAAGTATACCAACAGAAGCCGCAATATTTACGGCTGATGTTGTTTTACCAACGCCACCTTTCTGGTTAGCAAAGGCAATTATCTTTCCCATAGAGTCCTCCAGTCTTTGCGTGTGTAAGTTGCCAAAAATGTTTCACATGAAACATTACATGCTTATTATAACATCGAGCAGGGAATATGTCAACGGAAATAGCATAATTGGCACGAAAATGTTTCACATGAAACATTTTACAGCGAGCTTTTTAAATCTATGTTTCACGTGAAACATTTACAATCACAATATACAGATGTTTAACACTGCACCACCACAATATGTAGACATGTTGGATTTTGTATAATTATGTCTAATAATTGCAAAACATGAAACATCTTTGCCGATGCTAGTATTTTGCTTTGCGAGAGTATGTAAAATGTCTGTACACATACTATATATAATAATAGGAAGAAAACTTTTCAAAAATAGTAAAAAAATGGTGGTGAATATTGCTTATTCCTATTCGATTTAAACTCTACTTTCGGCATTTTGGGTTTTACCAATTTGAGGAAAATTTTTATCCTGTGTCCTATATTATTATAATGTATAAAACCGTCAATTTTGGGCAAACACTCTCCCTGTATGCCGCCGTAAAAAACAAAAAAAGGTTGACAAAGTCGAATTTGTGTGATAATATCTTAAATGTTTTGCGTACAAAAACCGGTTTTTTATCGTTTTTTGACGTAAATACAATAGGTGGCAAAACCATTATTTGAAAGGAGAAAGCAAATGAATAAATGCAGAAATACAGTACTTTGCCTTATGGCATTGCTTCTGTCATGCATGCTGATGTCATTTACTTGCGTTGCCTCGGAGAATATCGGCGAACCCATAACTTTACTTTATAATGACAATCCGATTGATGGCGGCTTTTACGCAAATGGCACGGCATACGCACCGTACCGCGCAATTGTAACAGCTATTGAGCCTGACGTTGCTTTTACTTGGGCAAACGGTACCTCTACCGCTCACGGGGACGGTATCACAATCAACGCAAGAGCAAACGAAAACTACATTGAGGCAAACGGCAGAATAATTTACAATGACAAGGCACAGAATCTGCTCGTTAACGGCACTCTCTACGTACCTACCGCCTCTGTTGCACGTGCATACTCGCTCCAGAGCTCCTGGAACGAAACCAGAATGAGAAGTTGCGTGGCAGGTAAGCCCACACCCATTCTGAGCGGTGACAAGTATTACAAGGAAAACGACCTCTACTGGCTCTCACACATTATCTCGGCTGAAAGCCGTGGCGAACCCTTCCGCGGACAGATTGCGGTCGGCAACGTTATACTTCTGCGTGTGCATGACGGTTCTTTCCCGGACAGCATCTACGACGTAATCTTCGATAGAAGATTCGGTGTGCAGTTTACACCTGCATATTCGGGTACTATTTACAAGAAGCCTGCTGACAGTGCAGTCCTTGCAGCGAAAATCGCTCTTGAGGGCACCGAGGTTGTACAGGCACTCTATTTCCGTGCAGTGCGTGGCTCCTCCACAAGCTGGATGGCAAAAAACCGTGATTATATCACAACTATAGGCAATCACGTATTCTATTATTAATAAAAAATAATAAAAAAGGCTTGCTTCGGCAAGCCTTTTTGCGTGTACGGGGGAGGAATACGAAGGCAAAAACGAAGGAATACGAAGGCGTTCTTTCTTAAGAAGAAAGAACCAAAGAAAAACTGTAAAATATTTAATAAGTAGCCGTGGCTACAGATATTAATTCTTTACAAAAAGGTTTGGAGGTGTGTTTATCATTTTGCTGATTTTATGAGTTTGCATTTTGCAAACTCAAGATGCGTCTGAACAAAAGTTATTATTAAAACAAAAGTTAGCGACGCATTCCTTTCCTTAAAAGGTTCCGACATATTTTGCTTCCCTTACTCACACAAAATTCACGCAAAATTCCTTATATTTCTTTTGACGGACATATACGTACTATGGTAGAATAAAAACGAGATAAAGTGAGAGGTACATAAATGTCAAAGAAAAAGATACTTGCATTAATAATGGCAACGCTGATTACAATATCGGCGGTGCCTGTATATTCAACCGAGGCAGAGGAGAGCACGACTGCAACAGAAATATCTGTCACGGAAGAGCCGCAAAAGCCGCAATACACCTATGCTATTGACGGTCTTGGCGACATTACGGCGGCGAGCGTGAAAAAGCTTGGTGCTTCTGCGCAGTATTACAATTACAGTTGCCTTATGGGAAGCGTAAAGCAGAACGTACATATTATCGAAGCCGACGTTTCACGGGGAGCTGTTCTCAAAGGTGTGTCGCTCGGAAGTGCGTTTGGCGGACGAAATAGAGTTTCCTCGCTTAAGGACGATGGCGAAAACCGTCTGCTCGGAGCGATAAATGCCGACTTTTTCAGCACCGCAACAGGGGTGCCGATGGGAGTTTTTGTCGAGGACGGCAGATATATTTCCTCCTCCTATGACCGTGCCGCAATAGGCATTGACAAGGATGGAAACATGTTTATAGGCAACGTAGGGGACAGCATTTCGCTTATACACGGCGAGGACCGCCTCGACGTGCATCACCTCAACAAATACCCGACAATTTACGGTGCGTATCTTATCACACCCGATTTCGGCGGCACAACGAGGCTTGCTGAGGGGATAGCGGCAACCGAGTACGTAATCGAGCTTTTCGGCGACATACGGCTCGGCGAGAGCGTCCGTGGTGAGATACGTGAGGTACGTGCCGCCGTGCAAAACAGCACTGTTCCGAGTGGCTGTGCGGTGCTTATCATTCCCGATTTGTACGAAAACAGGGAAGCGTATGCTTCTCTGTCGCTCGGCGACCGTGTTTTTATAGATGCGCAGGTGTCCGAGCAGTTCAGATATGCAAAAAATGCCATTGGCGGCGGCGATATCATACTGATTGACGGCGAGCCTACGTCGTGGCTTTCGGACGAATCTATAGAAACCTCACGCAATCCGAGAAGTGCCTGCGGTATTACGGCTGACGGCAAAGTGATAATGCTTGTGCTTGACGGCAGAAAACCCGAAATTTCAAGCGGAGTTAAGATGGTTGCACTTGCAAACGCTATGAAGTCACTCGGCTGCGTGAGTGCCATAAATCTTGACGGTGGCGGCTCAAGCGTTATGGTGCTGTGGCAAGACGGCAAGGGGAAAGTTGCAAATAACCCATCCGACGGCAGTGAACGCAAGGTGCCTAATGCCATTGCGCTGTACGAGGCACCGAATGAGCTGCACACGCTTTCGCTGAAGAGCGATGCAGAGCTTGTTTTGAGCGGAGCGAGCGTGCCGCTTTCGCTTGAACTGTACGGCAAAGACGGTGAGAAGCGAGAGTTCGATTTTAACGCATCGAACACGATTTTCAAATGCGACGGCCTTTTCGGCAGAGCTTATTTTGAGGACGGAGTGCCGTATTTCACCGCCGCCGATGCAAACGGAGTGGGTGTTATCACCGCAGAGAGCCTTGTAGACGGTGAATTTGTAAGCGCAAAGGCGTTTCTTAACGTCACAAACGAGCCTGACACGCTTAACGTAAGCGAGAGCATACTGCTTGCTGACGCAGGCGAGAGTGCAAGCTTTACCGTTAATGCTTTGCTTGGGGAAAAGGCGGTTTACTTTGGCGATAAGCTTTGCGTGACAAGCGAAAACGAAAGCATTATAACCGATATTCAGGGTAATACGGTCACCGTTTCGCTTGGAGATGGCTATGACAGTACCTACGGCATGCTTGAAATAAGCCTTGGCGGCAAAACCGTGCAGCTTCCCGTGTATTTCGGCGGCGAGGAGCCGCTTGACGTGGGCAGACTGTTTAACGGTTATATATATGTAGAAAATGACGGCTACACGCTTGAATACAGCGACGGTGTGTTTGAAATTATAAGCCCGATGCCGATAGTTGAAACTACCGAAGTAGTCGAAACCACCGAAGTTGCTGAAACTACCGAAGTTGCTGAAACCACCGAAGTAGTCGAAACCACTGAAGCGGTTGAAACTACCGAAGTTGTTGAAACTACCGAAGTTGTTGAAACTACTGAAGTTGTTGAAACTACTGAAGCAGTTGAAACAACAGCGGAGCTTGAAATAATCGAGGAGCCTGTCACGGTTGACGTAAGAGTCCGACTCAAGGACGGTGCATTTGTATCAAGCGGACTTTCGGACAAACGGTTTTGGATGTGGGTAGAGGGACTGAGCGAGTCGGCAAACCCATACGCAGTGTTTGAATGTGTGACTGAGGACGGGGAAAGCGAAGAAGTTGCCGTTTATTATGACAAATTCTACGACTTTTTAAGCTTTAACGGCAGGGCATTGCTCACTCTTTCGGCACCCTTGGGGGCAGTATCCTTGAAAACGTTGCTTGGCTACACTGCTTTCGAGGGGGAAGCGGGAGCGGCATTTGACTCGGTTTATATTGCCGAGGAGCTTGACACAAACCTCTATGCCGACACGGCGGAGCATTGGTCGGGCTACTATGTAAACGCACTTTCCTATATGGGTGTTATAAACGGTAGCGAAAACCTTGTCGGCGAGCTTGTATATAATCCCGACGGCGGACTTAACCGTGAGCAGTTCGCAAAGATTTTAGTAAGTTATATGCAGATAGATACCGAGGATTACTCGGAATTTGCACTTGATTTTGCGGATATCGGCGAGATCTCACCGTGGGCGGTACCGTACGTGCGTGCGGCGGTGGGTGCATCGCTTATGCGTGGCAGAGGTACGCCGCAGGATACCGTTGTTTTTGCACCGCAGGACAGCATAACACGTCAGGAGGCACTTTACGTGCTTGGCGGACTTATAGGTGAGTGTGAGGGTGTACCTCTTGACTTTACCGACAGCGGGGAGATTGCTCCTTGGGCGGCTGAAAATCTTGGAAAAGCTCTTGCGGCAGGACTCGTTTCGGGCTACGGTGACGGCAGTATACGTCCGAACGGCTCCATAACCCGTGCGGAAGCGGCTACCGTTGTGGTAAAGTTGTATGAGTTTTCGTCAAAAAGCTGAAAAAGCCCTTGCATATGAGCGTGTTAAGTGTTAAAATTATACATATAACAATGCTTTTGGAGGCAAAACATGGAAACTTACAGCATTTCCCTTGAACAGATAATTAATGAATACTCGCTTGAGGAGATTTATCTTCCCACCAAAGCGGCTGATATTATGATAAGCAGTCCCGAAATCAACCGTCCGGGACTTCCGCTTTGCGGATATTTCGATTTGTTTGATGCCGACCGGATACAGATTTTCGGTAAGGCGGAAGTGAAATTCCTTGAAGATAAGGCAGACGATGAGGAATACAAGACTCTCGATGCGTTTTTTGCAAAGCATATTCCTGCGGTTATCGTTACGTCAGGGCTTGAAATTCCTGCGCATATGCTTGAATGTGCGCGCCGCCACGACGTCCCCGTGCTCCGCACGACCGAGCGTACAAGCGAGTTTGTAGCGGCAATGATCGCTTATCTCAACGTTCAGCTTGCGCCAAGACTTACACGTCACGGTGTACTCGTTGAGGTTTACGGCGAGGGTGTGCTTATACTCGGCGACAGTGGCGTAGGTAAGAGTGAGACCGCTATCGAGCTTGTAAAGAGAGGTCACCGTCTTATCGCTGACGATGCCGTTGAAATCAAGAGAACCTCGGCGAAGGCTCTCGTTGGCTCGGCTCCCGAGATAATCCGCCACTACGTTGAGCTTCGCGGTATCGGAATTGTTGACGTTCGCCGCCTTTTCGGTATGGGTGCGGTTAAGCTCACCGAAAAAATCGACCTCGTGGTTACGCTTGAGCCGTGGGTGCAGGGAAAAATGTACGACCGACTTGGCATGGAGTCCGAAACCGTTGACATTCTCGGCATAAAGGTGCCCTCGCTCACGATTCCCGTGCGTCCCGGACGTAATCTTGCGGTAGTTCTTGAGATTGCGGCTATGAATAACCGTCAGAAGAAGATGGGCTACAATACCGCCGAGGAGTTCAATAAGCGTCTTATGAGCCAGTACGGCATGGACGAAACCGATAAAAACAGATAATATTTCAAATTACAAATTCGTATGGCGAGGGCTTGCTCCCGCCATACGGTATAGATACATCTCCAAAATCCCGCTTTTGCGGGATTTTTTATATTATTTTGCACAAAAATAATTTCTAAAGGGTGTATAAAATTACAAAATGCTGAAAAATAGGAAAAAAGACTTGTAAATCTTGTCACAATGTAGTAATATGCTATTAGGAAACTTATCGCTATGGGATAGCTATGCCTATTTCACGGCGGTTTTAAAGGAGATTTTAGTATGAAAAGACATGGAAGATTCTTATCGCTCATACTTGCCGTAATGCTCGCAGCTCTTATGCTCGTATCGGCAAGCGGCCTTGAGATTTTCATTATCGCTTCGTCCGATGAGTACTTAAGCTTCGGCACCTCGGCAAGCTATCTTGAAACTATCGGGGTTATGCAGGGTTACGGTGACGGCGACCTCCACCTTGAGGAGCCTATTCAGCGTTACCAGGCTGCACTTTTCTTTGCACGTGTTATCACCGGTATTACCAATGCTGATGCATGGGGTACAGGCGCAAGTGCAGAGTATAAAGACGTACCCGAATACGGCCCCGTAATCGACATGGTTTCCGATATGGGAATCGTTCGCGGCTACGGCAACGGTGTTTACGGCTACAATGACGGTATCCGTTATCAGGATATGTGTGCTATGCTTGTACGTGCTCTCGGTTATGAAACCGATGACATGGTTAAGGCATACCCCATGTCTTATATTCTTAAGGTAAAAGAGCTCGGTCTTGACCTTGCTAACGTTAAGGGCTCCGATTACCTTAACCGCGGTCAGACTGCACAGATGGTATACGATGCTCTCGTTACCGACATTATGGAATATGATGCAGACGAAAATGACAGAATTCAGGCTATTATCGACGCAATCAGAGAAGATAATAACCGCCCTGCTGCAAACGACGTTGCTGAAACATATCTTGAGAGAAACTTCAACGTTTCCTCCACTATGTATTTTGAAATCGTTGCAACCGAGAACTATGCGGCTTGGGACAATGATACCGCAGAAGAAGGCTACATTACCGCTTATCAGCTTATTGAAGGCGAAGACGGCGTGTTTGATTACGGCAGCGAGTGGAAGATCCCTGTTGAGGGTACTGCTACTGCAGAAGTAAGCGAAATGGACCTTATCGGTAAGACTATCGCTGTTGTATTCGACGATAAGGAGCCTACTGCTGAAAAGCTTGAAAACGAGGATTGCGCTATCGTTCACGCAAGCATGGTAAAGGGTGTTACCTACGAAAACCTCGGCGAGCTTAGCTTTGTTAAGTATGATGAGGACAAGGAAAAGCTCACTCTCGGTACAAAGACTGTTACTCTTGAGGACCTTGACAAGTATGCCCTTATCTGGCAGTACGGTCTGGAGGCAACCGATGCTATCATTGATATAGATGTTGATGCATTTATCGATTCGCTTGAGTATCATACATATTTCGCTCTCGAATGCTACGATATCAACAATGACGGCAACTACGATACAATTATCCGTAAGCCCTACGCATTCGGTCAGTATGCAGAGCGTACATACAGTGGCACTAAGTACACCATGATCGGTATGTACTATGCACAGGGTGTTCACGATACCACAAGCACCACCGACAAGACCGATGAAAACCGCAGCTACTTTGTTGAGTATTTCCTCGGCAAGGAAGGCGGCGTTACCGGTATTGCAAGCAAGTCTTATACAAATTACCGTCCCGGCGACACAACTCTCAAGATTTCCGAGAGCACAGGTAAGCTTTCCGCAAGCGTAGCTGTAAGCGGCAAGGAAATCAAGAGCGGCGACTTCATGATTTACTGCTACAATCCTCTTGTAAACAAGCTTGAGGTTGTTGAAAATCTCGGCACATACCAGCTTGGTGCTGTTTCCGGTTACAAGACCGGTGCACAGACCTATACTCTTGACGGCAGCGCAATGAGCGTTGGTCTCCCCGGCTCGTTTGCATATGCAAACGGTCTCCTTGCAGGCGAGGGTGCATACGCTTCCACCATCAACGACGTTAAGACAATGGTTGCTAACTACGAAAAGGGTAACAACAATGCAAAATACCTTGAGTATGACGGCAAGATCATTTACATTGAGCCCTTCGGTTCAAGCGAGGTTGTTGTCGGCAGCGACTACGTTGTTGTTGACATGGTTGAAACTCTCGACAAGCACCTTGAAGAGGACGAAAATGCAACAGACATCGCTTTTGTTGACGATTACGCAGTAATCACAACTCTCGACGTTACAACAGGCAATTTCGCTGAAATCAACGTTGAGTCGCTCACTTATACCGAAAATGACGCTGTAAAGACTGTTAAGTTCGACAAGTGGGAAGACAAGCAGGCACTTACCTGGGAAGAAATGGAAATCTACAACACCTTTGTTGCAAACGGCACAATCTATGCGGCAGAGGATAAGGATGAAGACGGCAAGTTCGAGCTTTACGCTTACGGCACTGAAAAGTGCAACATTCTCGGCGCAAAGGCTCTTAACCCCGTTGATCTTGCAACTGTAGATTTTGAAAACGATACTCCTTCCGTATACTTCACATACAACAAGTCCATCGTATACGTTGCTGAAAACAACACCGGTATTTCTACCGAGCGTGTAAGCACCTCCAATAATACCGTTTGCACCGTTATCGGTCAGGACGGTTACGTGGTTGTTAAGGGCGCTCTCGGCAACTACCCTGATGACAACAATGCACTCTGGCTCTCGGACGCTGCTGTAATTCTCGAATCCACCGATTCACAGATTACAATTTTTGACCCTGTAGCATACGTTAACGCAGATGCTGATAAGAACGTATTCGGCGGCGACGTTGCAAGTGTATGGAATACCTCCGAGGGTGCAAGCGGCACTGACGGTATTGCATATTACATCATGCTTGAAAATACCTCTTACAACGGTTCCGCTATCCTTGAGGACACCGACGGCTCCGCTAAGGAAACCGAAGACGGCGAAACGCTTTATACACACGAATACAGAGGTCTTTATAACCTCGTTACACGTTCAACCGAGAACGTAACTCTCGTTACTACCTCTCCCGAGGCTCCTTTGAGCGAGATCATCAACTCAATTCACAGCGTAATCCGTTACGATGCTGAAAAGAGCGAAGCAACCCTTACAAGCTTCGGCGAAGTATTCGTTGAAAATGGCGAGTACCACTACGGCGGCTTTGCATGGCTTGCAGCTAAGGACAGAATCAGCTTCTCCACTCAGGATAAGGATAAGAACGGCGACGGCAGAATCACCGGCGACGAAAAGGGTACTTCCTTGTACTACAACGAGGACAGCGATAAGGTATATCAGACCTTGGCAGGACTCAACGTTCTCTTTATCGACATGGACGGCGGTGCTGACGTAGACTCTGACGAATACAGCTTTGCTGATTCCTACGTATTCTACAAGGATGACGAAAGCAACCGTAAGTACTACTCTTCAGTTGACCTTGTAGACCGTGAGCAGGGCGTTGACTACCCCATAGGTACGTTCCCTGTTAAGCGTCATATCAGTACAAGCGGCAGCGACTTCACTGCTGACCTTGCAAACGGTAGAGTATCTACTCTCACTGCAGGTAAGAACGGTCTTATTTCCTCGGCTGGTTACTTCCGTTGGAACGGCTGGTGTGACTACCTCATTCCTCCCGTAAACGAAGACGGTGACACCGTATGGACATACGAAGGTTCTCTCCGTGTACAGGTTACTTACTATGCGTACATCGACTACGATGCAGAAGCAGATACTGTTGATGCAGTAGTAGTTCGTATCGGTAAGCCCGTTGGCGTAGTTGGCGGCGATATCAATACCCCCGACTTTAGCGAAGAACCCACCGATCCCTCTTACAACTACACAACTGAATAAGTTGAAACAAAAAGGCATCCTTCGGGATGCCTTTTTTGCATGTTAAGATAAATTAATGTTTACGGGAAGTAACGAAGGTGTTCTTTCTTAAGAAGAAAGAACCAAAGAAAAACTGTAAAATATTTAATAAGTAGCCGTGGCTACAGACAATATTTTTTTACAAAAAGGTTTGGAGGTGTCGGAACCTTTCCTTAAAAGGTTCTGACGATTATTTCCCATAAACATTAATTTACATCAAAATCAATTTAAACTTTCATATTGCAAATATCACACTTTTGTGATATACTGTTTCCATACCTATTAAGCTGACGGAGGTGACAGAGGTATATATGGAACATATGCTTTCGCTTGAAGTTATACCCGAATACAATTATGCCTCTTTCCGATTCTTTGAAGAGCATGAAAAGCACATGACAAGAGTTGTCACAAAGGACGTGCTTTTGCTTGTTTTTTCGGGTGAGCTTAAGTTTGTTGAGGATGGCGTACCTGTAACGGTTTCGGCAGGGGAATACTATATTCAACGCAAAGGGTTATACCATACGGCAACCGAAGAAAGCAACATGCCGAAGTATTATTTCATCCATTTTACGGGTGAATTTGACACGGGCGGGCAAGGCTTGCCGATAAGGGGAAATGCCGATTTCTCGGAGCTTTTTCCGCTGTTTAAAAAACTCGATGCACTTCGCATGTCGCGGGCATCGCTGATTGAAAAAACGGCAGTGTTTTTAGAGATTCTTTCCTGCCTCAAAAAGCAGAATGACCGCACCGGCAAAAACACTGTGGTGTTAAAGGTAATAACCATGGTATCCGAGGATATGCAAAAGCCGTTTTTGCTTGACGAGATTGCCGAAAAATGCGGATACAGTAAGAATCATGTGATAAACGTTTTCAAAAAGGAAACGGGAAAAACGCCTTATGCCTACATTACCGAGCTTCGCATTTCCATGGCAAAACGCCTGCTTCTCAATTCCGAAAGCTCGCTTGCACAGATAGGTGTTGAGTGCGGCTTTGGCGATTACATAAACTTTTATAAGGCATTTGTGAAAGCGGTGGGTGAGGCACCTCTTGCATGGAAACACAGAATGCTTAAGGATAACAACCATAACCAATAATATTTTTGAAAGGTATATTTACCGTGAGTGACAAGCAAAAACGTATAAGAAATTTTTCTATTATTGCACATATTGACCACGGCAAGTCCACTCTTGCCGACCGTATTCTTGAATATACACGCACAGTTTCCATCCGTGAGATGGAGGAGCAGTTGCTTGACAATATGGACCTTGAGCGTGAAAGAGGTATTACGATCAAGGCGCGTGCAGTGCGTCTTGACTATACCGCACAGAACGGTGAGGAGTACACCCTCAACCTGATTGACACCCCAGGGCACGTTGACTTTAACTACGAGGTTTCACGTAGTCTTAACGCATGCGACGGTGCACTTTTGGTCGTTGACGCAACACAGGGAATTGAGGCACAGACTCTTGCCAATGCTTATCTTGCCGTTGATGCAAATCTTGAGATCGTTCCCGTTATTAACAAAATTGACCTGCCCAGCGCAGACGTTGACCGTGTAAGAAACGAGATAGAGGACGTTATCGGTATTCTTGCCGAGGGTTGTCCTGCCGTTTCTGCAAAGACCGGACTCAATATAGGCGATGTGCTTGATAAGATAGTCAGCGATATTCCTGCCCCCGTCGGTGACGAAAATGCTCCGCTTAAGTGCCTGATTTTTGACTCATACTATGACAGCTATCTCGGCGTGGTTGTATACGTGCGTGTTATGGACGGTACACTTAAGGCAGGCGAGCGAATCAGACTTATGAGCAACGGTGCAGAATTTGACGTTGTTGAGGTTGGCTCAATGGAGCCGTTCGGTCTTAAAAAGCGTGATAGCCTTTCGGCTGGTGAGGTTGGCTACATCACCGCAAGTATTAAATATGTCGGCGACACACGTGTGGGCGATACTGTTACCCATGCAGATGCTCCTGCGGACGAGCCTCTCCCCGGCTTTAAATCCGTTCAGCCGATGGTTTATGCAGGCATTTATCCTGCCGACGGCGCACGTTACGGCGACCTCCGTGACGCACTTGAAAAGCTGCAGCTTAACGATGCGGCTTTGCTCTTTGAACCCGAAACCTCGGTTGCACTCGGCTTTGGCTTCCGTTGCGGTTTCCTTGGACTTCTGCATATGGAGATTATCGAGGAAAGACTTGAGCGTGAGTTTAATCTTGACCTTATTACAACCGCCCCCGGCGTCATTTATAAGATAACGATGCGTGACGGCGAGGTCCGCATGATTGAAAATCCCGCAAGCTATCCCTCCCCCGATGAAATAGAAACTGCGGCAGAGCCCGTTGTGCGTGCTACTATTATTACCCCGACTGATTATGTCGGAGGTATTATGGAGCTTTGTCAGGATAAGCGAGGCAACTTTATTGATATGAAGTATATCGACCAGACACGTGCCGAGCTTCACTATATTTTGCCGCTTAACGAGATTATCTATGACTTTTTTGATGCACTCAAGAGCCGTAGCCGTGGATATGCTTCGCTTGACTATGAGTTTGCGGAATACGTTCCGTCAAAGCTTGTCCGCCTTGACTTTATGCTTAACGGTGAGCAGGTTGACGCACTTTCGTTTATCGTGCATGAGGAAAAAGCTTATGCAAGAGCACGCCGTATAGCGGAAAAACTTAAGGATAACATACCTCGTCAGCTTTTTGAGGTGCCGATTCAGGCGGCGATAGGCAACCGTATTATCGCACGTGAAACCGTAAAGGCTATGCGTAAGGACGTGCGTGCAAAGTGCTACGGCGGTGATATTACACGTAAGAAGAAGCTGCTTGAAAAGCAGAAAGAAGGTAAGAAGAAGATGCGTAAGCTCGGTTCGGTTGAGGTTTCTCCCGAGGCGTTTATGGCAGTTCTGCGCCTTGATGATGATAAATAAAGAAAAGATAAATAAATGTTTATGGGAGTAACGAAGGTGTTCTTTCTTAAGAAGAAAGAACCAAAGAAAAACTGTAAAATATTTAATAAGTAGCCGTGGCTACAGACAATATTTTTTTACAAAAAGGTTTGGAGGTGTCGGAACCTTTCCTTAAAAGGTTCTGACGTCGTTACCATAAACTTTAATTTACTTTATCAAATGTAATTTATCAAACACCTTTAAGAGTTTTCCGCCCATGGGGATAAACTCAAAATCGTCACGGTCAAGTGCGCCAAGCAGGATTATTGCCGCAAAATAAACAACTGCGGCAACGCCGATTGCCAGAATTGTATTAATCCTCGACTCGCCGATGATATTTGTAAACAATGCGTATGAAGCTATAGCACCAACACCGCAAAGTGCCGCAGAAATAAGCGGCTTTAAGAACACACGGCGTACACTCGGCTTGAAACGTGCATACTTTGCACAGAAATAGAAGTTGCAGACAACAACGATAATATAGCAAATATCAGTGGAAATGGGGGCACCGTTGATACCCACATTCGGGTTGCCGATAAGCACAAAGCTTGCAACAATTTTTACCGCCGCACCGATAAGCATAGAAATAAGCGGCAGATACGGCTTTTTGTTAGCCTGTAAAATCGAGTTTGTTATCGCAAGCATGCACACAAGGAACGAGGACACTGCAAGTGTTGAAAGCAGCGGCCCTGCAAGCGTTGCAGAAGTGGTTTCGGGCGTAATATAAGACATAAACATCTTATCACTCAAAAGCTCGCTGCCCTCTGCAATATACTTATCAAGCAGTTTTACACCGCCGTAAATCATAGTTAAAATAGGAGTTGAAAGCACCGCCATACCAACCGTACACGGCATAGAAAGAATAGCCGCCGTCTTTAGTGACGAGGTCATAACTCTGTCGGCTTCCTTATGCTCATTCTTGACAAGCAATGCGCTTATCATGGGCACAAGCGAGTATCCTATGGGGTAAACAAGCACGGGGATAAGATTGAACATAGGCACAGCAAGCGTTGTATAGTTACCGTAAAGAGCTGCCGCACCTTTAGTAGTAAAGCCGATCGACTGAAGCTGACGGGAAATAACGGTTAAGTCAATGAGGTTCGCAAGCGACATTACCGATGACGAAAGAGTAACGGGAATTGCCATTACCACAAGTTCTTTGAGCAGTGAGCGAGTGGGGGCAACCGCCATTGTATCGCTGTTTTCAAGTCGGTACTCCTCGTTGATCTTCTGTGTATTGTAAAGCAGCTTTGCAATCCAGATAAAGCCCATGCCGCAAAGCACGCCTATAGTAAGACCGAAGATAGTCCATGCCGCAGTTACGGGAAGTTCGTCACCTCTTGCGATAGACCACTTCGCAAGCAAAATACCGATTACAAGCTTGCCAAGTGATTCAAGAAGCTGCGAAAGTGCCGTGGGCCACATTACCTGATGCCCTTGGAAATAGCCACGGAATGCACTTGTAATACAAACAAAGAACAACGTTGGAGCTATTGCCATTATACAATACTTCGCCTCTGGAATTTCTGCAACACCATCGGCAAAAAATCCCGCACCGAAAAATAGCGCTCCCGAACCTAACGCACCTATGATAAAGAAAACCGTAAATGCGATACGCATGATCTTCTTTACCTGATTGAAGTTACCCGCCGCACGGCTGCGTGAAATCATATAGGATATCGCAACGGGGAGTCCCGCCGTGGATATCATGAAAAACGTTGTGTAAATTGTGTATGCCGCATTGAAATAGCCCATGCCGTCGTCGCCGAGTATATCATGCAGCGGAATTTTGAACAGCAGACCTATTGCTTTTACGATAAGGTTTGATATCGTAAGGATAAGCA
Organism: Eubacteriales bacterium; assembly: GCA_045538895.1. GTDB lineage: Bacteria > Bacillota > Clostridia > Oscillospirales > CAG-272 > UMGS902. The sequence goes on from JAZQEH010000084.1 coordinate 18,212, forward strand.
CACCGTTTACAAACATTTTCGTGCTTGTTTTTTGTGTAGAAGCCAAAGTATTACTTCCTTTCTCCAATGAACTCCCTGAAAACAGAATTGTCCGGAACGTATTTTGCATCAATTACAGGAATGTTTTCAAGTTTTTTTATAAGACTGTCCGCTTCACTCTTGTATTTGCTATCATTGGCAATACCCGAAAGCAAAGGAAGCACAAACGGCTTTATAACCGATACTTCATAAGCCATAACAGAGTTTATGCGGTAGTCAACACCGTCAAGGTTGGGATAAATATTCTTATCCTCGTTGGCAACAACTCCGCCCCAGATCTCAAACGTACGCTCTGCACTCGTTGCTCTTGTACGTGCGTCACGAACAAGACGGCGCATGAAACGGAGTTCACGTGGGCTGAACGTTTCACCGCAGATCTCAAGCGGCTCCTCAACCGATATAAAAAGCGAGGTGTAATTATGACCGCGAAGATACTTTACAAACTCAGGATAAACCGCCTGAATTCCCTCAAACAGATAAACGTCCTCATCACGGACATAAATCTCCTCCATTCCGACACGGCGGCCGAGCGAGAAATCAAACTTCGGCAAAAGAACCCTGCCGCCGTCCTCGATATCCTCAATAACTTTTCCGAAAAGCTCAAGGTCAATAGTCGAGGGCGAATCATAGTCCACAGGCTCACCGCTTTCTTCACTGCGTGCTATAAGCACGTCACGGTTTAAATAAAAATCGTCAATGGAGATGGAATGAAGCTCCTTGCCGCACTCCTTGAAATCATCGTCTAAAATCCTCGCACTTGTGGTTTTACCGGAGCAGCTCGGACCGCAAAGCGTGATGATCTTACCGCTGTTAAGCGTGAGGTTAAACGCACCTTTAACATCTTCAAAATACTCGGCTTCGCATTTAGCAACAAAGCTCTTTATCTCCGCCTCGGAAGTGAAATTGATATTAACACTCTTCATAAAGCCTCCATTATTTACCGAAAAACTCAAATACCTTCTGTTTATACGAGGGTGTTTCCCCGTCACCTTTCAGTATTTTCTCGATATCCCTTACATATTCGTATGGATATTTGGGTGCAAATATGCGTTTCATGCGGCGCTCGCCGTTTTCGTCAAACTCCACAAGCTTTGTAACCGCACCGGCACCCGCACCGAATATAGAATGAAGCTCCTCCATCATGTAGATGTTGTACATGCACTCACTGCCCGCCTTTGCAAATCCGACGTTTTCAAGATTGCCGACGGCATTCTTCTGGCGGTACATATAGTAGGGCTTGTAGCCTGCGTTTGCAAGCATAAGCTGCGAATACTGTATGCACTTTGCGGCAACGGGTACATCGGGCACAAACTGCTCTCCGTCAGCCTTTGACAGTGCCGCCGCACGCTTGAAGCAAAACGTATGTACGGTTATATTTGACGGCTCAAGTGCCATGATACGCTCAAGCGAACTTGAAAACTTTTTGAAATTATCTCCGGGGAGCCCCACGATAAGGTCGGTATTGATATCATGGATGCCCGACTCTTTTGCAATTTCGTATGCCGCAAAGAAATCCTCAGCTGTATGCTTTCTGCCGATGTTTTCAAGCACGTTATCGGCAAGTGTCTGCGGATTTACGCTGACACGAGTAACTCCGTATTCCTTTGCAATACGCATTTTTTCGGGAGTGATTGTGTCAGGTCTGCCTGCTTCAAGCGTAAACTCGTCAAGCAGAGTAACGTCTGTACACTGTGCAACGGTAGCAAGCAGTTTTTTAAGCTGACGTGCATTAAGCGTTGTCGGTGTGCCGCCGCCGATATAAACCGTAACCACTCGCTTACCGAGCGACTTTACGGTTGCAAACACATTTTTTATATCCTTGATAAGCAGATTCAGATAATCGTCAAGCATCGAAAGCATCTTTTGCGACGCCGAAACAAACGAGCAATACGCACATCTCGTTGGGCAAAACGGAATTGAAATGTAAACACTGCAAGCCTCGGTATCCATATTCCTGGTCAGTTTCAACTCGGTCTGTGCCACCTGCGTTGCGAGAAATGCCTTTTTAGGGTTTAAAAAATACTCGGTTGCAAGCAGTTTTCTCGTTTTCATAACACCGAAGCCGTCGGTAAGATACTGTGCCGCTACCTTTGCAGGGCGTACACCCGTGAGCAGTCCCCACGGTGAAATATATCCGAAAAAGTCCTTTGCCGCAAGCGTCATTGCATGTCCCGAAGCCATTTTGCGTACACGTTCTTTAGGAAAGATCTCGGAAAACGGAACAAAACACTCCGCCTCACATTTTTTATCGCCGACACGTATCGTTGCACGCGAAAAAATGCCGTCCTCTTTATCGACAACGACAAAATCAACTACGGGTACGTCTGCACGCTCAACCTCGTCCTCGGCAAACTTTGCACCGGGGAAGTAGATAAGGCAAAGTGTCTGCGCATAGTATCTGTTTAAATTTCCCTCTATGTTTAAAATCATGATAATTCTGTAAATTAATGTTTATGGGTTGTAAAATGGAAACCACAAATCTGTAGGGGCGATTATCAATCGCCCGCATGTACAACATCTGCTGGCGGCTGACGGGCGATTATTAATCGCCCCTACGGTATACATTTAAACAATCCCATAAACAATAATTTATCTTTCTTATTTATTCCAAATTTTCGAATCCATCAGGATGGTCACAGGGCCGTCGGCATGGAGCGAGATCTGCATATCCGCACCGAAAACGCCCTTTTCTACGGGAACGCCCTCGTTTTCAAGACATTTCATAAAATACTCATAAAGAGGCTCTGCCACCGTAGGGTGTGCCGCAGGGGTAAACGACGGGCGATTACCGTGCGAAACGTCTGCGCCTAAAGTAAAATTCGACACCACAAGCACACTGCCTGAAACGTCCTTTACCGAGAGGTTCATTTTATCGTTTTCGTCTGTGAAAATACGGAGCTTTGAAACCTTTGCGGCTAAAATCTCCGCATCCTTTTCGCTATCCCCGTCAACCACGCCAAGCAGAACAAAAAGTCCTTTGCCGCATTTACCTGCCTGCTCTCCGTCGGCAATAACCGAAGCGGAGGCGGCTCTTTGAACAACTGCAATCATTTTCCAAATCCTCTTGTAACAGAAATAACACTCGGCACCCTCTTGAGTCTTGCGACAATAGAATTATAGTGCGAAATGTTTTTACAACCTACCGTAAGGTTGATAAGCATGTTGTCATCGCCCTTTTTCTGCGTATTTATCTGGAGCAAAGACACCTTCATATCCGCAAGTGCGGTTGTAACCTCTGCAAGCAGGGTTATCGAATTTTCAGCATAGAGAATAACAAGCGCCTCGTAAATATCACTTGTACTTTCCTCGGCCGCACCGTATTCCCAATGTGCATTGATAAATCGGTCGCGTGACTCCTCGTCTGCCTGACCGCGAAGCACGTTGGGGCAGTCGATTTTGTGAATCGACACGCCGTATCCTCGTGTGATAAAACCGATTATCTGGTCGCCCGGCAATGGATTGCAGCAATGTGCAAACTTTGTAACGCAGCCGTCCTCACCGTCAACAACAACGCCGCCTGAGGCTTTTACCCTGTGCTTGGGAGCAAGCTTTACCTCCTCTGCGGAAAGAGGAATCTGCGGCTCTGCATCCTTGACAAGACGGTCAAGCTCGTCACGCAGTTTCGTTGCAATTTTGCTTATCGGCATACCGCCGTAGCCAAGCATATTGTAAAGGTCATCGGATGAGCTCATGCCCACACGGGAAGCAACGGAGGCAACTATCTCGTTACGCTGTTCAGCCGTAAACGTCTTGCCGGAACGGCGAAGCTCCTTATCAACCTCTGCCTTACCAAGAGCAATATTTTCGTCACGCTTTTCTTTTTTGAACCACTGACGAATCTTTGCACGTGCATCGCCTGTTTTAACAATGTTGAGCCAGTCACGTGACGGACCTTTCGACGACGACGAGGTTAGTATCTCAATAATATCGCCCGTTTCGGGGGCGCGGTCAATAGGAACTATAGTTCCGTTGATTTTTGCACCAACCATCTTGTTGCCGACCGCCGAGTGAATGGCATAGGCAAAGTCGATACAGGTAGAGCCCTGTGCAAGCACGATAACGTCACCTTTAGGTGTGAACACGTACGTTTCATGACGGAAAATATCAATCTTGAAAGCATCAAGAAACTCATCGGGGTCACGTGTATCGTCCTCGATATCAAGAAGACGTGAAACCCACTGAAGCTTTTCGTCTATGCTCTCGCTTGCACTTTCGCCCGACTTGTACTTCCAATGTGCCGCCACACCGAATTCAGCAAGCTGATGCATCTCGTGCGTACGTATCTGCACTTCAAACGGAATACCCGACGAACTCATTACGCTTGTGTGAAGTGAGCGGTAAAGATTGGGCTTAGGCGTAGAAATATAGTCCTTGAATCTACCGGGAATCGAGTGGAACATTTCATGAATAAGACCGAGTGCTGTATAACATTCAAGCTCGGTATCAACGATTATGCGGAGCGCATAAAAGTCATAAATCTCATCGAATGCCTTTTGCTGATTGTACATCTTGTTGTAAAGCGAATAAATCGACTTTACACGGCCCTTAAGCTCAAATTTAATGCCGTTTTCGGTAAGCTTTGCGGCAATTTCCTCTTTAGCCTCACGTATAAGTGTTCGTGAAAGCCCGAAACGCTCCTCAACCTTGCTTTTGACCTCCTCGTAGCCAATCGGGTCAAGGTATGAAAGGCTGAGCTCCTCAAGCTCGTGCTTGATAAGGCTGATACCAAGACGGTGGGCAAGAGGTGCGTAAATATACATGGTTTCAAGAGCAATGGCACGCTGACGGTCCTCTCGCTTTGCAGAAAGCGTACGCATGTTGTGAAGACGGTCACAAAGCTTGATAAAGATAACTCTGATATCCTTCGACATTGCAAGCAACATCTTGCGGATATTCTCGATATTCTGCTCCTGCTTATCCTCAACGTCGATAAGCACAAGCTTTGTAAGTCCGTCAACGAGCATTGCAACGTCACTTCCGAAACGCTCTTTGATAATGTCAAGATTTGTCTTATCCGAGCAGTCCTCAACAGTATCGTGGAGCAATGCCGCACAAATAGAATCGGTATCAAGACCGAGAGTTATAACGTTTTCGGCAACGGCAACGGGATGCGAAATATACGGCTCGCCGCTCTGCCTTTTCTGACCTGCGTGAAGCTCATCAGCGTAGTTGAACGCTTCGGTAATCTTCTCACGGTTATAGTTTTTGCCGCTCATATCAAGAGCAAGACAAAGTTGATTGTAAAGTTCAATTTCCATAAGTTCTCTCAAAAAATAGAAATAGCGGTTGTTGTAAATTAAAGTTTATGGGAGTGTAGGCCCCCTTGCCTAAAGGGGGCTGTCGCCGAACGGCGACTGGGGGATACGTTCTAAATCACTGTATTTACTATGTTTTTTACGTATCCCTCCACCGCTAACGCGGTCCCCCTCCCTTTAGGCAAGGGAGGCAATATAAACATTAATCTATCTTCTCTGCTGGGTGCGGAGTCTGCGGAGCAATGCCGACTTTTCAAGGTCGGTATGCTTATTCTGATAGTGAAGTCTGAACGAATACTTCTCGTCGCCGACTTCCTCGACTCCGATGATATTCATTTCAAGCAAAACGTTGATTATAAAGCGGATCTTAATGTATCCGAGTTTAGAAAGCGGCTCCTCACGGAGAAGCATTTCTCTCACGCTGAACACGTCCTCGCCGAAACGCAGACGGCGGCGGATGAAATTATACACGGTTGCAAACTCATCACGTGTGGGAATAACGTCCTCGTCCGAAGCGATTGCACCGCCCTGCCATATTTCCTCATAGCGTGCCTTAAGCACACTGTATTTTTTCGCTTCGCTTTCACAAATACGGATATCACGGACAATAAGCTGTGCCGAGCGGTGTCCGCCGAACTCATTGATGTCCATTGTAGCAAACACGTCAACAGTATCCCCGATAAACACCTCGGCATCCTTGGGGGAACGTGAAAAATACATTGCCGTAAGAGGTGGCATGCCGTTTCTTTCAAGCAGAATCTTCGTATGCTTGCCAAAAGATATCGACTGCACGTCGCCAACCTTCATGTTGCGGAGAATAAACGAAGGCACGGGATTTGAAACACCGTAAGGCTCAAGTATACGGAGTTCATCGGCATTCTCAAGATTGACCTCCTCACCGAGAATCTCAAAATCCGCATCAAGAGTTGGAACAAGATCCTCATGCGAGAAGTTTTCACGTGCATATGCGTTAATCTTTTCACGGAAAGCGTCAATATTCTCTCGGCGTACGCTAAGACCTGCCGCAAGCTCGTGACCGCCGAATTTTTCAAGCAGATCGCCGCAATGCACAAGTGCATCAACAAGGTTGAGTCCCTTGACCGAGCGACCGCTTCCCTTTCCGATATCAACGTTTCCGTCACTCTGTGCACCGTCAAACGAAATCAGAATTGACGGGAGCCCGTACTTTTCGGTTATGCGTGAAGCAACGATACCGATAACACCGTGATGCCATGCATCCGCCTCAAGCACGATAACAGGATTCTTTTCAAAATCGTGATCCGCCTCAATTTTGGCATATGCCTCAACCGCAATGCGGTTCTCCTCGCTCTGACGCTCTCGATTTATGTCGCAAAGACGTGCCGCAAGCTCGTCTGCCTTATCACGTGAGGACGTGAGGAACAGTTCAACTGCAAGGCTTGCCGAGCTTATTCTGCCTGCCGCATTTATACGGGGGGCAAGTGTGTAGCCAACAAAGCTCGATGTGATTTTCGGAGCACGGGCAACCTTTGAGCCGTCAGGCTTTCGTGAAACCGCCTCGCAAAGTGCAGTGAGTCCCATGCGCTCCGCTTTTTCGATTTTATGAAGTCCGTATGCAACGATAAGACGGTTTTCGTCCTTTATCGGCATTACGTCGGCAATAGTGCCAATCGCAACGAGGTCTGCATATTTTTCGCAGATGCGGCGAACCGCCTCCTGCTCACTGATGTTTTCATAGCTTGCCTCAAACGCACAGAGCAGTTTGAACACAACGCCTACACCTGCAAGCTCCTTGAAAGGATAATCGCAGTCGGGACGGCGGGGATTTACTACCGCAACCGCCTTTGGCAGGTCGCCGTGGCACTCATGATGGTCGGTAACAACAACGTCGGTGCCGCGTGATGACGCATGCTCGATCTCTGCATTTGCGGTGATACCCGTATCAACGGTGACGATAAGGTTTGCACCCTCGTCAATGAGGTGGTCAAGCGAGCCCTCGCTCATACCGTAGCCCTCGCCCATACGGTTGGGTATGTAATAGCCTATGTCAGCACCTTTTTCCTCAAGGTAAAGGTAAAGAATAGTAACGGAGGTAACACCGTCAACGTCATAGTCGCCGTAAATAACTATTCGCTCTTTACGCTCAAGTGCCTCCTTGATGCGTTTTACCGCATTGCCCATGTCACGGAGCAACATCGGCGAATGGAGAAGCTCCTCCTCCATGTGAATAAATCTCTCTGCCGCCTCTTTGGTGGTATAGCCACGGTTGCATAGCAATCCTGCGGCAAGCGTACCTATGCCCAGAGCGCGTGCAAGCTCCTCGGTGACACTGTTTCGCTCACCGAGCACGTTCCATTTCTTTTGCATTTCAATATATCTCCAATTTTTAATAATAAACAACTTCAAGCGGTACTTATGCAACCGCAAACGCAAAAAAGTCAATGCCTATCCGTAGTGGCGATTAATAATCGCCCCTACGAATTTGTGAATACCAATTTGCAATGTGCAAACTGTTTTAAAAGTTTTACGGGGGTGTGGGGGAGGTTTTTCAAAAACTTCCCCACACAGTATTACATATCATTCCATCGGTCTGTATCTACCGATAATTTTTTCGGCGATTCTGATACCGTCTACTGCGGCAGACGTTATGCCGCCTGCGTATCCTGCCCCCTCGCCGCCGGGGAAAATATCACTCTCACCAATCATGGTAAGTTCATCTGTACGAAGAATTCTAAGCGGTGCGCTTGTACGTGTTTCAAGCCCTGAAAGCATTGCATGCGGAGAATCAAAGCCCTTGATTTTTTTACCGAAATCCACAAGTGCCGCACCGAATGTATCATTAAGTTCTTTTGGCAAAAGTCCGTTCAGCTCGGTTTCCTTTACCTTGCCGCCCATATAAGTGGGCTGTACTCTGCCATGCTCCGATGACGTGCCTAAAAATTTACCGACACTTGAAACGGGTGCAGAGTAATCACCGCCGCCTGCGGTGAATGCCGCACGCTCAAGCGAGCGTTGAAATTCTATAGCCTCACGGGGAGTGCCGCCGTAATCACTGCGGAATACCGAAACGCACACTGCACTGTTTGAGTTTTTGCCGTCACGTGCAAAGCGGCTCATACCGTTCACACACAGCATACCTCTCTCCGAGGCACCTGCAACGACCTCACCGCCCGGACACATGCAAAACGTGTAAACGCCACGGCACTTTGTGTTGTATGAAAGATTGTACTCGGCATACGGCAAAGCCTTATGCCCTGCAAACTCACCGTAAAGCGATAAATCTATATCCGCCTTAAGATGCTCTATACGGAAACCTACCGAAAAATCCTTTGCATCAATACTTGTGCCACGCTGAAGCAGCATTTCATAGGTGTCACGTGCGCTGTGTCCTATAGCAAGCACCGTTACCGATGCAAACATATCTCCCCGTGACGTAATTATGCGGCGGGCACCGCCTTTTACCTCACCAAAGCCGAGGAATGAGGTGTTATACATTATTTCGCCGCCAAGACTCTCGATCTTCTTTGCCGCGTTGTCCACAACCTCACGCAGAATGTCTGTTCCTATATGCGGCTTGGCATTTGTGAGTATCTCTTTCGGTGCACCCATTTCATAAAGCTTTTTCAGCACAAATGCACATCTCGAATCGGTAATGCGGGTAACAAGCTTGCCGTCTGAAAACGTTCCCGCACCGCCTGCACCGAACTGAATATTGCAGTTTTCGTCGAGTACGCCGTTCTGATAAAAACTATCAACCGCTTTTACTCTGCTCTGCACGTCGCCGCCACGCTCAAGCACAAGCGGCTTATAACCCTGCTCGGCAAGCACAAGTGCAGCAAACAGTCCGCACGGCCCCATACCGACAACTATCGGACGTGCCGCAAGCGGCTCACTGCCCTTTTTGAACACAAGACGGTCGGAAGCTGCACTCTGCAGGGAAAGCTTTTGGCAAAGCTCCTTTTTGAGTGTCCCCTCCACCGCAAAACGCACCGCATAGACAAGCTTTATGTCACGCTTGTTGCGTGCATCCACACTACGGCGGTACACAGACAGGCTGACTGCGTGTACTCCCGCACGGCGTAATTTTTTTGCTGCGGCAGCCACCGCCTCCTCATACGTCGAGTCAAGCGAAAGCGGTATGCCGCTTATAATATATTCGGTCATTTAACTAAACTAACCTCTACGTAATACTCGCCGACGAGAGCAATGCCGTCACCGTATTTATCCGGCACCTTAAGCGACATCTTGACCTTGCCGTCCTTTAAGTTGTCAATAGAGCCGACAAGCAAAAACTCGTCAAAGGCGTTATATGTACCCGAAAGTGCGATTGCCGTCATTTTCGGCACACGTATTTTTACGTTGACACTTTCGGTAACAAGTTTGAATGCTTTACCGCTTGGGTTTTCAAGGAAAAACTCGGTACAGTCAAATGACATAAGCGATGAAATCGTATCGCTGTTTTCACGGTAAACAACTGTTGCGGTAACGCTGTCAAAATCGCTCATATTCTCATAGCCGTTTTCAAGCTTTACGGGAAGCACGATTTTCTCGCTGCTTTCCATGCCCGTAATGTTTTCCTCGTTGAAGATTGCAACGCAGATCTCGTTTATGTCATCAAGATTTTCGTTGCGGACTATCTTTTTTCTGATTTTGATAGTCGCAGGCTTCACGGTTATACTCTTGATATCTCCCTTAAGTGCGACACTGTCGGTATCAACCTTTACAGCCACCTCTTTTTCATCGTAAACGGGAACCTCTACTTTAACAGTTGCGGGAGTTACGCTGACATACGGGCTCTGAATCTCCTCACCGTCCTTGGTGCATGTAACAAGCGGCACACCCACAGCGGTAACGCTTGACGTGAGCAGACCGTCATATGACGGACGTGCCTCGACGTGGTCGATAAGGTCAAGCTTTGAAGCAGGGCCGGAAACCGTAACGGTATCTATCGGCAAGCCAATCTGATTCAAGCATGTAGCCTCACCGATTACATATGCGGTTTCATATTTCGGATTTGCAATAATAGGAACCTGCTTTTCGGTAACCTCCTGCACGTTTACGGTAACGTTTTTGGGAGAATAGCTTCTGGCGGTTGCCCCATCAGGCAATTCAATTTTTATCGGCAGAGTATGCTCACCCGCCTCGGTTATACCTATAAAATCGACGGTTGCACGTATATCATCGGAGGAATAGGTCGTGATATCGCCACGTGCACCGTAAATAACGACCTCAACAGTTGCGTTTATGTCGCCGTAAACGGTAAGGCTGTTATCGTCAAGCACGGCAACGTTAATGGGCGTAACCGAAACGCCCTCAAAGCTTTTTTCATAATCGGGGGTATCGTTGAACACAACGTATATCCATATTATGAGTGCAAGCAAAAGACAGATAATACGGGGGATGATGTCGGCAATGATTCTGTTTTCTTTAGACGTGTCTTTATTCGTTTTCGCCATTCTCTGCACCCTCCTCTTTTCCGTTTTTGTTTTTTCTCAGAATACGCTTTTTCTTGTTCTGCATGTCGCCGAGCAACAGATCGGTCAACTGCTTACGAAGCGTTGTATAGTTCTGTCCGCCGTAAAGATGTCCGTCCATAGCAAGCGAGATCTCGCCGGTTTCCTCGGACACGATCACAACAATCGCATCACTCACCTCGCTCACGCCTACGCCTGCACGGTGACGTGTTCCCTTGTCCTTGTTGATCGTGGCATTGTGTGTAAGCGGCAAAAAGCATCCTGCCGCTGCGATTCTGTAGTCGGAGATTATAAGTGCTCCGTCATGAAGCGAAGCCTTGTTGAAAAATATGTTCTTGATTAAGTTCTGCGACACCACAGCGTCAATATACACGCCGGTTTTCATAATATCGCCAAGCTTTGTGGAACGCTCGATAACTATGAGTGCACCTGTGCGGTCACGTGACATTTCTCCTGCGGCAATGCAGATATTCTCGATAACTGCGGTACGCTCGGCAATCTCTTTCGGCTCGGTCATATTCTTGATAGAGCGAAGCGGGTCGGCGCCGACTCTTTCAAGTGCATCACGGAGTTCGGGCTGAAACAGAATAAGAATTGCAAGCATACCGACCTGAAATATATTCTTAAGCAAGAAGACCATTGCATGCATGTCAAGAAGTGCCGTTACGGCATAAATGACAACGAGGAAGCTGAGTCCTATTGCAAGCTTACCTGCGCGGCGCTGACGCACAAAGCGGTAAACGTAGAACAACAGTGTTGCAAGTATGATAATATCGGCAATATCCACCCAACTCATCGCCGTAAACTGGATTCCGATTTTAGTGAAAAAATCCGTCAAAATATCCCAAAATGCCTGCACAGAAACTACCTCCGTTCAAAATCGCCCACGCACGTGCGTACATGCGTATAATATAGGTATTTTATATTATATCATATACAATTAACGGTTACAAGAAAAAATTTAAGGAAAATAGCATAAAAATTGCAAAAAGAGTGGCACAAAACGAAAAAGCATGCTATACTGTAAAATGAATAATTATGTTCGGAGGAACGGCTGTGAGCGAAATCTATGACGGTAAAATTGCATATTCACGTTTCGGCAGCGGTGAAAAGCTGTTGCTTATCCTGCACGGATGGGGATGCAACAAGGAAATATTTGCAAGCATTGCCGAGCATCTTTCAAGCGGCTACACCGTTGTAGTGCCCGACCTGCCCGGCTTTGGCGAAAGTGCAGAGCCAAGCGAGCCATACTCGGTTGAGGATTGCACACGCCTCATGGTTGAATTTATAAAATATTTAGGTTTTAAAAAGGTTTCGCTGATGGGACATTCCTATGGCGGCAGAGTTATCATAAAGATGTTTACGCTTTGGAACCTGCCATTTGACATTGAAAAAATATGTCTTGTCGATTCAGCAGGAATAAAGCCTAAAAAAACGCTCTGGCAATATCTTTCGCTCTTATTTTATAAGCTCGGAAAGAAGATACTGTCGCTCCCTCCCCTTAAAAAGCTCTTCCCCGATGCCATTGAAAACTGGCGTAAAAAGCGTGGCTCGGCGGACTTCAACAACGCAAGCGAGGTCATGAAAAAAACGCTTATTCTGGCGGTCAACGAGGACCTCACAAAATGTTTAAAAAATATAACTGTCCCCACTCTGCTTTTCTGGGGTGACAAGGACGATGCCACTCCGCTTTCGGATGCAAAAATAATGGAAAAGAAGATTCCCGATGCAGGACTTGTCGTTCTCGAAGGCGGCAGTCACTTCTCTTTTCTTGAAAACACCGCGTTCTTTCTGCGTGTTGCAGACTCATTCTTTAATAACTAACGGAGAATCATAATGGAAGTTTCGGCACAGATTCTTGCACTTGTTTCGCTATCATTTTTCATAATACTGTCCGCAAGGTATTTCACCCACATGTTTCAGCTTAATTCATACACCGCAAAGGTGCAGTTTGTATGGCTCGGCAACAATTTTCACCGCCTTATCCCCTGCATCCTCCTCGGTGTCACAGCCGTTTTATGCTCGCTCTTAAGCTACCGTGAATACGCTTACGGTCATCTTTTATTTGCACTTGCGGCATTGCTTTTATCACTGTTCTACACGCCTAAAAAAGCGAAAAAGCCCCTCGTTTACACCGCACGTGTAAAGCGTTTGCTCATAACCTTTTCGCTTGTAACCGCCGCACTTTACGCAGTTGCCGTAATCCTCGGAAATGCCTATGAATTCTACATTCTTGCATTAACCGCTCTGCTTTCACCTCTTGTAATTATCATTGCAAACTTTTTAAACGCACCGATAGAAGCTGCGGTTCGCAGATACTATATAAACGATGCAAAAAAATTGCTGAAATCACACACACGTCTTAAAATCATCGGCATCACAGGCTCATTCGGCAAAACAAGCGTCAAGTATTATCTCACCGCACTGCTCGGTGCAAAATACAACGTACTCATGACTCCGGAAAGTTACAACACCCCCATGGGCGTTGTTAAAACAATACGAGGCTCTCTCCGTGCAACACATGAAATTTTCGTTTGCGAAATGGGTGCAAAGTACGTTGGAGATATCAAGGAGCTTTGCGACATAGTTCATCCGCAAAACGGCATTGTGACCTCTATTGGCGAGCAGCACCTTGAAAGTTTCGGCTCGGTGCAGAACATTATCAATACCAAATATGAGCTTGCTTCGGGCATCCCCTCGGACGGCAAACTCTATATAAACATTTCAAGCGAAACCATTGACAAAAACCGTCCGCACAGAAGTGCCGTAACCTACGGTCTCACCCCCGATGCTGACTACTTTGCAAAGGACATTTCCGTATCGGGCAGCGGCACCGTGTTCACGCTCTGCCACGGCAGCGAGGAGCAACAATACCGCACACGTCTTATCGGCGAAGCCAACGTTGTTAACATTGTCGGTGCAATAGCGGCGGCAAACGATGCGTATTCAATTCCGCTTGCGGACCTTAGAAGTGCAGTAGCAAACCTCAAATGTGTACCTCACCGCATGGAGCTTATCGACCGTGGCGGCATGATAATTATTGACGATGCGTTCAACTCAAATCCCGCAGGCGCTGCTGCTGCTTTACGCACAGTTGCTCTTTTCGATGCCGTAAAAATCATCGTTACTCCGGGCATGATCGAGCTTGGCGAAAAGAGCTACGAGCTTAATGCAAAGCTCGGAGAAAATGCGGCGGCAGTCTGTGATTATATCGTGGCAGTCGGCGAAAAGCAGGCAAAGCCCATAGTAAGCGGTGCAAAGGCGGCAGGCTTTGACGAAAGTAAAATCTACGTTGCAAGAACCTTCAACGATGCAATGGCATTTGTCAACTCAATAAATTCAAATGGCAAGAAAAAGGTCGTTCTTCTCGAAAACGACCTTCCCGATAATTTTTAAGGAGATTTTTATGAAAATTCAGCTTGGAGTTATGTTTGGCGGCAACTCCACCGAACACGAAATATCAATCATTTCCGCAGTGCAGGCAATGCTGTCGCTCGACCGTGAAAAGTATGACGTTGTTCCTTTATATATTACAAAGGATAGCCGTTTCTATACGGGTGATGCGCTCTTTGAAATCAAGAATTACAGAGATATTCCCTCTCTGCTCAAAAACTGCACCGAGGTTACGCTCGTAAAAGAAAACGACGTTTCGGCAATCTACAAGCTTCCGCTTTCCACATTCGGCAAAAAGCGTATCGGCTTTATTGAGGTTGCGTTCCCGATAGTACACGGCACAAACACCGAGGACGGTGTACTTATGGGCTACATAGAAATGCTCGGCCTGCCCTACGTAGGCTGTGACGTTGCCTCAAGTGCGCTCGGTATGGATAAGTTTGCAATGAAAGCGATTTTCAAGGAATACGGCATACCCGTACTTGACTCAAAAATCTACACAACAAGCGACTATGAAATGCTTGATGCACTCATCGAAAACATTGAAAGTACCTTTACCTATCCCGTAATCGTAAAGCCCGTCAACCTCGGCTCCAGCATCGGCATTTCCGTTGCTCAAGACCATGAAGCACTGACAAAATCGCTCGACACCGCATTCTCCTTTGCTGAAGTAGTTTTAGTTGAGCGTGCAATTACAAATCTTCGTGAGATAAACTGTTCGGTGCTTGGCGACCGCTTCTCTGCCGAAGCGTCCGAGTGCGAGGAGCCTGTAAGCGGCGATGAAATTCTCTCATTTGAGGACAAATACATTTCGGGCGCAAAAAGCGGCGGTGCAAAGGGCATGGCAAGCGTTAAACGTAAGATTCCTGCACCTATTACCGCAGAGATGCGTGAGGAAATACGCACAATGGCAGTAAAAGCGTTCAAGGCACTCGGCTGTTCGGGCGTTTCACGCATTGACTTTATGATTGACGTTGACGAAAACAAGGTTTATTTAAACGAAATCAACACCATTCCCGGCTCACTTTCGTTCTACCTCTGGGAGCCGCTTGGCGTTAAGTACACGGAGCTTCTTGACCGCATGATCGACCTTGCGTTCAAGCGCCACCGTGCAAGAGCGGCACTCACCTTCTCGTTTAAGAGCAACGTGCTTTCGGGCATCTCCCTTGGCGGTGCCAAAGGAAGTAAGGTATAAAAGCAAAACGGCATCGTTTGATGCCGTTTTTTGTTGTTAAAATAAAAAACAAACAAGGTAAATTATTGTTTAGCGAAGTAACGAAGGCTCCCTCAGACGAGGGAGCTGTCAGCGGAACGCTGACTGAGGGAGGGAAAAAAGTAACAATTAAAAATGTTCCCTCCTTCCGTCGCCTTGCGGCGCCACCTTCCTCGTCTGAGGAAGGCTTGTTAATGTAAGCATTAATTTATTTAGATTCGCATAAAAAGCTTTTTCCATGGCAAAACTACCTATGCAAAAACATTTTGAAAGGATTTCTTACCATGGAACAGAAAAACAATGAGCAAAAAACTGCACAAATTTTATACATTACTATCATTATGATATTGCTTATAATGGCACTCACCGTTGGCCTTGTCACAGCCGCAAACCGCAGCAAAACTCCCGTTGTTACCGAGGTTGACACCACCGCTATCACAACTCCTGCCGTTACTCAAAAGGTAATAAAGCCGATTGTTACAACCGAAGCCACAACCACAAAGGCTCCTGACGTGACAACCGCCAAAAAGCCCGAAACGGTAACGCCTCCTGCCATAACCACCGCGGCAAAGCCCACCGTCAACGAGCCCACCACTCCGACATTGCCCGAATTTATTATGCCCACAAACGGCACGGTATCCAATGATTTTTCAATAGACACACTCGTTTATTCAAATACCATGGAGGACTACCGCACGCACAACGGTATCGACATCTCCTGCTCAGTCGGCGAAGCGGTCTATGCTGCAGCTGACGGCATTGTGACAAACGTTTACGAGCATCCGATGATGGGCTACACCGTAGTTATCTCTCATGACGGCGATGCCGAAACCGTATACCAGAATTTAGCCGAAGAGGTTACCGTGAAAGTAGGCGATACCGTGAAAAGCGGTGACATTATCGGTGCCGTGGGCGAAAGTGCAATTATAGAAATTGCCGAGGAGCCGCATCTCCATTTTGAAATGTGCATCGCAGGCGAGCGTGTGAACCCATGCGATTATATCCCCACCGATGTACAGACCTTTTTCTACGAAGAATAAAAAAATTGCGATAGTAATATCGCAATTTTTTATTTTTTTTATTCCTCTTCCTCTTCGGGAAGTTCGTTTACGGTTACTTTAACCTCGATTACGTGAATGTCATCAGCATCGGTGATTTCGATATGCAGATTCTTGTAATCAAATTCCATACCGACCTCGGGAGTCTGCTCAAGCACCTCGGCACACCAGCCGTTAACGGTGTTACAATCCGACTCAAAGTCACGGTCGTCAACGTCAAGCTCATCAAACATATCGTAAACGTTCATGTCGCCGAGAACCTTATACGTGCCGTCCTCGTTTTCAGCAATGCTAACGATAATTTCATCGCTTTCATCCCAGATGTCGCCAACGATCTGTTCAAGGATATCCTCCATTGTAACGATACCGAGCGTGCCGCCGTACTCATCGAGAACGACAACGATCTGCACCTGCTTTTCACGCATGGTTTCAAGTGCGGAATTAAGCCTCATGGATGCAGGCAGGAACACAGGGTCACGCATAATATCCGAAACATGAGTTTCGTGATTAATAGCATACTGCTTATAGTAGTAGTTAATATTAACGATACCTACGATGTTATCAATCGTTCCCTTGTAAACAGGCAGACGGCTATAGCGTGAAGCGTTGATAACTTTCAGGTTTTCCGCAATACTGTCATCAACGTCAAGCGCAACGACGTCCTTGCGGTGAGTGATTATTTCATTGAGCAATATATCGTTGAACTCAATAGCACTCTGCAAAAGCTCACTCTTGTCCTCATCAATGCCACCGTCCTCTTCGGCGGCTTCAATAATAGTAACAAGCTCTTCCTCAGTAACCGAATCGTCGCTCTTGCCCCAGATTTTAGAGCAAAGTTTGAGTATCTGTGCAACAACAAAGGTTATCGGTGAAAAAACGATTGTGAAGAATGCAAGCGGATATGCAAAAAGACACACCATTTTTTCAGAGTTCTGTTTACAAACTACTTTAGGCACTATTTCGCCGAAAATAAGAATCAGTATAGTAATAATTACCGTTGAAGCCGTAACGGCAACAGACTTTGCACCCTCGTTACCAAAACCTGCGGCAATGGTAAGCGCAATAGTGGTCGATACCGCAGAAGCACCGATATTTACGAAATTGTTACCGACGAGAATTGCGGTGAGTGCCGACTCAAACTTATCGCTGAGTCGCACAGCAAGAGCTGCCACACGGCTGCCGTCCTCTGCCATTCTTCTGAGTCTTACACGGTTTACCGATGTGTAAGCAATCTCGGTACCCGAAAAGAATGCGGAGAAGATGATAAGAACAACTATCAGAATATAACTCATCATTTTTCAAGTTCCTCCTTTGCTTCTTCTTCATTATCACAAAGGCGGACAATTATGCTGAGCAAGGTCTCGTCCTCAATTTTGCCTGCGACAACCGAAAGCGTATCATAAGTGAAGCCTTCGCCTTCGCAAAGTTTGGATTCTATATTTGTACGAAGCCATGCTTCAAGCGTTTTCTTGCCAATATCGTCGGGAATACGCTTGTCATAGCCGATACGTACAAGTGCATCACGGACCTTCATCTTCGGCGTAATTTCAAAATAATTACCGCCAAGCTTAATAAAGTCTTCGTCATACACGTCATATTCGTCCCAGATTTCGCCTACAATTTCCTCAAGAAAGTCCTCAATCGTCGCAATACCGACAGTCTTGTTATCCTCACGGACAACAAGAAACTGCTGCTTTCCTGCACTCATTTCCTTAAAGAGGTCATCAATAGCCGCATCGGGAGCAGCAAATTTAGGTTTTATAAGCACACGCCGGATATTAACGTGTCCACGGCGCAAATAAGTACGCAAATACTCACGGACGGAAAGTATACCCACAACGTTGTCAACGTCACCGTCATAAACAAGCAGACGTGAAAAGGACGTGGTCTTAACCGTTTCAAGTATCTTTGCGGGATCCTCGTGTATTTCAATACCGAAGATATCGTCACGCATTGTCATAACGTCCTCAACGGGTGTCTTGGTAAACTCCACCGCACCCTGCAAAAGGTCTGCCTGCTCCTCGTCGAGAGTGCCGCTTTCCTCTGCGGTGTCAATAATGGTTTCAAGCTCTTCCTCGGTGATACGCTCGTCCTGACCGCCGCCGAAAATCATTGAAAACAGTGCGCTGATTTTTACAAACAAAAACGCAACGGGAGTAAAAAGCTTCATCAAAAAAGAGAGTGAGGGTGCATACGCAAGTGCAACCTTCTCACTGTTTGCATTAGCAAAACTCTTGGGAAGCATCTCACTGAACAAAAATACGATCAACGTGGTAACAACCGTTGACAGAATCGCAGGAATGCCCCAGCTTGCGGCAATAACCGTTGCAAGAGCAGAACACGTAAGGTGCATGATGTTGTTACCAATAAGGATAGTAATAATCGCCTTATCGAAGTTGTTTGTTATGTGGAGAGCCTTCTTAGCCTTGCGGTTGCCGTCTTCTGCGGCATTCCTGAGTCTGATTTTATTGGCTCTCGCATACGAACTCTCGGCGCTTGCAAAATATGCACCGCCTAAAATGAGCAATATGTAGCATAATATACTGCCCGCGTCCATTAGATATACCAACTCCTTTATAATAGCGTATATAGTAGTATACCATCATTTTTATCTTTGTGTCAAGAAACGCAAAAACGAGAAAAACAAAGAAA
The DNA here is from genome assembly GCA_045538895.1 of Eubacteriales bacterium. Classification (GTDB taxonomy): domain Bacteria; phylum Bacillota; class Clostridia; order Oscillospirales; family CAG-272; genus UMGS902. The sequence continues at coordinate 37,275 of JAZQEH010000084.1, forward strand.
AACGGCGAAAATCGAAGATTTCAGCCGTTTTAAAAGTTTGTAAACTCATTTTTGGGAGAAAACCGCCATTATTTGCCCCAAAACCGAAAGTTTCCCTATTTATGCAAAGTAACAATTATTCCGCTTACGTTATCGCCCGAAACTGTATAATCAATTCCTTTGGGAATTTCAATTTCAACGCTTTCTGCACCGCCGTCAAAAAGCACGTAGAAGCACTCATAATTTACACCGTCATACTCAAAGGTAAGATGCTTTTCACCGTACATATGACGCTGTAAAACCCCGATATACTCTTCAAGCGTCATGCCGTTTTCAAAGATGTACGCAGCATGACCTTTGCCAACGTATCTGAAATGGTCGCTGTCACTGTCAGGATAACGCAGAATATATCCGTATTTTGCACAGTTTTCGTAAATCCAGTTATATGGTTCGCCTGCCGAAGCAAGTGCCGTCGGCGTACCGTCATAAATATTCACGTCAAAAGCATAGCCTGTGAGATGCTCATGTGTGCATCTGTCACTCGGTGCATCAAAATACGCCATACGCAAATGGTAGTTTGCACTACCCGTCGCAGAATAGAACGCACCGAACATTTCCTCTGCCGCATTGAATGCCGCACGCTCAAGCTTTATCGAATTGTCAACTATTTTGTACTTTGACGACTTTGCACCGAGCAAAGTAACGATATCCGCACCCTCGGCACGGTACGCACGGTCAATCTCATCGGTAACGAGAATAAGCGAGCCTGCATACATCTGCTTTTTATCCAATGCAAGCTTTTCGGTTACGTTGCCCTCATAAAAAGAGTCAGGAGATGCAATAATCGGTTCTTCGGTAACATACTCAGTCTGTGTAATTTCAGCCGTAGAGGTAACGGTTTCTTCGGGTGGCATATAGTTTTGGGAAAGCTTATACGCTGCCCAGCCGATGAGAACCCATACTGCCAGAATGGTAACGCAGATAAAGGCTATTACAAAGGTTTTCAGCCGCTTTGTTTTTTTCATATATTGACGCCTTTTTGCAAGCAAATGTGCATCAGGTTCGTTATTATAATTCATTAATATGCTCCTAATTTAAAATACACAACAATTTTAGCATATTTTCACAACCGTGTAAATGTTTTTTATAAATTTTCATTGACATTTTATAAAAAATCATATATACTATTCTCGTTGTAAGGAAAAGTATACAAAAGGAGATTTCGTATGAAAATCAAAGACGGATACATTGTTAGAAAAATCGGCACTAAATACTACGCTGTTTCTGCAGCACGTGCAGCAGAGGGCGGCGGAATGATAGCACTTAACGAAACCGGTGCATTCATCTGGGATCTTCTCAAAGAAGAAACTACACTTGAAGCTGTTGCAAAGGCACTTGCCGACAAGTACGAAATAGACCTTGAAACCGCAACACGTGACACAGAAGCATATCTCTGTATGCTCAAGGAGGCAAACGCTCTTGCGTGACGTAGTGGAACTTAATGAGCTTTATCCGCTTATGAAAGAGGTTATCGAAAGCGGTGGAGAGTTCAGATTTTACCCACGTGGCATAAGTATGGAGCCGCTTTTGCATCAAGGTGATGACTCTGTTGTGCTTGCGGCCGTTGATTGCATAAACGAGGGTGACGTGCTTTTTTACAGACGTGAAAGCGGACAGTTTGTTCTGCACCGTCTTATCGAAAAAAGGGGAAAAACGCTTACTATGTCGGGCGACAATCAGCTCGCAATGGAATACGGTGTAAAGCCCTCGCAGGTTCTGGCGAAAATGGTTGCTTATTATAAGGGTGACACCTATCACAGTATAAACGAAGAAGAATATATTGCATACACGAAAAAACAGTTAAAACGTTATCCGTTTTATCGCCGCAGTAAAACCATACATTCGATTTTAAAGTTCGCAAAAAAGTTACTGAAAAAGAACTGAACAAAGCCAAGCTAACGCTTGGCTTTTTGTTTTGAAAAAGGCAAATGTGAAGATAAATTAAGGTTTAGGAAAGTAACGGGGACAAGCAAACATGTAGGGCGGGGGTTTATCTCCCGCCGTAAGCCGTGATTTGATATCGTACCAGCGGCGGAAGCAAGCCCCCGCCCTACGGTATGTCAATGAAATTCATATCATCATAAACAATAATCTACTTCTTTGGCAATCGGAACAATAGTCTGCACAGTGCTTTTCCGTTAAACGGTATAAGCGGATAGAGGTAGGAGCGGCGGCGATTGAGGTTTGCGTTTGTCGCAATCAGCGTTATTATTCCAACAAGCCCAAGCACAAACCCCCACACACCGAAAATCGCTGTAGCCGCAAGCAGAAGCATGCGCATAAACTTTACCGCATAGCCAAGTTCATAGCTTGCCTGCGTAAAGTTTGCAATGGCTACAAACGCCATATACAGAATAACCTCGGGTATAAGCCAACCTATGTCAACCGCAAAATCACCGAGGATAAGACCGCCGACAACGCTTAAAGAATTTGCAAGCATGCTCGGCGTGTTCATAGAAGCCAGCTTCAGCCCGTCAATCACAAACTCAACCAAAAATAGCTGTGCAACGAGCGGCAGCGAACCGTGGTCCTCGGGTATGACAAACGAAAGCCACTGCGGCACATACTGCGGATGCATCACAAGCAGATACCATAGCGGTACCAGAAAAAGCGTGAGCCAGAAAATAGTATGCCGCACGATTCGCAGATAGGTTCCCGTAAACGGCGGAAAATAGTAGTCACCCGTTTCCTGCAAAAAGTCAAAAATAGATGTCGGCAATATCATGGCATCGGGCGAGGTGTCGCAAAGCAGCAGCACACTGCCCTCCATTATCTGTGCCGCAGCCGTGTCGGGACGCTCGGTATATCTGATTTTGGGAAAAGGATTGTACCACTTTTGCCCGATAAGGCTCTCTGCAAGGCTTTCATGCCCCATCGGCAGGCTGTCCGCCTTTATTCCATCAAGCTTTTTTTCAAGCCATTTCACATATTTTTCATCGGCTGTTCCCTCAAGATATACAAGTGCGATATCGTTTTTCGAGGAACTGCCGATATTTTTGTATACCACACGCAAGTTTGTATCACGTATGCGGCGGCGGATAAGTGCCGTGTTGAAAATCAGAGTTTCCACAAAGCCGTCACGTGCTCCGCGCATTACCCTGTCGCTTTCAGGCTCCTCAACTCCGCGTACAGGGTAAGTACGCGCATCTATCAGCACAGCACTGTTTCCGAACGTTTCGCCAAGTATCAGCACTCCGCCACTCATAACCTGCATAATGGCACGCTCGGTATCATACGCCGTTTCAACCTCTACGTACGGCACGTTACCGTCTATAAAACGCTGTGCAGCCCCCTCGCCCTTGGGCATTTCCTTAACCGAGAGAAAATGCGTCATAAGCTTCTGCATGCTCTCGTCCTTCACAAAGCCGTCAATATAGTAAAGGGTAAGCTCATTTTCAGCTACGATCAACCGCCTTTTTATTATGTCAAACGACCTGTCGGGCAACAGCATACCGTCTATAAGCTTTATATTCTCCTCATAACTACCCGTAAAAAGCAAAAAAACACCTCCGTCAGCACTTTTTAATAAGTGTTGACGGAGGGAACGTAAATTATACCGTAATATCGGCTTTTTCCCTTATGCCGAAGCGTGCGTGATATTTTTCCTCCATGGGAATCCATCTTTCTTTAAACATGCGAGCCATGTTTTCTCCGTTACGAAGAAATATGCGACGCATCTGCTCATCGGCATCAACGTCAAAGAAAACCTTTATATCCGCATAGTCGCCGAAGTAAGGGTGCATACTGTATGCCCCCTCAACCACACGCAAATCAGCTGCCTTGACTTCACGCATGCCGCAAAGTGCCATTTTTGAGCAATCGAAAACACGGTAGGAAAAACCGTCTTTGCATTTTATAAACGGCAAGATCTCCTCCGAAAAACGCTCATAATGCACGTTTCCGCCTGCTTCTGCAAGTCTTTCTTCAGTGCGTAGCTCCGTTGGCAAAAAGAAATCGTCCATATGTACCGCAGCAGCCCCCGTTATAAAGCAGAACGCCTTCGCCGCCTCGGTTTTGCCCGCAGCGGCACGTCCGTCAAATGCAATAACGTGCGTATCATCATTTACACGCTGTAAAATCGGGATAAGCCTTGCAATACGCATTGCCACAACACGGTATGCGGGCTTCTCTGCGGCACGGTAATTTTCACTGTGATGAACGGCACGGATACCGCCATTCAAATAATTTTCAATGTTTTCTCTGCCGATATACTCCTCTGCCTCATAAAGGCGGCGTATAAATCCGTCATCGCTGCCGTTTCCAAGCGATGCAGACAAAACAAACATATTAAAAAGCCACTCGGCTTTGAGCTTTGCAAACTTCCATGCGGCAATATTCACTCTGCAAAAATCGCTTGAAATCTGCTCAATAAGCGGAATATCCTTTTCGGGTGTGAGGTCAAATTCCTTATAAAAATACTCACGTGCAGCACTCACGTCAGTCAGTGCGTGCTCGGCACCGAATGTTGCCTGATAGCACATTTTTATTATATCCGCTGCAATTATTGACGGATGTATACTTATCTGTTCTTTTATAAATTCTTTCATATTGAAATTCCAAAAAAGGAGGCAAGAGCCTCCTTTTTTTACTTAAGTGTGATTACGGATTCATCCCACATCTCGGGAGCTTCGTAGCCGAGGAAGTTTACGGTGGTCGCCGCAACGTTAGAAAGACCGAACTCGCCTGCGTCAGCCTTTACGGTGTAAGCATCGGTGTAGAAATTATCGTAAATGATGCAGGGTACACGGTTGAGTGTGTGTGAGGTCTTGGACTTGGGAGTACCGTCCTTGGAGAGCTTAAGCTCACCCTTCTTGTCAAGCTCATACATCTCATCTGCATTACCGTGGTCGGCGGTGATAATAGCAACACCGTGGAGTTTGTCAACAACCTTTAAAATTCTTGCAAGCTGAAGATCAAGAGCCTCCATCGAGCACTGAGTTGCAACAAAGTTACCTGTGTGACCAACCATGTCACCGTTGGGGAAGTTGACACGGAGGCACTGATACTTGCCGCTTTCAAGGCACTCGATAAGCTTGTCGGTAATCTCTGCACACTTCATCCAGGGACGCTGCTCGAAAGGAACAACGTCGGAGGGGATTTCGATATAGGTTTCAAGGTCGTCATTGAACTTGCCGCTCTTGTTACCGTTCCAGAAATAGGTAACGTGACCGTACTTCTGCGTTTCGGAAATAGCGAGAATAGAAACACCGCTGTTTGTGAGGTATTCACCCATAGTGTTGGTGATTTCGGGGGGATTTACAAGGAAGTTTGAGGGAATGTGGAGGTCACCGTCATACTCAAGCATACCTGCGTAAATAACCTTGGGATAACGAACACGGTCAAAATGAGAGAAATCCGCATCGTCAAATGCCTTGGAGATTTCGATAGAACGGTCGCCGCGGAAGTTGAAGAAGATCACGCTGTCACCGTCATTTACAGTACCAACGGGAGTGCCGTTTTCAGCGATAACAAATGCAGGAAGATCCTGGTCGATTACCGAGAGCTCTGCGCGGTAGGTTTCAACTGCCTCGTGTGCAGAGGCGAACTGTCTGCCCTCGCCGAGCACGTGAGTTTTCCAGCCTGCCTCAACCATTGCCCAGTTAGCCTCATAGCGGTCCATAGTGATCTGCATACGTCCGCCGCCCGATGCAATCTTTATATCAAAGTTTGCATCACGAAGACCGTCAAGATAAGCCTCAAACGGGTCGATGTAATCAAATGCACTGGTTTCGCCAACGTCACGTCCGTCAATAAGGATGTGAACACGTACACGTGCAATACCCTCAGCCTTTGCCTGATTGATCATTGCCTTCAAGTGATCGATATGTGAATGAACGTTACCGTCGGAGAAAAGTCCGAGAAAATGAAGTGTGGAATTGTTAGCCTTTACGTTTGAGGTAAGCTTCTGCCATGTTTCGCCTGCAAACATCTTGCCGGACTCAATGGACTGGGATACAAGCTTTGCACCCTGCGCAAAAACCTGACCTGCACCGAGCGCATTGTGACCTACCTCGGAGTTACCCATGTCAACGTCACCGGGCAGACCAACGGCTGTACCGTGTGCCTTGAGCTTGAGAGTGGGGTACTTTTCCATAAGCATATCAAGTGTGGGAGTATTAGCAGCAGCAACTGCGTTTGCACCGTTTGCCGCAGTAAGACCTACACCGTCCATAACGATAGTAAGCACAGGGCCCTGTACGCCCTTGAATGATGCCTTGTTAAGCTTTGTTTCCATTTATTTTACTCCTTAAAATTATTATCTAATTAATTATTATACCAAATACGGCAACATTTTCAAGTAGTTTGTTAAATTTATAGCAGAAATAAATAAATGTTTACATTAACAAGCCTTCCTCAGACGAGGAAGGTGGCGCCGCAAGGCGACGGAAGGAGGGACCATTCTAATTGTTACTTTTTCCCTCCCTCAGTCAGCGTTCCGCTGACAGCTC
>JAZQEH010000085.1:0-36946 GCA_045538895.1 Eubacteriales bacterium
TCCGCAGGACCCGCCGGATGTGTGGATTTAAGTGAATTAGCCCTTGATCGCAGCCTGGGCAGCAGCCAGACGGGCGATCGGCACACGGAAGGGAGAGCAGGACACATAGTCCAGACCGATCTTGTGGCAGAACTCCACGGAGACCGGGTCGCCACCGTGCTCACCGCAGATACCGCAGTGAATCTCAGGACGGGTTACCTTACCCATCTTAACAGCCATATCCATAAGTTTACCAACGCCGGTTTGGTCGAGTTTAGCGAAAGGATCGTTCTCGAAGATCTTGGTGTCATAGTAAGCATTGAGGAACTTACCAGCGTCGTCACGGCTGAAGCCGTAGGTCATCTGAGTAAGGTCGTTTGTACCGAAGCAGAAGAAGTCAGCGTTAGCTGCGATTTCGTCAGCGGTAAGACAAGCTCTGGGAATTTCGATCATAGTACCAACTTCGTACTTGAGTTCTACACCTGCAGCTGCGATTTCAGCATCAGCGGTTTCAACAACAACCTTCTTAACGAACTTGAGTTCCTTAACGTCGCCTACGAGAGGAATCATGATTTCGGGAACAACCTTCCAGTCAGCGTGCTTCTTCTGGGTGTTGATAGCGGCACGGATAACTGCAGCGGTCTGCATCTTTGCAATTTCGGGATAGGTAACTGCAAGACGGCAACCACGGTGACCCATCATGGGGTTGAACTCGTGGAGAGAAGCGATAATAGCCTTGATAGTTTCAACGCTCTTGCCCTGAGCTTTTGCGAGAGTTTCGATATCAGCTTCAGTGGTAGGAACAAACTCGTGAAGCGGGGGGTCAAGGAAACGAATACATACGGGAGTACCTTCGAGAGCTTCATAAAGAGCCTCAAAGTCAGCCTGCTGCATGGGAAGAATCTTCGCAAGAGCAGTTTCACGTTCTTCAACGGTTTCGGAGCAGATCATTTCACGGAATGCATCAATTCTGCCTTCGCCGAAGAACATATGCTCGGTACGGCAGAGACCGATACCTTCAGCACCAAGCTCACGAGCCTTCTTAGCATCAGTAGGAGTATCAGCGTTGGTTCTAACCTTGAGCTGGCGATACTTGTCTGCCCAACTCATGATAGTACCGAAGTTGCCGGAAATTTCAGCATCAACGGTAGGAATGATACCGTCGAAAATCTTACCGGTAGAACCGTCGATAGAAATGAAGTCGCCTTCGTGGTAGGTCTTACCTGCGAGCTCGAACTTCTTGTTTTCTTCATCCATCTTGATTTCGCCGCAACCGGATACGCAGCACTTACCCATACCACGTGCAACAACTGCTGCGTGAGAGGTCATACCGCCACGAACTGTAAGGATACCCTGAGCAGCCTTCATACCCTCGATATCTTCGGGAGATGTTTCAAGACGTACAAGAACAACCTTTTCGCCGCGAGCAGCCCATTCTTTTGCATCTTCAGCAGAGAATACAACCTTACCGCATGCAGCACCGGGAGAAGCACCGAGGCCTTTACCTGCGGGAACTGCATTCTTGAGAATCTTTGCATCAAACTGGGGATGGAGAAGAGTGTCAAGGTTTCTGGGGTCGATCATAAGAACAGCTTCCTGCTCGGTCTTGTGACCTTCCTTAACGAGGTCAACAGCGATCTGGAGAGCAGCCTGAGCGGTTCTCTTACCGTTTCTGGTCTGGAGCATATAGAGCTTTTCGTTTTCAACGGTGAACTCCATATCCTGCATGTCGTGGTAGTGGTTTTCAAGAATCTGACAAACCTCTACGAACTGCTTGTAAGCAGCAGGGAACTTGTTTTCCATCTCAGCGATGGGCATAGGAGTACGAACGCCTGCAACAACGTCTTCGCCCTGTGCATTGGTGAGGAACTCACCCATGAGCTTCTTTTCGCCTGTTGCGGGGTCACGTGTAAATGCAACGCCTGTACCGCAGTCGTCACCCATGTTACCGAATGCCATTGCCTGTACGTTAACAGCGGTACCCCAAGAATAAGGAATATCGTTGTCACGGCGGTAAACGTTAGCACGGGGGTTGTCCCAAGAACGGAATACGGCCTTTACAGCACCGATGAGCTGTTCCTTAGGATCGGTGGGGAAGTCTGTACCGATCTTAGCCTTATATTCAGCCTTGAACTGGTTAGCGAGTTCCTTAAGGTCATCAGCGGTGAGGTCAACGTCAAGGGTAACACCCTTTTCTTCCTTCATCTTGTCGATAAGCTCTTCGAAATACTTCTTACCAACTTCCATAACTACGTCAGAGTACATCTGAATGAATCTTCTGTAGCAGTCATAAGCCCAACGGGGGTTGCCGGACTTCTTAGCCATAACTTCAACAACTTCTTCGTTAAGACCGAGGTTAAGAATAGTGTCCATCATACCGGGCATGGAAGCACGGGCACCTGAACGAACGGAAACGAGAAGGGGATTTTCCTTATCGCCGAACTTCTTGCCGACTACTTCTTCCATCTTGCTGATGTACTCCATAATCTGAGACATGATTTCATCGTTGATCTGTCTGCCATCCTCATAATACTGTGTGCAAGCTTCGGTGGTGATGGTGAAGCCCTGAGGAACGGGAAGACCGATGTTGGTCATTTCGGCAAGGTTTGCACCTTTACCGCCGAGGAGCTCACGCATGGTTGCATTACCTTCTGAGAAAAGGTATACATACTTTTTGCTCATAATGTTTGAACCTCCAAATAAATATATTATTCTTTGCGAATAAACTGATTTTTAAGCAGATGTATTTAAAATAATTGAAATAAACACGAACTGCGTCAAATAGTAAAACATAATTAAAAGAAGATTTCCATAGTTTTTTGATAAAAATTTGGCAAAAAAAGTATAAACTTTTTGAACATTTTTACACGGCTTTTTATGTTTTTATAAAAACCGTTGCAAAAACTTAAAATGTGGTGTAAAATAATAGCAATATATTTTGTACACAGGAGTTATTATGAGTAATATTTTCGATCTTTTTGATAAGATCGGCAGCAAATCTCCGTCACCTACAGGGAAGATTACGCACCTTGTTGTGGGACTCGGTAATCCCGGAGATAAATATACCTTTACAAGACATAACGCAGGTTTTCTTTCTATTGATTTTATTGCTCAAAAGCTTGGAATCAAGATTGACAGAGTTAAGTTCAAATCACTTTGCGGCGAGTGCGTAGTTTCCGGAAAAAGAACGCTTTTTATGAAACCGCAAACGTTTATGAATCTTTCAGGCGAGGCTGTCAGAGAAGCGGCGGATTTTTACAAGATACCGCCGGAGAACATTCTTGTAATATGTGATGACGTTAATTTTGATGTCGGCATTATCCGCATAAGACGTAAAGGAAGCGACGGCGGTCAGAACGGTGTGAAAAACATCATATATCAGCTTGGCTCCGACGAGTTTCCCCGTATCAAAGTGGGCATCGGCAAAAAGCCGTCTCCCGACTATGATATGAAGGATTTTGTTCTTAGTCAGTTCGGTGAGGCGGAGAAGAAAACCTTGTATTCGACATTTGAAAACATTTATAATTCAGTTGAACTGATTTTAAATGATAAAATTGATGACGCAATGAGTCATTACAGCAAGGGTAAAAAATGAATATTTGTCCACACTCACTGCACCTTGACAAGGAGTTTCAAGGTATCCTTGATTGCGTGAAAACGCAAATGAATCAAAAGCCGCTGCCGGTTGTGGTAAGCGGAATGCCGCCTATTGTGGAAAAGGCATTTTTTGCAGAGTTTTGCAAAAACTTTTTTAATGAGTTCGGCAAAACTCCGATTCTTTTTGTCCGTGACGACAAAACTGCGATAAGGCTTACCGAATATTTGCGTAATGCCGGACTTGATGCCTACCGGTATCTGCGGCGTGAATTGAATATATATAACATTACCGCCTCCCATGAGAATGAACATGAGAGGCTTTTGGTGTTGTCTAAGCTTCTTTTCGGCAAGCCTCAGGTAATTGTTACTACTCCTGCTGCTGCAATGGGGTATACAATGCCGAGGGAAGTGCTTGATGCCAACAGGTATTATTTCGGCATTGGTGATATTGATGAACCTAAAGATATGATTAACCGCCTTGCGGCAATGGGATATACACGTGTTGAGAGTGTTGACTATGTAGGGCAGTTTTCCGCACGTGGCGGCATTGTAGACGTGTTCCCTCCGCAAAAAGGCGGTGACGAAAACCATCCTTACCGCATTGAATTTTTTGATAACGAAATAGACCGCATATGTATTTTTGACCAGATGACTCAGCGAGTTATCGAAAACTGCGATGAACTTGAAATTTTACCGGTAAGAGAAGCACTTTGCGGCGATGCAGAGTATGCTGCACTGAAAAAAGAGATAAAGGCATGCCTTGCAAAAGCAGAGATGCCCGACAGCAAGATGGAACTTGAAAAGGAGCTTGCCGCAATAGACGGCGGTCAGCCTCTGAACTTTACTGATAAATACATCAATCTTATTTATCCGCAAAAAGAGTGCTTGCTTGATTATTTTGATGAAAAAACAGCAGTAGTGCTTTTCGGTACAAATGCCGTAAAAGAACAAATAGATTCTTTAAGCAGACTTGATGGCGAGCTTGTTGCGAGTTTGCTTGAACACGGTGTTGTGAGAAGCGGAAAATGCGAGTTTTCGGTGCCGTCATCAAGGATTGAGAGCTTTTTGGCCGACAATCTGGCGGTACATGTAAATTCATTTGCGATAGGGCTCAGCGGTGTACGTATCAGTGGAATGTTTTCTATGCGATGCCGTCAGCTTGCCTCGTATTTTAAGAAATATGAATTGCTTAAGGAAGACCTTGACGGATATGTAAAAAATAAATACCGTATTTTTCTTGCATGTGAGAATGACGCAGAAGTCAAAAGCATGCTTGAAGCATTGACAAATGACGGTTATCAGGCTGTTATTTTGAATGAAAACAATAGCAAAGTCCAAGATTTTGCTCCAGGTGTTGTATATATCGGTGTTGAATCCATTGATAACGGCTACGAGCTTCCCGTGCCTAAATTTGTCGCTCTCACACTTATGGGAGAGGACAGCGAAAAAGCAGTACGTGCAAGGAAAAAGAGCAAGAAAAAGATTAAGAATACTCAAAAAATCATGTCCTATGCCGACCTTGAAATCGGTGATTACGTTGTGCATACTGCGTACGGCATAGGCAAATATCTTGGTATTCAGAATCTTACTGTAGGCGGGGTTTCGAGGGACTATATCAATATTCAATATGCAGGTACAGACAAACTGTTTTTGCCTGTTGATAATCTTGATATGGTGTCAAAATATATCGGTGCACACTCGGATGACGGGTTGCTAAAACTGTCCAAAATGGGCGGTGCCGATTGGCAGAAATCAAAGTCCCGTGCAAAAGCGGCAGTAAAGGAGATGGCAAAGGAGCTTATCCAGCTTTACGCAGAGCGAATGCGTCGCAGTGGCTTTGCTTTTCCAGCCGATGACGAGATGCAGCATGATTTTGAAGCTGCTTTTGAATATGAGGAAACCGATAGCCAGCTTGTTGCCATTGACGAGATAAAAGGCGATATGATGCGTTCTTCACCCATGGAGCGTTTGCTTTGCGGCGATGTTGGCTTTGGCAAGACAGAGGTTGCATTGCGTGGAGCATTTAAGGCGATTTCCGCAGGTAAACAGGTTGCATTGCTTGTGCCTACAACAATTCTTGCATTGCAGCATTATCATACAGCCCTTTCACGCATGCGTAATTTTCCTGTGAAAGTGGATATGATTTCACGCTTCCGCAGTGCAAAACAGCAAAAAGAGATTCTGCGTTCTGTAAAACGTGGTGAAACCGATATGATTATCGGTACGCACCGCTTGATTTCCTCGGATGTTGAATTCAAAGATTTAGGACTTTTGATTATCGACGAGGAGCAACGCTTCGGTGTTGCACAAAAAGAGAAACTGAAGCAGATGGCTAAGGATATAGACGTTCTTTCGCTTTCAGCAACGCCTATTCCGCGTACTCTTAATATGGCACTCGGCGGCATCCGTGATATGTCCGTGCTTGACGAGCCGCCGGAGGACAGACTTCCCGTGCAGACCTACGTTCTTGAACACGACAATATTATTATCGGTGAAGCAATAAGACGTGAGCTTGCACGAGGCGGTCAGGTGTTCTACCTATATAACCGTGTTGAAACAATCGAATACGTTGCTGCAAGGCTGCAAAGAGATAATCCGACTGCGAATATTGCGGTTGCTCACGGAAAAATGGACCGTGAGGAAATAGAGGAAATATGGCATGCGATGATTGACGGTGAGATTGATATTCTGATTTGCACTACGATTATCGAAACGGGTGTTGACGTTCCGAATGCTAACACTCTTATTATTGAAGACGCCGACAGAATGGGACTTTCGCAGCTTCATCAGCTTCGCGGCAGAGTAGGGCGTAGCGGAAGACGTGCATATGCATATTTTACCTACCGTCAGGGTAAAGAGCTTACCGAAATTGCTACAAAACGTTTGTCGGCGATAAGAGAATATGCAGAGTTCGGTGCGGGATTCAGAATTGCACTTCGTGACCTTGAGATAAGAGGGGCAGGAGATCTTCTCGGGGCACAACAGCACGGTCATCTTGATGCTGTCGGATATGATATGTATATCAAACTGCTTAACGAAGCAGTGCTTGAAGAAAAAGGCGAAAAGCTCCCCGAAAGAGTGGAATGTAAAATTGATATTCCGCTTGATGCTTATATTCCCGATACCTATATTTATTCTTCGGCAGGACGAATGGAGATGTACAAAAAGATTGCGCTTATCGAAACCGAGGCGGATCTTGAGGATATCACCGATGAGCTTATAGACCGTTTCGGCGAATTTAGCAAGCCTGTTAAAAATCTTATTAATATTTCCTTGATTAGACATATGGCAGAGCGTGCAAAAATGAATCTTGTCAAGGTTGAAAACGGAGAGATACGTATTTTTGCCGAAAAATTTGATATTGCCCGCTGGAGTGCGGTGGCTTTCGAACTCGGAAACAGGGTGCGTTTTGTCACCTCGATGAAGACGTATATTTCATGCAAACTGAAAAAAGACGAAGACGTTTTAAAGGTGCTTGTAAAAATTTTCAAGACTTACGAAGCGGCAGAAGAATGACAAAAAGTGCGGTTTTATCCGCACTTTTTTGTCGTCAAAAATAATTTTTAGAATTTTCAAAAAAGGTATTGCATTTTTTAAATCACCGTGCTATAATATCAACGTTGCTGACAAATGGCCCGTTGGTCAAGCGGCTAAGACATCGCCCTCTCACGGCGAAAACGGGAGTTCGATTCTCCCACGGGTCACCAAAACAAAAAGTCCACCGTTGGTGGACTTTTTGTTTTTGCATAGCTTTGTATAAAATCGAACTCCTCAACACCGAAGGTGTTGATAAATGCACACGCCAAAACAAAGAAAAAACAAGAACAAAGCAGACGTGTGCATTGAGTTCAGATTCTCCCAATGCATTGAGTTCAGATTCTCCCCATACATTGAGTTCAGATTCTCCCACTCCTTGATTTGACTATTATACGATGATATGGTATAATATTTGCGGAGGTGTTACATGTGAAAAAAGCGGTTCTTTTAATCAACTCCATTTTGATTATCATACTTGAACTTTTGCCGTATGGAGCGGTTATGCGATTTGCAACGGCACCGGGAGAGATATTGGTAGAGCTGTATCCGTATTTCAGTCTTTTACCTTTTGGATATGCTAATTTCGGTCCGCTGCTGACAGCTTTGCTTTCGGTTGTTTTGCTGGCATTTACGCTGGTATTTGTATTTGTTGGTAAAGCGAGAAAGGGTATAACTGTTATATCGGTAATTGCGTTTATAACATCGCTCATGCCGCTTATGTTCGGTTTCGCATATGTTTCTTTTGTCGGTGTGCTGATATCGGTATTGTTGCTTTTGAATATAGTTTTGAGTGCTTTGATTATATAATACTTTTTTAGAATTAATGCTTTAGGAGATATAAATGAAACAAAAGAAAAAAGTTTTGATTTATGCAGTCACTTTAATTCTATTGATAATGGTTTTAATTTGTGCTATAAAACTCCCAATGCTTATTAACGACTTGGCTTTGTCTAAATATGAAACACAAGTTTTGCAAGATTTAAAACTTCCGGAAGGCGTAACTGTTGTAGAATACATAAGTGCATGTTGCAATTCGAGTGGAACAGGAGATCACACGGATCTATATGTGGCAGTTCTTGTGAAAAGCGAAGTTGATAAGGAAGTTTTGGTGAAGGCAGCAGAGAAATTATACGGTTTTGTTTATGATGTGAAAACGCGAGGCGATAAGACACTTGCAATGAAAATCGCAGATATAGAATTCGGTGAAAAAATCGAAAACACAGATAATTGTTTCATCATGGAATTCAGCAAGCGAGCACCGCTTTTGGATTTAAGAGGAACGTAAAAAAATCCCCGTGCCAAAGGCACGGGGATTACTTTTCTATATTACTGCGGCACAATCAAACCGTATGTGCCGTCCTTCTTCTTGTAAACTACGCAAATCTCAGAAGTGCTTGCATCACGGAACACGAAGAACATATGACCGATAAGATTCATCTGGAGAATCGCTTCTTCAACTGTCATAGGCTTAACAGAGAATGTCTTTGTGCGGATTTCCATTTCAGGCTCGTCGAGTTCATAGTCATCGTCAAATTGATCAAAAGCATCAACACGCAAGTCTCTTTCAAGCTTTGTTTTGTATTTGCGAATCTGGCGAATTATATTTTCAATAGCTTCGTCAAGAGAGTTGTTGAACGTTTCGCTTTCAACTTCGCTTCTGAAGATGGTACCGTTAGCATAAACTGTGATTTCTGCAATCTGGAGATTGCGTTTCTTGCTGAAGAGAACATGTACCTCGGGATCATCGAAAAACTTATCGAACTTTGCAACTCTTTTTTCTGTAATTGCTCTCAAATCATTGCGGGGGGTCATGTCTCTGCCGTTAATTGTCAATGTCATAAAATTTACCACCTTTATCTGGATTAAAATTTAACTATAGCATTGCCTCCTTTCACTTAAATTATAGCAAAAATAATGGAAAAAATATACTGACAAAGCGAACGAAATTTATCAAAAAAATATGTATATTTATCCGATTGACATTTAAAGGTAAATTGTGATATAATATATTTGTTCCGCGAAAAAGGGCTGACTTTTGTCAGCCCTTTTTGCTTATTTCTTTGTAATGTAGCCTTCTTTTGCGAGAAGCTCTGCGATAAGAACCGCACCGCCTGCCGCACCACGGAGAGTGTTGTGTGAAAGTCCTACAAACTTGTAGTCAAAAATCACGTCTTCACGAAGTCTGCCGCAGGTGACGCCCATTCCGCCGTAAATATCACGGTCGAGCTTTGCCTGGGGACGGTTGTCTTCTTCAAAATAAGTAATGAACTGTTCAGGAGCGCTGGGGAGTTTGTATTCCTGAGGCTTGCCGCTGAAGTTCTTCCAATCTGCAAGAATCTGCTCCTTAGAGGGCTTGTTCTTGAACTTTACAAATACGGCAGCGGTATGACCGTCGGTAACGGGAACACGGATGCACTGCGCAGAGAATACTGTGTCGTTTGCCTTGACGATCTTACCGTCAACGATTTTACCCCAGATCTTGAGAGGCTCCTGCTCACTCTTTTCTTCTTCGCCGCCGATATAGGGAATTACGTTGTCAATCATTTCGGGCCATTCGTTAAAGGTTTTGCCTGCACCGGAAATTGCCTGATATGTGCAAACAAATACCTGCTCAATGCCGTACTTGCGGAGAGGAGTGAGCATGCCGATGTAGCTCTGGATAGAGCAGTTAGGCTTAACTGCGATAAATCCGCGTGTTGAGCCAAGACGCTTTTTCTGAGCTTCAATAATTGCAAGATGCTCGTCATTGATTTCAGGGATAACCATGGGGACATCGTCTGTGCCTCTGTGCGCAGAGTTGTTGGAAACAACGGGAACATCAGCCTTTGCGTACTTTTCCTCAAGTGCCTTGATGTCTTCCTTTTTCATATTTACCGCACAGAAGACAAAGTCAACGGTTTCAACGATTTTGTCAAAATCGCCTTCTGCATCATATACTGTCATTTTGCCGTATTTTTCAGGCATGGGAGTTTGAAGTTTCCATCTTCCGCCGAGAGCTTCTTCATAGGATTTGCCGGCAGAGCGTGCGCTTGCTGCAAGCAGCACAACTTCAAAGTAGGGGTGGTTATCGAGCAATGTCAAAAAACGCTGTCCTACCATGCCGGTAGCGCCGATAATACCAACCTTAAGCTTTTCGTTCATTATAAGTCACCTCTAAATAGTATTCGGTTAATTATATACCGATTTGCACAATTATAACACCTATTTATTATCAAGTCAATATTTTTTGCATCTCTATGCATAATTTCTGCTTTCTGTGCAATAATTCACACAGAAAGCGGAGGAAATATGGTGAAATTTAAAGAGTTTTTGTATGTTTATGCAATAGGAAGCATAGTATATATGTTTATCGAAGTGTTATGGAGAGGCTTTACCCACTGGACTATGGGCATTGTCGGCGGTGTTTGTTTTTTTGCAATATTTATAATTGATGAATACTTTCAGCATAAGCCTTTGCTGCAACGGGCATTTTATTCTGCTTTGTTTGTAACTGTTATGGAGCTTTTAACCGGTCTTGTGGTAAACAGGTGCTTGAATTTTGCAGTTTGGGATTATTCGGGTATGCGTTTTAATTTTATGGGACAAATTTCCTTGCTTTACAGCATCTTGTGGTATTTTCTTTGCATACCTGCACATGTTTTGTGCAAACTATTAAGGCACCGGATTTTCGGTGTCAAAGCCAACAAAAATTTTGAAAGGTAGCCTACGCTCAGGTACAGAGAAGTATGAATTACCAGAACCAGAATCAAAACCAGAACCAGAACAATCAGAACCAGAACAGCCAGAACCAGAACAGCCAGAACCAGAACAATCAGAACAATCAGAACAATCAGAACAATCAGAACAATCAGAACAAGAACAATCAGAGCAACCAGAACAAGCAGAAGAAAGCAAAACAGTACGATTTCTAAAAAGTTTTTCGGGTGGGGGAGCAATCTCCCACTTTTTTCTATTGATTAAATTATATACTTATAGTATAATTACTATAAATGCAAAAATAATCGAAAGCGTGGGAGAAAAATGCCGCTTACAAAAGAAAGATACATAGAATTACGTGACAGGCTTTTTAATAAATATTACTCAAATTTAAATGAAAAACAGCGTGAGGCGGTTTGTACTACAAAAGGGCCATTGCTTGTGCTTGCAGGAGCGGGAAGCGGAAAAACAACCGTTCTTGTCCGCCGCATAACGCATATTTTAAAATACGGTATGGCATGCGAGTGTAACGAGCTGCCAAGCGGTTTGCCGGAGATTTTTGAAAAACTCTGCCTTGATGTAGAAAATGCTACTCAAGAAGAACTTGGAGAGTTTTTGCAGTTTTTTGCAGTTTCGCCTTGCCCTCCGTGGGGCGTTCTTGCAATTACTTTTACCAATAAAGCAGCAAAGGAAATTAAAGACAGGTTGCTTGCGGCATTTGATAACCCCGATGTTGCGAGCAGTATATGGGCAGGCACATTCCACTCGGTTTGTATGCGTATCTTACGTAGTCACATAGGACTTCTCGGATACCGAAGCGGCTTTTCAATTTATGATACCGACGATCAAAAAAAGTTGGTTATAAACTGCATGAAGGAACTCAATCTCGATGAGAAGAAGTTTCCTGCAAAGAATATTCTTAACATTATCGGCAGAGCTAAGGACAAGCTTCTTACTCCGGATGAGCTTATGACCGAAAGCGGCGAAGATTTCCTTTTTTCTGTGGCGGCGAAGGTATATAAGCTTTATCAGCAAAGACTGTTTGACGCAAACGCACTTGATTTTGACGATATTATCATGCTCACGGTTAAACTGTTTGAGGAAAATCCAGACATACTCGAATACTATCAATCCAAGTTCAAGTATGTGTGTGTTGACGAGTATCAGGATACAAACCTTGCACAGTTCCGCTTGACCGAGCTTATTTCCGGAAAGTACAGAAACATTATGGTTGTTGGTGATGATGACCAGAGTATTTATAAGTTCCGTGGTGCAACTATCGAGAATATCCTCAATTTTGACCGTACATATCCCGAAGCCAAGGTTATAAAGCTTGAGCAGAATTACCGTTCTACAAAGCGTATTCTTGATGCGGCAAATGCTGTTATCAGCAACAATTTCGGAAGAAAGGGTAAGACTCTCTGGACGGCAGGAGAAGAGGGAACCAAAATCACCGTAACTGTTGCAAGCAATCAGAATGATGAAGCACTTATGATTGTAAATAAGGTTATGGAGCTTGTTTCAAAGGGCAGAAAATACAGGGACTGTGCGATACTTTACCGAATGAATTCGCAATCGCAGGCTCTTGAAACTGCATTTGCAAAAAGTGCAATTCCTTATAGAGTGCTTGGCGGTCTTCGCTTCTTTGACCGAAAGGAGATCAAGGATATTCTTTCATATCTTTTCCTTGCGGCAAACAAAACTGATGATTTAAGACTACTCCGTATTGTTAATGAGCCAAAACGCAAAATCGGCTCTGCTACAATGGATGCCGTGTCTGCTATTGCCAAGGAACTCGGTACGTCATATTTTGATGTAATGCGTAATAGTGAAAGTTATACCGCACTTGCAAAATCCGCACCTAAACTTATGGCTTTTTGTAATATCATCGAGCAACTCGCATCACTTTCTACCGAGCTTCCGTTGCATCATTTTGTTGAGCGTGTAATCACTTCAACCGGATATAAGCAAATGCTTGTTGACGAGGGGGAAGAATCTGCAGATCGTCTTGAAAACCTTGAGGAGCTTGTTTCGATGGCGGCAGATTTTGCAGAAAGAGCAGAGGAGCCTACGCTTATCAGCTTCCTTGAAGAAATCTCGCTTGTGGCAGATGTTGATAAATACGATGAAAATGCCGATGCGGTTGTTATGATGACGATGCATTCGGCAAAAGGACTTGAGTTCCCGGTGGTGTTTGTACCGGGCATGGAGGAAGGGGTTTTTCCGGGGCTCCAATCACTTACAAATCCTTCGGATATGGAAGAGGAACGCAGACTTGCTTATGTTGCTATTACCCGTGCCCGTGAGGAACTGTATTTGTACAGGGCGAGGGAACGTATGACTTACGGAAGAACGCAGTATAATCCTGAATCGCCTTTTATCAAGGAAATTCCCGAGAATCTGCGTGTTACCATAGGCGATTATACCCGCAGACCTAAGGTTAAGGAAACGTCGACTGTTGCAGCGGATTCCTATGCAACTAAATTCGGCGGCTTTAAACAGGCAGCCCCTGCACAAACAGTTGCTTTGTCAGCAGGTGATCAGGTCAGCCATCCTATGTTTGGCAAGGGCTTGATTATTTCGGCTACAAAAATGGGTGCGGATACGCTTTATGAGGTTGCTTTTGATACGGTTGGCACCAAGAGATTGATGGCAACTTATGCTAAACTTACTAAAATATAAAGGACATTTTTATGAAGTCTAAAACTGCTTTTGTCTGCACAGAGTGCGAATACAGAAGTTTAAAATGGATGGGCAAATGCCCATCATGCGGCACGTGGAATTCTCTTGAAGAAACCGTAGAGGAAGATGTTGCAAAGACGGCACTTAAAACTTCGGTACGCAGAAATCCTCCCGTACTTCTTGATGAGTATGATATGCCGGAATAC
The DNA here is from genome assembly GCA_045538895.1 of Eubacteriales bacterium. GTDB lineage: Bacteria > Bacillota > Clostridia > Oscillospirales > CAG-272 > UMGS902. The sequence continues at coordinate 13,698 of JAZQEH010000085.1, forward strand.
ATGCGTTATGAAACGGGATACGGCGAGCTTGACCGTGTTCTCGGCGGCGGACTTGTACACGGCTCGGTTGTTCTTATAAGCGGCGAACCGGGTATAGGAAAGTCCACGCTGCTTATGCAGATATGCAATATAATTGCACAAAACAGAACGGTGCTTTACGTGTCGGGAGAGGAATCCTGCGGACAGCTTAAGCTCCGTGCAAAAAGACTTTCGGTAAAGTCGGATAAACTTTATTTGCTTACCGAAACCAATATTGACGTGATTTTATCCGAGTGCGAAAAACTGAATCCGGATGTGCTGATTGTTGATTCGGTGCAGACCGTATATTCGGACAGATTTACAAGTGCTCCCGGCAGTATTACACAGGTAAAAGAGGGCGCACTTGCATGTATAACCAAAGCAAAGAGTGACGGTCTTTCGGTTATACTTGTCGGACACGTAAATAAAGAGGGCGGTATATCCGGTCCCAAAGTGCTTGAACATATGGTTGATGCCGTATTGTACTTTGAGGGCGAACGCCGCCAGTCTTACAGAATAATAAGAGCTATAAAAAACCGTTTCGGTTCAACAAACGAAATCGGTGTTTTTGAAATGACCGATACAGGACTTGAACAGGTTGAAAACCCGTCAGAAGCAATGCTTTGCGACAGACCGAAGAACGTATCCGGTAACTGTGCAGTTTGCGTGATGGAGGGAACAAGACCGATAATTGCCGAGGTTCAGGCACTTGTTACGTCTACGCCTTTTTCGGCACCACGCCGTACTGCAAACGGCATTGATTATAACAGAATGTGCCTTATCATTGCGGTGCTTGAAAAAAGACTCGGACTTAAGTTTTACCAGAATGACGTTTACCTGAACGTTACTGGCGGCTTAAGGCTTGATGAACCTTCTGCCGACCTTGCGATTGCACTTGCGCTGATTTCCGGAATCACCGACCGCGTTTTGCCGGACGATTTGATTGCATTTGGTGAGATAGGTCTTTCGGGCGAGTGCCGTGCGGTATCGCATTTTGATTACCGTGTAAAAGAAGCGGCAAGACTTGGCTTCAATACCATTGTTTTTCCAAAAAAGAATTCTAAAAAAGTTCCCGACGGTGTTGCCGCTAAAATGATTGATATTGCAAGTCTGTACGATACGTTGAAACTTTTAAAAGAACCAAAAGAGGTGTAATATATGCAGACGGAGATTTTAAATAAAATTTCTATAATTGTCCCGTCACTCAATCCCGATGAAAAACTGAAGAATACGGTGAATTCGCTTCTTGAAGTTGGATTTACCGATATAATTTGCGTAAATGACGGAAGTGATGAAAGCTGTCTTAATTATTTTCCGGAGCCTTCCGATAAAATTACCGTTTTAAAGCATGACGTTAACTGCGGTAAAGGGGCAGCACTTAAAACGGCGTTTGCCTATATACTTGAAAACAGAAAGGATTCTGTCGGTGCGGTAACTGTTGACGGTGACGGTCAGCATGCAGCAAACGATGTGCTTAACTGTGCTAATGAAATGGTTACCAAAGGTGACAGTATAATTCTCGGTTGCCGTGATTTTTCCGAACCTCAGGTTCCAAGCAGAAGCAAATTCGGCAATAGAATTACATCGGGCGTTTTTAAGATTTTTTGCGGTATGCGTATATCGGATACTCAAACCGGATTAAGAGCATTTCCCGCAAAATACTATACCGATATGCTTGAGGTTTCGGGTGACAGATTTGAATATGAAACCAATATGCTCCTCGAAATGAAAGCACGGAAGATACCTTATAGTGAGGTTAAAATTGAAACGGTTTATATTGAGGAGAATAAGACCTCGCATTTTCGTCCGTTCCGCGATTCGTTCCGCATATACTCATTGATTGCAAAATTCACTTTCGGTCGCTTTTTCAAGTATATGTTAGGCTCGCTTTTGTCGTTTGTTATTGATTACGGTATAGTGTATTTACTGCTTTGGCTTGCCTCGGCGAAGTTTAATGTTGACTTTGAAGTAAAAACACTTACTGCATCGCTTGTTACATTCGGTGCATGTGCTGTTGCAAGAGTGTTTTCTTCACTTATCAATTATACTTTCAACAGAAAAGCAGTTTTTGCTACGGATGTACCGATTAAAAAATCAATAGTAAGGTATTATTGTCTTGCAATTCCGGTAATGATAGTTTCATCCGCATTGACTGCTATACTTGAAAATCTGTCATTTATCAATACTGCATTTTTAATTATGCTTCTTAAGTTTGCGATAGACATGTGCTTGTTTGTTGTCAACTACTTTCTTCAAAAGAAATGGGTATTTAAGAATAAATAATAATTGAAAGGAAAAAGAAATGCCACAGATTCCTGATAGCGGTAAGAACAATATTCGCCGTAGGGCTATAAAGAATCCTGATGATTTTACCGTAACAAAAACTGATGTTCATACGGTTGCTCCCAAGAGTCCTGCTATGCCGCCACGTAAAAGAAAGGCACGCAAAAAAACGTCTGTAGGTAAATACATAGCACGTACGTTTATTACTATAGGTGTTGTGCTTGCACTTGTTGTTTATGTAGTTTTCTCGCTTGTTTCCACTGTTGCAAACGGTCCAAGCGTTACAATGCGTGACCAGCTTGTGCTTATGGCAATGCAGGCAAGCGCAACCAAATGGGTGCCGGGACTGTTTTTGCCCAAAGAAACCGTTGATAAGATTGTTGCGGACAGTAAAAAGATAAACACAGAGGTTATCGCACTTGACGATTACGTTAATAACGATAGTTCGGGTGAAATTACGCAAGACGTTGATCCGTGGGAAAAAGCGATTGACGGAATGCTTTATGAAACGATCAACGGAAAGACATACAAGGCATATGTGCTGATAGTAAAAGATCCATCACGTGTCTATGTAGGTACGTCGAGCGATTATAAGAGCAAAAAGCCCGGTATGGATATATTTAATGTTGCTAAAAAATACAATGCGGTTGCCGCAATCAACGGCGGTGAGTTCAGCGATCCGGGTGGAGTCGGTGACGGAAGCGCTCCTCTTGGAATAACCTATTCCGAGGGAAGGCTTATGTGGAATGACGGCTATACAAACCGTACCTTTATAGGAATTGACAAGGATAACAAACTTGTTGTTTCTGAGGGAATGACTAAAGCACAATCGGAAAAACTGAATATCCGTGACGGTGTTTGTTTCCAGACCGGGAACGTTCTTATTACAAACGAGGACGGAAATCTCAAGCTTCACCGTGCAGACAGTAACACAGGAACCGCACAGCGCACCGCAATCGGTCAAAGAGCGGACGGTAGCCTTATTCTGCTTGTTACAGACGGACGCACTGCTTCCAGCATTGGTGCAACACATAATGATGTAATCGACATTATGGTAAGCTACGGTGCGATTACGGCGGGCATGCTTGATGGCGGTTCTTCTTCAATGATGTATTACGAGAACTATTTTGATAAATACGGATACGATACGGCTTCTCTTGACCAATATCAATTAAGAGGACTTGTAAACAAGTATAAGGCATTTACAAAGCCCCGCTCCATTCCGACATACTTTATTGTGGGAGGGGAAAAGTAATGAAAAAGAAGTTTTCTGCATTTTATGCAGTTTTGATTGTAATTGTTATTCTGACCGTTATAGCCACCGAGGTTGGAAAGGTTTATTTAAAGGATTTACTTGTTGATTATGAGGATTCGCAATACAAATATGTCGCCGAAGACTTTTTTGAAAATAACTTTGCTTCTGGTGACGCAAAGACTCTTGCAGAATTATTTGGAGCGCAAATACCAAGATTTGAAACTGCAGATCGCTTTGAGAAATTTTTATCAGGAATAACCGAGGGCAAGGAGTTGAAATTGCAGCTTACTACCGTTGGACTAAATGAGGATAAGGTTTATAACGTTATCTGCGATGACGTGAAATTTGCCACGTTTACACTCGAAAAAACAGAAGAAAAGAGCAAATATAACTTTGACCTTTATAGACCTTCGGAAGTGGTGTTCAACGAAAACCTGTTTGAATCCTATTCAATAGAGGTGCCGCTTGATTATACCGTGAACGTAAACGGCTTTACTACGGACAGTTCATATTCAAACGGTGACAGAATACCTACATCATCGCATGAATTTATGCCTGACGGTGTTGAGGGTATTACATATACAACCTATGCGTTTGAAAACTTGTGTGGCACTCCTGAGTTTACTGTACTTTCGAAGGATGGGGAAAGCTGCAATATCAGTGAAAGTGAAGACGGTGTATTCCGTGCGGATATTGCGTATGATGCAAAGCTCGAGGCGGAATTTGCCGATTACGTTATAGAGGCAACAAAGGCATACGCTTGCTATATGCAAAAGGATGCAAACTTTGGCAAAATCGGCAAGTATATGGATCCGTCATCACAGCTTTACAAGAATATAAAGACTTCGCCAAACTGGATGGTTATAACTCATGACAGCTATGATTTTGAAAATGCGGTTGCATCTGAGTTTTTCGCTTACAGTGAAGATGTTTTTTCATGCAGGGTTAAGGTTGTACACGTATTGAAGTATAGACGTCTTGAAGACTTCAGGGATACTATTGATATGACGTGGTATTTACGAAAAGTTGACGGAAAATATTTAATTTACAATTCCTATACAAATTAACTTTTTCTTTGGTAAAAAGTTAATAGAATTTTAGCCTTGCTTTTGCCCATACTATTATCGTGACGGTCACAAAGGAAAAGCAATATGGCAGTAAAGCACATTTGTGCGTTTGTGCTTGCAACCGTTCTTTTTGTATCGTTTCCGATTGATTCATTCGCAGTAAACGAGGTCAGTTGGTATTTTAAAAAGAACAGCGAGCATAAGCAGCCGTCTCTTGACAAGGAACTTGAGTTTATCAATAATTACAGTTGCTATTATCTTGACAAAAAACACGGTGACGAGGATACAGACAAGGTTATATATTTAACCTTTGATGCAGGATACGAAAACGGAAATATTGAGAGAATACTTGATGTTTTAAAAGAGAAAAAAGTGCAGGGCGCGTTTTTTGTCTTGGGGCATCTGGTTGATAAAAACACAGAGCTTGTTAAGCGTATGGCAAACGAGGGACATCTTGTGTGCAACCACACGGTGTCGCATAAAAATATGGCTAAGATTACCGATGCTGCCGAATTTAAAAATGAACTTGTAAAACTCGAAGAACTGTATTACGAAAAAACGGGCGGAGAAATTGCTAAATTCTATCGACCGCCCGAGGGACGTTTTACAGAGGAAAACCTTAAAATTCTTGAACAGATGGGATACAAAACCGTGCTATGGAGCTTTGCATATGCCGATTGGGACAATAACAAACAGTTGTCACCTGCGAGTGCTATGGAAAAACTCATAAACGGAACCCACAATGGCGAGATTTTACTTCTTCATCCCACTTCAAAGACAAACGCTGATATTTTGAGTAAACTTATAGATGTTTGGACAGAGATGGGATACAGGTTCGGCACATTGAATGAACTATAGTCATTTCACCACCGCAAATGCGGTGGTGTTTTTTTTGTAATAGTTTATAGACAAGCATCATACAAATTAGTATAGGTTAAAAAATGCGAGGAAGAATATGGATATAACGCTTGTCTATAAGGTGATTGGGGTTGGAATTATAGTCATGTTTTCAGGACTTGTGCTTGATAAAGCAGACAGAAAAGAGCAATCAATGCTTATTTCAATTTCCGGAATTATAGCGGTTTTGCTGATGCTCACCGACAAACTTTCGGAGCTTTTTGAAAAAATCAAGATCATTTTCGGTATATGACGGTGTTTGTTAACATTTGTGCTATAGCGGCAATTTGCAGTACGGTGGTGCTGATGATTGCAAAAGGCGAAAAAGAGCTTTCGTTGCTGCTTTCTACGGTTATATACATACTTGTAATGATATATGCGATAACTCGTACAGGAGCTTTTTTTGATGCCGTAAAAGAAGGTATTGGAGTCGTAAGTATTCCTAATATGGATCTGATTTTAAAGTGCGGAGGAATCGGAATCATTTCATCAATCACGGCTGTGATTTGTGAAAACAGCGGTCAAAAAGGAATGGCATGTGCTATAGAAACTCTTGCAGTGATAGAAATAATAGGATTATGCGTTCCTCTTGGGGCAGAACTGTTGGATTTTGTCTATAAACTTTTGGGTGAATAAAATGAACGTTGAATATACCGATATTATAAATAAAGCAAAAAGTCAGGTGGGAACCGAAAAAGCGAAAGAGCTTTTAGAGGAATTATCAATTTCTCCGCCTTTTGAGGAGCCTTATGAAGCCACTCTCACAGAATTGATGAGGATGGTAGATCTCAATGTTTCGGAGCCTGTGAAAATATTCAAAACATTGACAATTATAATCTTGGTTTTTGTTGTTTTTGAGTTTTTAAAACCTGTTTTGGGTAAAACCTCTATCAAGAGTGCAGTTAAATACGTAATGCTTATTACTGTAGCCGTTTTCTTTGTTTTGCCTATGTACAAGCTTATCATTAGTGCAGGAGCATACATAAAGGATATTTCAGTGTTTATGGGGGTACTTGCGCCCACAGCGGGTATTCTTATCGCAAGCGGAGGCAATGCGGCGGCTGCAAATGCACAGAACACATTTTTTTCGCTATTTCTTAGCGGTAGCCAGATTGTCCTTAACGTTATAGTGCCATCGGTTTTGGCATTTATGTTCGGTCTTGCGGTAATTGACATTCTTTCACGTGAGGGAAAGCTGGTTACGCTTTCGTTATTTGTAAAAAACACATTATTCGGCGTATTCGCATTTTCGGTTTCATTGTTTTATTTGTTTATAAGCGTACTAAGTAAGGCAGCAAGCGGAATGGACGGTATTTTTGCACGTACGTTACGTTTGATGATAGGAAACGCTATTCCTATTGTCGGCGGCACGGTAAGCGAATCTCTCAAATTTGTTGCAAGCGGAATGGTTAACGTGAAAAATACAATCGGTGTATCTGCGGTTGCATTTGTACTTTTGATGTTTTTACCGATATTGATACTGCTATGGGGCGGAGGCGTCTTACTTAACCTGTTCTCGTTTGTTTGCGATTATTTTTCTGTTTCCGAGTTAAAGGGAATACTGATGCATATAAAATATACACTTGATTTTGCTTTGGCGGCATATGCCGTGATAGCGATATCTGCCATACTTAATTTAAATGCTTTTATTGGTGTACTGCCTATGGCAGTTTCAGGATAGGTTATGTTTGTTTTATGTGCGGTTATAGCGTTTGCGGGCGGTATTGTCAAACTCATTACAGAAGCTTCGGGAGAAACACATATCGCTAAAGCTATAAGCAGTGTAGTCGGAGCAGTTTTGTTGCTTACGTTTCTTCAGGGTACCTTTGAAAACAGCCTTCCCGAAATCAAGTTTGAGTTTTCTGCCTGCGACTATCAGGATGTAAGTAACAATGCTATAAAGGATATAGTAGAAGAAAGTGCAAAAATAATTGAAAATCATCTTTGCGACGGTATAAATGAAAAGTTCGGTGTAAAGCCCAGATCATGTGAAATTTCAATCAATGATGCGGATTTTAGTGTTGAATATGCGAAAGTAGTCATAGGGCGTAATGATACAATGATAAGCGTGTATGGGATAAAGAATCATGTGAAAAGGGAATACGGGATAGATGCAGAGGTAGTTTTTGAATGAATGAGTATTTTAAAAAAATAGCGGGGAGTAGCTTTTTTGTACCCATAATAATTATTATTCTGATTGCTATTGCAGTTTCTTCAATGATAGACAATGAGAACAAAACGCAAAGTCAGATTACAACCGAAAAGCAACTCGAGGAAATGTGTAATGCCATAACCGGTGTAGGGGACGCAAAGGTAATGATTACGTATGAAACGGTAGAGGCAGTAATTGCATTTGAAAACAAAAAACAGAATATTATAAAAGGGGTTGCGGTAGTTTGTGAGGGAGGCGGTAACCCCGATATACAATTAAAGCTTTACGAAATGATAAAGGCACTTTTCGGCTTGCCGAGTACCCGTATTACGGTTTCGGAAAGGAGCGGTAATATTCTGTCATAAAACGAACTTTGGGAAAATATAATTGTATCAGGTAAAACTTGAATCTTTCGGAGGACTATATGAAGAAACTTAATATTGATTTTGGCAAGATAGGTACGGCTTTTAAAAACACTTTGAAAAAAATAGGTTCAAAAAACTTTATGGTGTTACTTGCAATATTGGTAATCGGTGTAGCTGTGTATGTAAACTATTTGTTGTTTACCGATCCTGTTGACACTATTGGCTACGGCGAAAACAATATGGAAGATACTTATTTTAACGAGATGGAAAACGGTAATACCGTTGTTGATGTAAACAACACAAAAGATACATATTTTTCTACCACGGTACTAAGCCGTCAGAAGGCACGTGATGAGGCACTTGGTGTTTTACAAACCGTTGTAGAAAGCAACGAAGCACTTGAAGCCACAAAAACCCAGGCATTTGCCGACATTTCGCAAATCGCCAAGGATATTGAAAGCGAGTCCAATATTGAAACGTTAGTGGAGGCAAAGGGCTTTGAGGACTGCGTTGCCGTTGTAAGCGGCGGAACTGCCAATATAGTTGTAAAGAGTAGTGGGCTGCTTGCGAACGATATAGCCCAGATTAACGAAATCGTTTATGAACAGTCAGGCATACTTCCGGTTGACGTAAGAATCGTTGAACGTGCTGAATAAAAAATACCGAGGAAACGTTTTGTTTCCTCGGTATTTTTTACATGGATGTGGTAGAGGCTTTCGCTTCAAACGAATGACAGTCTGTACACTGTGTTACTGTGGGATTCTCTTCGTGAGTAACTACCTTGATTTTTTCAAGTGAGCAGTAGTTCTTGTCACAGCAGTGGTGCTTGCACTGGTTTACAGTACATTCGATACACATATTTGCGTTGTGATTATCCATACCTTGACCCTTTCTGTAAGCTTACTTACGGTAAAATTCTGATTAAGCTGACTTAACCAAAATTATTATTGGCAATAGGTAATAGAATTATTCTTCACCGTCAAGAAGAGAGTCAAGCCAATTTTCGATTACACGGGAGATTATTGCATTCAGACTTTCGAGCGTTCCCGAATTGATTACAGAAAGCTCCGGACGGCGATCGTTTGCCCAACGCATTTCTGTGCATAGCGATGAATACAGCCTGTCTTTAAGAGGCGGCGAAAATACAAATTTGTCTGAACACAGATAAATCTTATCCGGATCATATGCAACTGCTATAAATTTCAGCAAATCAAGTATAGGAGAAAAAACATCGTCAGCGTAACGTGCATCACGCATAAAGTTTGCGTAGGTAAGACCGGGTGCATATGGGATGTCGCCGAGTCTGCCGGCAAGGTTGTTAGCACCGCAAATGTAAGTGCCTGCGTCACAGGTGGTACATTCAATGCTATCACCCACAGAAAGGCATGCAAAAGAGCGTTCTCGGTAGTTTTTATCACTTTCGATGAGTCCTGCCGCACAAAGTCGGTTAGCATTGTCGATTACAACGTTACTTTGTTTGAAAATTTTAGAAATGTTGTTCATCAGCTTGAGTGATGAAAGCTCGGGCATCATTGAAGATATAATTTTGTCATTTTCGGCGTCGTATATTCCTGCAACAGATACGCCTATTCCCAACGCATGCTTGTTTTTGTAGTGCCCTTTTAATAGCTCTACTGCTTTTTTTAAGAAACTCACAAATTCATTTGATACATACATCGGTGAGTCGGTGCATCGGTATTCAATTTTGTCAAGAACGTTTCCTTCAAGGTCGGTTATATAGAATTTAAAGATGCGGGAAGCAATTTCAAAAACGGGAATAAGCCAATCATGCCTGATACGGAAAACCTCGGCACGGCGACCAGCTTTTTGCTCTGTGCTTTTTCCTCGCATAATAATTCCGCCTGCACCTAAAACGCTGACGATTTTTCCGGCTGTCATAAGACTAAGACCGGTTTCTTCGGAAATCTCAAGCTTTGTGATATGCTTTTTTCTTGCTATAGCTTCAAGCACAAGACGTGCGTTTTCCCGACGTATAGATTTTAGTGAAAGTCGTGCCATGTTCCCTCCAAAGTGTTTTTAAATGCTATATAGAATTATACAGTATTTGTTTATCGGTGTCAATAATTCTATATTTTCCCTTGCACGGTTTTTGCATACCGGCATTACCAAAGGTCAATACTTTTAGCAAACGATTTTTTAGGAGTTTGCCATGCATTTTGGTAAGGTGGAAATATGCGGCGTCAATACCGCAAAGCTTAAGAATTTATCCGATGAAGAAAAAAGGGAACTGTTAAAACGGACCAAGAACGGTGACGATACGGCAAGACAGGAATTGATTGACGGCAATTTAAGGCTTGTATTAAGTATTATTCAAAGGTTTGTAAACCGAAAGGAGAACCTTGACGATTTGTTTCAAGTAGGGTGCATAGGGTTGATTAAGGCCATTGATAATTTCAATATTGAGCTGGATGTTAAATTTTCGACCTATGCAGTTCCCATGATAATCGGCGAGATACGCAGATACTTGCGGGATAACAATTCAATCAGGGTGAGCCGCTCAGTGCGTGATCTTGCGTACAAATCATTACAGGCAAAAGAGGTTTTGACAAAAACGCTCTTAAGAGAGCCGACAATCGAGGAAATTGCAAAAGCAGTCGGTGAGAATACCGAAGACGTCTCGCAAGCAATGGAGGCTATTGTTGAGCCGGTTTCGTTATATGATTCGGTGTTCAATGACGGCGGTGATTCGATATATGTAATCGACCAGATAAGCGATCACAATGTAGATGATGAGCAGTGGCTTGAGGATATTGCTTTAAGAGAAGCAATGAAAAAACTCGGAAACCGTGAGAAGCGGATAATTAATATGCGCTTTTTTAACGGCAAAACGCAAATGGAAATTGCTGAGGAAATAGGAATATCACAAGCACAGGTCTCACGTCTTGAAAAAGGGGCACTGGAGCGTATCAAAAAACAAATTAATTAAAATGGGTTCCAAAGAACCCATTTTAATTAAACTAACTTTTCCATTTCATCGAGCATGTTTCCTATAAAAATGCCGTATCCTGTTGTCGGATCGTTTATCATGACGTGGGTAATTGCGCCTATAAGCTTTCCGTTTTGTATTATAGGACTTCCGCTCATGCCCTGAACAATACCGCCTGTTTTTGCAAGCAAATCGTCGTCTGTAACTTTTACAACATAATTCTTTGTCTTGGAATTAGCACCGTGATCAATTTCGACAATTTCTATTTCGTATTCACGGCATTTGTTGTCGTCTAAAGTACATAATATAGTAGCTTTACCTGCTTTTATATCTTTTTTGTCTGCAACTTCAATTTTTTTACTTAACTCGGGATGCTTTTCGGTATATAATCCGTAAACTCCGACATTGGTGTTTGATAATAGCTTTCCGCATTTTTCACTGCTTATAATTCCTCGCAGTTCTCCGGGAGTTCCGCATTTTCCCATATTGATGCTGCTTATTGTAACGTCGCTGATATATCCGTTTTCAATTTTCAAGATTTCGCCGCTCTGATTGTCACAAATACCGTGTCCAAGTCCTGCAAAGGTTAACGAATCCTCGTTGATAAACGTTACAGTGCCTATTCCTGCCGAAGAATCCTTTAGCATTACACCGAGTTGCTTTGCACCTGTGGTATCGCATATTTGCGGCATCAGGCTGATGCATAGTTCTTTTTCTCCGCGTTTGATTATCATATCTATCGAGGGACGTTGTGAGTCTTTTATCGCAGCAACAACGTCCTCGGTGGATGAAATTGCAACACCGTTGATTGTTTTGATTATGTCATTAGACATAATGCCTGCATTTTCGGCAGGACTCACCGTTTTTCCCTCTGATATAAAAGAGTTGGTTTTCAATACGGTAACTTCACCTGAATCAAACCTGATGCCAAAAGGCATTCCACCCACAAAAACCTCATCAATATCGCTTGCCGATACTGTGATGAAAAGCAGCAAAGAAACAACCAGACATATCAGACTCAGCCTTTTTTTGCTTTTTATCATATCACATTCCTTTCGCACCACGGCATGCTTTGTTCCGTGTTGCTCACAGTTTAATTTGCTCCGAAACAAATGTAATATGATATGCAATTTTATATTCAAAAGTTAAAAAATTTAAATCACTTAATGTGCATAGTTTTCAATTTTTGATATTGCTTCTCTGAGTGCGGAGGCGGAGAAGTGCAGGGCGGTATACTCTTCTTCGGAAAGTGGAATATCAAGCACGCTGCATACTCCATTTTGACCAATAATTGACGGTACGCCAAGACAAATATCCGAAAGACCGTAGTGACCGTCAACCAAAGTGGATACAGGAAGTATGCTTTCTTCGTTACGCACGATGCTTTCTACAATTCTTTTTGTTGCTTCCGCAATGGCATAGTAGGTTGCACCCTTATTTTCGATAATCTTATAGGCACTGTTTCGCACTTCTTCAAACATATCGTCGAGCTTTTTTCTATAGCTTCTTACCCCGTTTATACGGCAGAAATCGGAAAGGTCAATTCCCGATATATTGGCACTGCTCCAAACCGGCAGTTCGCTGTCGCCGTGCTCACCGATTATAAATGTGTGAACGTTTCTACTGTCTACCTCGAGCATTCTTCCTACCATAAATTTTAGTCTTGCCGAGTCTAAAACCGTTCCCGAGCCGATCACATGTGCAGGATCAAAGTCCGAGTCACGAAGGGCAAAAAAGGTCAAAATGTCTACGGGGTTCGTTACTACCAAAATTATTGCATCACGGGTGACGTTTTTGATTTCGGAAATAATAGAATGTAGAATTTTTTTATTTTTGTTCAGTAAGTCAATTCTTGTTTCGCCCGGTAATTGATTTGCTCCGGCGGCAATAATGATTATACCGCAGTTTTTTAAGTCGGAATAATCTCCGGCAAAAATCTTCATTGGAGAAAGAAACGGAAGTGCATGGTTCATATCCATTGCTTCTCCCTCTGCCTTTTTTCTGTTAGAGTCGATTAAAACCATTTCGGAAAACATACGTCCGTGCATTAGAGTATAAGCACAGGTAGCACCTACGTTTCCGCAGCCGATAACGGCTAATTTTTGCATATTCAAAATAAAAAATACTCCTTTCAGTAATCTTAAAAGGAGTATTTCCGAATTTTTTAAAATTATAATTGCATAATAACAAAGAGGCTCTTTTTAGAGCCTCTTTGTTTATTCTTTGATTTCAACGGTAACCTTTTTATCCAGAGCGGTAGCGGCAGCTTTCATAACGGTACGAAGTGCTTTCGCAATTCTGCCATGTCTGCCGATGACCTTACCCATGTCGTCAGGAGCAACGCTCAAAGTGAGAAGCACTTCGCCGTTTTCTGACTCGGTTTCCGTAACCGATACGCTATCAGGATTTTCAACGATAGCCTTTGCCATGTCGGTCAACACATCTTTTAATAAAATCATTCAGATGCCACCGGAATTATTTTACGATGCCGCTCTTCTTGAGAAGTGCCTTAACGGTGTCAGTAGGCTGTGCACCGCTGTTGAGCCACTTTTCAGCCTTTTCTGCGTCGATCTTGATTTCAGCAGGCTCGGTGAGGGGGTTGTAGTAACCGATTTCTTCTACGAACTTGCCATCTCTGGGGTCACGGGAATCTGCAACGATTACACGGTAAAAGGGAGCCTTCTTAGCACCCATTCTTCTGAGTCTGATTTTAACTGCCATTGATTTGTCCTCCAAAATATATAAATAAAAATTTTTTATAAAAATCCGTTAGAACGGCATTTTCATCTTTTTGCCAAACATACGTCCTGCGTGTTTGGGATTTCCGGTGAATTGCTTCATCAGCTTTTTCATCTGGTCAAACTGCTTTAAAATTTTGTTGATTTCTTCAACTGAGGTTCCGCTGCCTGCGGCAATACGCTTCTTGCGTGAAAAATCAAGAATTTCAGGCTTGGTACGCTCTTTCTTCGTCATGGAAAGAATTATCGCTTCCATGTGAGCAAGAGCTTTCTCGTCGATTTTTGCATCCTTTAGGGCGCCGGGCTTGACACCGGGCATCATAGCAAGCATCTGGTCGAGCGAGCCCATGTTCTTGAGCTGTGCCATCTGTTCAAGATAATCGTCAAGAGTGAAGGTAGATTCACGGAACTTCTTTTCAAGCTCTGCCGCCTTCTTTTCATCGTATGCCTGTTCCGCTTTCTCAATAAGGGTAAGCACATCACCCATACCGAGAATTCTGGAAGCAAGTCTGTCGGGGTGGAAAGGCTCGATTGTATCAAGCTTTTCACCAACGCCGATGAATTTGATAGGCTTTCCGGTTATGTGTCTTATTGAGAGGGCAGCACCACCACGGGTGTCGCCGTCCATTTTGGTGAGCACAACGCCTGTGATGTCAAGAAGCTCGTTGAAATGTTCAGCAACGTTAACGGCATCCTGACCGAGCATAGCATCGGCTACGAGCAGTATTTCCGTGGGGGAAACTGCTTCTTTTATGTTGCGAAGCTCGTTCATAAGCTCTTCGTCAATGTGCAAACGACCTGCGGTATCAATGAATACCATATCGTGACCGTTTTTCTTTGCGTGAGCAACACCGGCTTTTGCAATTTCAACAGGGGAGATGTTTGTGCCCATGTTGAATACGGGGATTCCAAGCTGTTCGCCTACCACTTCAAGCTGCTTTATTGCCGCAGGACGGTAAACGTCACAGGCAACGAGCAACGGGTTCTTGCCTTTTTTCTTGTAATATGAAGCAAGTTTACCGCTATGTGTGGTTTTACCTGCACCCTGAAGACCGACCATCATTATTACAGTGGGGGGAGCAGATGCGATTTCAAGCTTTGAGTTTTCAGAGCCCATAAGTGTTATAAGCTCTTCATGCACAATTTTAATTACCTGCTGTGCAGGGAGCAGGCTTTCAAGTACTTCAGCGCCAACTGCACGTTCGGTAACTCTTTTTACAAAGTCTTTTACAACCTTGAAGTTAACGTCAGCTTCAAGCAAAGCGAGCTTTACCTCACGCATACCTTCCTTGATATCCGCTTCAGTAAGCTTACCTTTGTTTTTAAAGCGTTTGAAAGCATTTGAAAGTTTTTCGCTTAAACTTTGAAACATTATTTTTCTCCAATGAACTCAAGCGTGCGGATTTTTTCAATTTCCACACCGAGAAGTTCGGTAATTTCGTTTTTGGGTGCGTCTGTTTCAATCATTGCACTGACTTTTGAGAGATTGTCGGCAATAGAATTGTAAACATTCTCAAGTGTTACAAATCGGTTTGCAAGACCGAGCTTTGTTTCGAGGAAAAGCAGTTCATCCTCGGCTTTTTTTATTACGTGGCGAACACCTTGACGGGTGAGCCCGTTGCTTTCTGCAATTTCAGCGAGTGAAAGGTCTTCATTATAATACAAATCAAGAATCTCACGCTGCTTTTCGCTCAGCACGTCACCGTAAAAATCGAGTAAAAAGGAAATGTTCATATTCTTTTCAAACATTTCTATCGCCCCTTTTCTCAGTGTAAAGCAAAACACTTTACAGAGTATATCATAGGGGATTTGATTTGTCAAGTAGTTTTTATAAAAATATAATTTTGTTGACATTTTCTCAGAAAAGAGGTAAAATATTCTTGCGACACAAAACTGAATATCTTTTTATGTAAGTGTGTATTTTATTTGTATAAAAATACACGCTCTTTTTTGCATACTTTGTGTGTAAAGTAAAAACTGTGTCGCAACAGCGAGCGATGTGTTTTTTGTGCATCGCTCCGGCGATGCACTTTTTTATTTTTAGGAGGTTTATGATGAAAAGAAAGGCGTTATTTATTTTAGTTGCTGCACTTTGTTGCATTTTTACAATCTGTAGCTCGGCAGAAAGTACTGCTCAAGATGATTATGTAGAAATAACAGAAAGTATGATTTTACAAACGCAACTAAAAGATTGGTATGAAAATAGTGAATATGTAGATGTGATATCATACAAAGACGATGCTTATCTTGTATATGTTTCATATGATAATAGTCAGTATTTTGAAAAAAATGTTCCTATGTATTTTTACTTTGCTTTTAGTACAGGTAATCTTGTCTTGGATTCTAATTTGTTAGAAGATCTCACAAAAATAACATATGCGCAAAATGCTAATAATTATGATACAGTAGTTACGATGAAATCTTCCGTGAAAACATTTAATGAATTAGCAAGAGATATGAAAACGATAAATGTTTTACAGAAAATCAGCACTTTTTTATCTGAATTGGCGGGTTCGCTGGTTGGCGGTTGCATTTCCGGGGGAATAAGTAATGGGGATTCAATTGCAGAAATTGTAAAATATACTACTGAACAGATTAAAAACCAAGCAGATATTAAATCACAAGTTTCTTATCTTTTAGATACAATTGCTTCTTGGGAGATAAGACAATTTTATGATGAAATCGAAACTTTCTCGGATTTATATGATAAAATTTGTGCTCTTGAAAACAACTATACATATACTGCGACTTTTGAAGGTGCAACCGAATATTACAATTTAATGTACGAATTTCAAAAGCATAACGAAATTCTAAATGCAATGCTCCCTCACATAGAAGATGGAGCGGATACCCCGATAGATACAATTTTAAAAGTAATATTAAGTTTTGGTAATGGAGCCGTTGGCGGATATGTTGGAGGAATCGCTAAAGAGTTCAGTAATCATATTAATGATGAAGAATACTTAAAACAAGCTTCCTATGATAAAATTCTTGCTTTTTCTTATGTAGCGTATCAATATCTTACTACTGGTATAGAAATCTTTGGCAATGCCCAGGACATCTTGCCTGACCTAACGGGCGTTTCTGATTTATATGACGCGGTAGACGAAGCGTTAAATAACTACGCTCAACCATCCTCCTATTATAATCTTTTTGAACACGCAAAATTAGCAAGGAATCTCATTTATGTAGTATGTATAAATGAAGATTACAACGATGCGGAAGATTCAGGTAACAATGATTCCGGCGCAACAGAAGACACTTTCGTAGACCCATACGATGAAGATGCTGCGCTTGCATATGCTGCCGAACATTGGAATGACGGCAAAGGACTTTGCGCTGAATTCGTATCAGATTGCATTAATCAAGGAGGATGTGACGCGTGGAGTACCGGTGCAACTTCTTTGATGGCGCAATTAAAGGAAACGGGAATGGGAAGTGTCTATGAACTCCCGATGACTTTTAGCGGAAATGCTGCCTATGTGAAAATGTCCGATTGCGGCAATGTGTTAGTTCCAGGTGACCCTGTGTTTTATTATTGTGACAGTTGTAATGACGGAAAAGCATATAATATCCATGTTGTATTGTGCAATGGTATGGACAGCGATGGATATATGAAAGCATACTCTCACAACAATGCAAATGACGGAAGTTCAAAATATGCTTACGGCAGATATTGCTATGATTGCGGAAGTGAAATAGACGGAATTTATGTTTTCCATTTTGAAAATTCTTCATCATCCGAAGTCCAACTTCCTAAAATCGAGAAATATTATATAACTTTCGCTTTAGAAATTGATAATAGTGTATACGATAGTTATGTATATTATCCCGACCGCGATAATTGGTATGTACCAACACCTGAATTTGAAGAGTATAATTTTTTAGGTTGGTATTGTGACAAGAAATTTACAAAGCCTATTCTTGAACCATCTGAAATAACAGACGATATGGTTTTCTGGGGCAAAGTCGTACCCAAATTCAATTATACGGTTGACCTCTATGGCAACGCGACAATAATTGGAATGGTGCCGGATAGAATGGATGTGACTATACCTGCGGAAGTTGACGGATACAAGGTTGTAGCTATAGGTGAAAATGCGTTTAGAGAAGACGAAAATCTATTATATGTAGAAATTTCAGAAGGAATTACCGAAATCGGCAAATCTGCTTTCAGAGATTGCAAAAAGCTAGAAACTGTTATTTTGCCCGAAGGAATGACAATCATTCGAAGTTGTGCTTTTGATACTTGCATAAAACTGAAGAACATTGAACTGCCAAGCACGGTTAATGTTATCGGTGTTTGCACTTTTGCCGATTGCAGAAGTATTGTAAGTTTGGAAATTCCAAGTGGAGTTAAGCATATAATGGAATGGGCTTTTGAAGAAATGCATAGTCTCGAGAGTATTACAATTCCTAATACTGTTACACGAATTGACGAAGGAGCATTTTTCAATTGTGCCAAATTAAACAATGTAATACTGCCGGATAGCGTAAAAACTCTTGGTACGAACGCGTTTTCAAGTTGCGACTCGCTAACTAATATTACCCTATCTAACGGTTTGACTACTATAGAGCCATATACTTTTAGCGACTCCGGATTAAAAAACATCATAATTCCTGATAGCGTAAAAACACTAAAAGATCATGCATTCTGTTGCAGCCATTATTTAACAGAAGCAACTATACCGGCAAGTGTAACTACGATTGGTGAATTAGCCTTTGGCTGTACTCATTGGGTTATGGGTACAGTGGATTGGGAATATCTATATAGGGTAAGATTTGAAGGATCCCAACAACAATGGAATGATATTTCTATACATACAAATAACTATCAATTGGATGATGCACAAGTTTTATTCAAATCCCATTTGATGGCTGATTATGACGGTGATTTATCTGTTACTGTCAAGGATGCTATGCTTATCATGAAAGAGATTTTAAATAACCGCCCTTTACGATATATTCCTGATGTCAACGGAGACAAAATGCTTAATCTTATTGATGTGTTAAGGATTTTAAAAGTAGTAGTTGCATAAAAGAATAATCGACGGAGAAATCCGTCGATTATTTTTTATTTAGCATTCATTTTAAGATAAGCATTGATAAAGCCGTCAATTTCGCCGTCCATAACAGCACCGATGTTACCGTCTTCATATCCTGTACGTGTATCTTTTGCAAGAGTATAGGGCATGAATACGTATGAGCGGATCTGCGAGCCCCATTCGATATTGGTTTTGTTGCCCTGAATATCCTCAATACGCTCAAGCTTTTCACGTGCCTTGATTTCCATGAGCTTGGAAATAAGCATTTTCATTGCAGTTTCTTTATTCTGGAGCTGGCTACGCTCTGTCTGGCATCCTACAACAATGCCTGTGGGCTTGTGCAGAATACGGATAGCGGAGTCGGTTTTGTTAACGTGCTGGCCGCCGGCACCGCTTGAACGGTGAGCAGTAACTTCGATATCCTCGTCACGGATCTCGACCTTGCCGTCATCCTTGAACTCGGGCATAACTTCTACAGATGCAAACGAGGTGTGTCTGCGTCCCGAAGAGTCAAACGGGGAAACACGCACAAGACGGTGAACACCGTTTTCGCTCTTGAGATAACCGTATGCGTTGGTACCCGAAATCATGATGGTTGCACTCTTTATGCCGGCTTCTTCACCGTCAAGCCAGTCGATAAGCTTAACGTCATAGCCGTGCTTTTCACCCCAACGGGTATACATTCTGTAAAGCATGAGTGCCCAGTCCTGTGCCTCTGTACCGCCGGCACCGGGGTGGAATGACAGAATAGCGTTGTAAGAGTCATATTCGCCCGAAAGCAAAAGCTCAAGACGCATGCGTTCTTCGGTTTTTACAATATCGTCAAGCTCGTTCTGTACCTCTTCCACGCAGGACTCATCGTTTTCTTCGATTGCCATTTCAGCAAGAGTAATAGCATCTTCGAGTTTTTGAGCAAGCTTGTCATATGCTTCGATTTTATCTTTCATCTGCTTGACTTGCTGCAGAATCTTGCTGGAGTTTTCCTGGTCATTCCAGAAATCCTCGGCATAGGTCTGCTTTTCAAGTTCGGCTGCTTCAACACGAAGCTCGTCAATACGCAAAGCGTTACCGAGTTCAGCAACCTTGCCACGCTGCTCAAGCAGGCTGTATTTCGCTTCTTCAAGTGCTACTATCACGTGTAGTACCTCCAAAATAATCATTAACTAAATGATTATAGCACATTTTATACAGCATTTGCAATAGTTTTGTCTTGACTTTTTAAAATAGGGGCTATATAATATTATCATAACAATAAATAAAGGATGGATTGAAAAAATGGTAGTAACAAAGGATTCTCTCATCGGCGATGTTCTTGATCACGATGTAAATACTGCACAGTTCTTTATGGAAATCGGCATGCATTGCCTTGGTTGCCCGCACTCCCGTGGCGAGTCTATCGAGGAAGCTTGCAAGGTTCACGGTACTGATGCAGATGCACTCGTAAAGAAGATTAACGAGTTTTTGGCTGCAAAATAAGGATTAAAGCCTTTCCCAAGCGGAAAGGCTTCCTTTATAGTATTTGTTATGATTGATATTTCTATCAGACCAAGGCTTTTGTGGTTTGCCGAAAGAGTAAGAAAAAACGTCACGTTTGCCGACATCGGTACAGACCACGCAAAGCTGCCTGTTTATCTTGTAAAAAAAGGTATAATTAAAGAGGCTATCGCATCGGATATCGGTGAAGGACCTATTGCACGTGCTCGCATGTATATTTCGGTTAACGGACTTGACGGCGTTATAAAAACCTGTGTTGGTGACGGTGTTTCGCATCTTGAACTTGCTCCGCCTGCGGACATTGCAATCTGCGGCATGGGCGGCGAAACCATCATTAATATAGTAGATGCCGCACCGCTTTTGAAACAGCGGGGTATGCGGTTGCTATTGCAACCTATGACCGATTTCGCCGCACTTCGTATTTTTCTTGCCGAGAACGGATTTGAACCGATTGACGAAGAAATAGTGTTCTCCGATGAAAAAATGTACCAGTGCATGGTTGCGGAGTATACCGGAAGAAGCTATGTATTATCCGTTGCTGAAGCGGAGTTCGGTACTATTTGTATAAAAAACAGAAGTCAGACGTTTTTGGAGTACGTCAGCCGCCGCTATGAAAACATGAAAAAAAGATTTGAAAGCAAAAGCAAGGCAGGGCATGACGTTTCTGAAGAAATCATGCTTATAAATGCTTATGAAAATATATTGAATGGTGAAAAATGAAAGTTTCGGAACTTAACAGAATTTTAGAAGAAAAATTCCCTAAAGCTTACTCTTGCGAATGGGATAATGATGGGCTCATGTGTGCAGCCGATATGGATGCAGAGGTGAAAAAGGTGCTTTGCACGCTTGATGTTACCGCCGAAGCACTCAGATATGCATGTGATAACGGTTTTGATACGGTAATATCGCACCATCCCATGGTATTTCGTCATCTTGGTGCCATCACTCCCGAAAATCACGTTGCAAACAAAGTGATTTATGCGTTGGAGCACGGAATAAACGTGTTTTCGTTTCATACACGCTTTGATACAATGCCCGGCGGAATGAATGATTTGCTTGCGGAAATGTTACATTTAAAGAATATACGTTCATTCAGCGATGGGGAGAGTGAAACCGGCAGAATCGGTGAACTTGAAACTCCTGTGTCAACCGAGGATTTCTGCAAGTGTGTAAAAGATGCACTTGGCTGCGACAAACTTTCGTATTCAAAATATAATGATACTGTTAAAACGGTTGCGATTGTCGGCGGTGCTGGTAAAGACTTTATAGGTGCCGCTATAAAAGAGGGAGCCGATGCGTTTATATCGGGTGAGATTTCTCATTCCTATATGACAGAAGCCTGCGAAATGGGCATAAGTCTTATTGAAGCGGGACATTTTTTCACCGAAAATGTTGCATGCAAGTATTTTTCTGATTTTTTCAGTAGTTTAGGAATCGAAAATGCTTGTTTTTACTCAAATACAATAAAAACCATTTAAATCAGGCGAGGCTACTCGCCTGATTTGAATTTTTCAAGCAGTTTTTCGAGTGCTGCTTTTTCAATTCGTGAAACGTAAGAGCGTGAAATGCGAAGAAGCTTTGCTACGTCACGTTGTGTCATTGCCGGCTTATTGTTGAGTCCGTAACGCAGAATTATGATTTTTCTTTCACGCTCAGTTAATACTTCGTCAATCAGGCGGATTGCTTTAGCTGTATGAAGCTTTCTGTCAATATCATCGGCGATTGTATCGTCAATGCAGATTATATCTTCATAGGTTAGCGGATTGCCGTCACGGTCGATGTCTATTGTTTCGTTCAGCGAAACTTCGTTGCTTAGTTTTTTCTGCGAACGGAAATACATCAGGATTTCGTTTTGTATGCATTTTGCACCGTACGTTGCAAAGCGTGCACCGTTGGACGAGTCGAATGAATCGATTGCTTTGACAAGCCCGATGCTGCCTATTGAAATCAGATCATCCTGATTTTTGCTTGCAAAATAATATTTTCTTACAATGTGGGCAACGAGCCGTAAATTATGCTCGATCAGCGTATTCCTTGCGGCGTTGTCGCCATTTTTCATTTTTTCAAAAAGCTCACGCTCTACTTTTGCACTGAGAGGTGCAGGGAAGTTCTGTGAGGTTGAAAGACCTAAAATCAGGTAAAAAATGCTGATTGCGAAGATTGATATAGAGGTAAACATACTTTTTTCCTTTCTGGATGATAGTAATTTATATGAAAAAAAGAAACATGTCTACAACTAAACATCAAAATAAGGACATGTCATTGAAAAAATATTTTTCTTCGTCCTCGAGAATTAATGAGAAAACAAGAGAAAAACGAAGAAAAACGGAGCATTGAATATTGTAAATTAAAAATTTGAACTTTTTTCAAAAAAACGCTTGACAGAGGCATACCTCTATGCTATAATACCGAATGTTCGACCAAATGTTTATTTTTTCTATTGTTTAATGGAGGATTTTGTAATGTCTACTTTTATGGCTAAAAAAGAAACCGTTGAACGCAAGTGGTACGTTATCGATGCTGCAGGTCAGCCTCTCGGTAAGACTGCTGCTAAAGCGGCTACTATTCTTCGCGGCAAGCATAGACCCGAGTTCACTCCTCACGTTGACTGTGGTGAGTTTGTAATCATCATCAACGCTGCAAAGGCAGTTCTCACAGGCAAGAAGCTTGACCAGAAGTACTACCGTCATCATTCCGGCTACATCGGTGGCCTCAAGGAAGTTCAGTACCGCACTCTTATGGCTACCAAGCCCGAGTTCGCTATGGAGCTCGCAGTAAAGGGTATGCTTCCTCACAACTCTATCGGCGCTGCATCCGCAAACCGTCTTAAGGTTTATGCAGGTGCTACTCACAACCAGCAGGCTCAGCAGCCGATCGAGCTTAACTAAGGAAAGAGAGGATAAATAACTATGTATACAAGTGCAAAACCGTATTTCTACGGCACCGGCAGAAGAAAGAAGTCCGTTGCCCGTGTACGCATTTATCCCG
>JAZQEH010000086.1:0-10364 GCA_045538895.1 Eubacteriales bacterium
CTCTACCGTACACATGTACGCCGACGAAACAAAAATCCAAAAATCTGCCTGCGTTTCTCACCCTCTGGTCAGGCTGATGGCTTTGTCATCAGGCTGAGGACTCGTAAAGAGTCCTTTTTATTTTACGTATTCGTTGTAAACTGCATTTTTGGGAACACCGCGGTCTTTTGCCGCGGCTTTTATTGCATCGTTTTTTGTCATGCCGTTTGCAATGTAATAGTCAACATGATGAACAATGCTCATATTGCTCCAAAAAGCGGTTTGTGCGGTACTGTTTTCAGCCCCTTCGACAATCAGTACATACTCACCTCTCGGCTCGGTTCCTTTGTAATGCTCGATAGCCGCCGAAACAGTGGTACGCATTATATCTTCATTGAGCTTTGTCAGTTCACGGCAGAGAGAAATCTTTCTGTCACCAAGACAGTCATGCAGGTCATCGAGAGTTTTACGCAGTTTATGCGGAGCTTCGTATAAAATCAGCGTTCTGCTTTCGTTTTTAATAAACTCAAGACGTTCCTTGCGTTCGCTTTTCTGGACTGGGAGAAAGCCTTCAAAAACGAACTTTCTTGTGTCTAAAGCAGAGAGAGTCAAAGCGGTTATAGCCGCACTGACACCGGGGGCTGCGGTTACAGGCACGTTGTTTTCGGCGCACAATCTTACAAGATCTTCACCCGGATCGCTTATAGCAGGGGTACCGGCATCTGTAACCAAAGCACAGGATTCACCGTTTAAAAGTCTTGCTAAAATTTCATTACCGCTGCTTACTTTGTTATGTTCATAGTAGCTGACAACTTCTTTTGAAATATCAAAGTAATGCAAAAGTTTTTTGGTGTTGCGGGTATCCTCTGCTGCAATAAAGCTCACCTCACGCAAAACCTTAACAGCTCTGTACGTTATGTCGCTGAGGTTTCCGATTGGTGTTGTCACGAGATATAGAGTGCCGTCTTTTGTTTTGTTTTTAGTTTCATCAAAAAAAACTTCGTTTTCCATATTATTTGTCCTTAAAGCAACCGTTATCGTAAATATACGCAAAGTCGGGAGTATAGGTACTGTGGGTTTTGTCGGTATACATTATAAGCGGTTTCGTAATTCTGATTTCGGGAGCGGCTCCTTTTTTACCCTCTACTAATATCAGTGAGGGCGGGGAATAAATGTCCGGCGATACTGTGCATAGCCGTTTAGGCTCGATTTTTGCCGCTCTCATGGCGTAAAACAGTTCGGTCATACGTTCGGGACGGTAAACGGCATAGAATATGCCACCGTGTTTCAGGTTTCTTGAAGCCGCCATGCAAAAATCATCAATGTTTCCGAGTATTTCGTGCCTTGCAATGGATTTGATATTATAATCGTTTACCTTTCCGCTGCCTGCACGCATATACGGAGGATTTGTAAAAATAACGTCCGCTTCAAATCCGATATCATTGTATGAAAGCTGACGTACGTCTTTGTTCAACGCAGATACAGTTTCAGCAAAATTGTTAATTTCGATGTTGCGGCAGATCAGATCATAAAAGTCATTCTGTGCTTCGATAGCAATTATTCTTTTGAACTTTTTTCTTGCTGCACACAAAAAAGAAACAATGCCTGTGCCGGCACCAAAATCAAGTGCCACGGATTTAGGAGATGCTTTTGCAAAAGCGGCAAGCAGGAGTGCATCTGTACCGAAAGTCAATCCGTCCTTTTTTTGTATTAATAATATATCTTCATTAACGCGGTCAATGCGTTCATCATTATTAAGCATATTAGTCCTTTAAATCAAGAAGCGGATGCGATAAAATCGGATCCGCTTCTTGTTATGTATTCTGTTGGATAAAATTACTCTGCAGCAATCGCACCTACAGGGCAAGTACCTGCACATGCACCGCACTCAATGCACTCATCAGCATTGATAGTCATCTTACCGTCCTGCTCACTGATAGCACCGATGGGGCATTCAGCTTCGCACGCACCGCAAGCGATGCACTCGTCAGAAATTTTGTATGCCATTGTTTAACACCTCCGTTAAAGTGATGATATAATTGTAGCACAAATTTATAAAAAATCAATAGATAAAGTGAAAAAACTAAAATTATTTTTTGGTATCTTCATCTGCAGGAACATCTTCTTCCGAATTCTTTGATTTTTTTAAATGAAGAAGTGTAACGTCGTTTACAGAGTAGTTTTTGGGAGCCTCGGGCTTGTCTTCAAGTCTTACTTTAATTTGTCCTGCTAAGGGATTTGTTTCAATTACAACGCCGTTTCCGTTAGCGGTTTTTACGGTTGAGCCGAGCGGAGGGGTATGCTTAAGTGCTTCTTCGTATGTTTCATGTTCGTATCTGAGGCAACACATAAGTCTTCCGCACGCTCCTGAAATCTTGGCAGAGTTAAGCGAGAAGTTTTGTTCTTTTGCCATCTTTATAGAAACCTGAACAAAGTCGGAAAGGAACGAGGAGCAGCAAAAAGGTCTGCCACAGACACCAAGACCGCCAAGGAGCTTTGCTTCATCTCTAATACCAATCTGACGAAGCTCGATTCTGGTTCTGAAAACCGATGCAAGATCTTTTACAAGGTCTCTGAAATCTACACGTCCGTCGGATGTGAAATAAAACAGAAGTTTTGAGTTGTCAAATGTGTATTCCGCTTCAACAAGATTCATGTCGAGCTTGTGCTCGGCAATTTTTGTTTTGCAGATATCAAAAGCTTCTGCCTCTTTTTTCTTGTTTTCCTCGGCATGCTTTAAGTCGTCTTCTGTTGCGATTCTTACCACCGAGCGAAGAGGAGCAACGATTTCGGACTGCTTTATCATCTTGTTTGGAACTGCAACTGCACCGATCTCAAGTCCGCGTGCTGTTTCAACAATAACGCTATCCGTTTCGGTTGCCACGTGCTTATTAGCGGCAAAATAATATACTTTTCCGGTGGGCTTGAATTTAACGCCGATAATTTCAACTTCTTCGGGCAGTTCAAGTTCGGTAATGTTTTCTTGTTCGTTCATATATACCTCATCCAATCATGATTTTTCTGGCATCACCGCAAAATGTAACAGCAGCGAGCTTTAAATCAATGTAAAATTTCAATTTGTCTAAAAGTAAATCTATAGAATCTATAAGTTTTAAAATTTTTGAGTTTGTAATCTTTGAAGCATATTCATCTGCTTCTTCGGAATTTGAAAAGAAGAGCAGAGCGGCTTCATAATCACATTTTAAGATAGCAAGGTCACGAAGAGCTACTTTCAATGTGCAAAGAAATTCCGTCATTGCTTCGGCTTCGGTAGGAAGTGCGGTACAAAACAAATCAAGTTCGCTAAGCGTAGGAGCACATAACGCATTCAAAAAATCGCAGACAAGGCTACGTAAAACTGTATGCTTGTCGCCATCCTCACAAAGAGAAAGTGCTGCGCCGATGCTACCGTTTGCTGCTGTTGCAATTATATCAAGTTTTTCGGGAGCATTTTGCAAAAGGTCTTTCGCACGTGGGGAATGTTCAATAAGATAATCCTTTATTTCATCTGTCGGAATATGCTCGGTATACAGGATCGGGGCACGGCTTTTTACGGTTTTAAGTAGATTTTCCGTATTCGAGCAAAGCAAAAGAAATATAACGTAATGCGGCGGCTCCTCCAAAACCTTTAAAAAAGCGTTTTGTGCGTTCTGATTCATTGTTTCTGCATCTTCAATGATGTAGACGCGCTTTTCAAGTTCGTTTGGAGCGATGTAAATGCTATCTTTGATTTCCCTTATAAGATTGACAGTGAATTCTTTTTTGTCGTCATCTTTTTTTACATAGATAACGTCGGGGGAGAAGCCGTTTAAAATCTTCTGGCAACTTTCGCAGGTTCCACACGGCAACGTACTGCGACTCGCACATGCCAGTGCGGCTGCAATATTAATTGCCAGCGTGTGTTTGCCGCTTCCCGCAGTGCCTGCAATAATGTATGCGTGAGGAAAACGGTGTTCGATAATCTCGTCAGCAAGCCGTTTTCTGAGCGCTGTGTTTTTACGTATTGCAGGGAAGAAGTTTTCCACGTCAGTTCTCCTTTGAATTAATAAATAAATTATATCAAATTTATGTTCTATTGTCAAATACAATTTACGGCAAAGGTGTATCTGGAAAAGTTTTTTACTGCAAAAAGTATTGCAAATGGTTTTTAAATCTGTTATAATATATTGGTATTGAATAATTAGCCGAGTGATAAGGCCATGCCAGCCGGGGGAATAGCGGTCCTCTGTACTTACAACCCGCTACAGTAAGGGTAGATTCCCGATTTGAGGGATGCGGCAGTGCGGTCTGCGTCGTATTGACTGTGTTGACGGATGGGTCTTGCGCAATCAATGGCCGTGAACCATGTCAGGTGGGGAACCAAGCAGCATTAAGCGGTATGTTTGATGTGCCGCGAGGGTGCCTGTCCTGAGCAGAATGTACGGTTAACGCGTGTTGCTGTTTTTTCGATTTTCGGGTGCATGGTCTTATCATTCGGCTAAAACTTGGGCGAGGCGGCTTTTTGCCCTCGCCTTATTTTATAAAAAGGGGAGGGAGCGTTTTGTATCAGGCTCTTTACAGAAAGTGGCGTCCGGTTACTTTTGATGATGTTTGCGGTCAAAGCCATATTACCGATATTTTAAAATACGAAACCTCCGAGAATAGAATTTCGCATGCGTATCTGTTTTGCGGACCGAGAGGAACCGGTAAAACTACCTGTGCAAAAATTCTTTCCAAGGCAATCAACTGCCTTTCTCCTGTAAATGGCAATCCTTGCGGCGAATGTGCAGCCTGCAAAAGTATTGACAGCGAGAGTACTACGGATGTACTCGAAATGGACGCAGCATCCAATAACGGTGTAGATGCAGTAAGAGCAATCCGTGACGAGGTTGTTTACACTCCGTCCGGACTGAAATACCGTGTGTACATCGTCGATGAGGTGCATATGCTTTCGATTTCGGCTTTCAATGCACTGTTAAAAACGCTTGAGGAGCCACCGTCACACGTTGTGTTTATTCTTGCTACTACCGAACTTCAAAAACTGCCCGCAACCATTATTTCACGTTGTCAACGCTTTGATTTCCGCAGGATTTCAACATCGGTTATTTCCGAAAGACTTTTGCATATCGCAAAAGCAGAGGAAATTAAGCTTGATGAAGGTGCGGCACGTGTGCTTGCCCGCCATGCGAACGGCGGTATGCGTGATGCCATAAGTCTGCTTGATTTGTGCAGCAGTAGCGGCGGTACGCTTGATGCGGCAAGGGTTGAAGAGCTTCTCGGTATTAGCAGTATGGATAACATACTCGGCCTTGCTAATGCCGTGCTTAACAAGGATTTTTCGTATATTTTCCGAATTGTAAATGATATAGCTGTTTCATCGGTTGATATGGCGGTATTCTGGCAGGATGTTCTGTCTTTCTACCGCGATATGTTAGTGGTAAAAACTACTGCTAACCCCATCGAGTACCTTGACAGTACAGCCGATGAGATAGAAAAAATAAAGCAAATTGCGGATAATTACCCATATGAAAGATTGCTTTATCATATCCGTTTGCTTGACGATGCTTTTGCACAGATGCAGCGTTCGGGAAGCACTAAGCGTATAATAGCCGAACTTACTTTTATCAAAATGTGCGATCCGTCGCTTTCTGATGATTCTGCGGCTATGCTTGCACGTATAGCGGCGCTTGAAGACAAGGTGGGGCTTTTGGCTATCGGTGCTCCGGTAAGTGTAACGGCACCTGTTACTGAGAAAAAAGCTGAAAGCAAGCCTGTAGCGAAAAAATCCGAAGATCAACCGAAGAAAGAAACAGTAGCCCCTGCGGTTAAAAAAGGAATACCGTATTGGCTTGAGATTGTCGAAAGCCTTTCAAAGGAATACCGTGCGGCAATGGGACTTCGCAACGGTTCGAGGGCTTATATTGACGGTACACGTGTGGTTGTTAAGGTCAATAATAACTTTACTGTTCAGATGATGTCGGAACCGGATGTGAAGGCATCGCTTGCCGCTATGATTTCCTCCCGCGAGGGAACTGCGTTCAGCCCCGATAATATCTTTTTTGAGGTAAAGGGCGAAGACACAACCGAAGACGATTTATTTGATACACTTGTATAAGATTGGAGAATAGAAATGAGAGCAAATTATCCTAAGGGCGGTCCCCAGAATATGAACAGCATGATGAAGCAGGTTCAGAAGATGCAGGAGGACATGGCGACACTTCAGGAGGATCTTGAAGCAAGAGAATATGAGGTTAGTGCCGGCGGCGGTATGGTTACCGTTAAAATCAATGGTAAGAGAGAGATTCTTTCTATTGATATCAAGCCTGAAATTGTAGATCCCGATGATATCGAAACCTTGTCCGACGTTGTTACTGCTGCGGTTAACGAGGCTATTAAAAAGGTTGACACCACAAGCGAAGCGGAAATGGCAAAAATCACCGGTGGACTTAACGTTCCCGGAATGTTTTAATTAAGGTATAGCTATGGCTGAGTATCTTCCACCTCTTGAAAAACTGATCGAACAGTTCAGAAAACTCCCCGGCGTTGGCAGAAAAAGTGCTATTCGCATGGCATTTTCTGTTATTGAAATGCCTGATGAAGCCGTAGAAAACTTTACTTCAATAATTAAAGATGCAAAAGCACAAATATGTAATTGCAAGAATTGTCACAATCTCTCGATTGACGATATTTGCCCGATTTGTGCTGATGTAACACGCAATCATTCTTTAATTTGTGTTGTTGAGGATGCAAAGGCCATTATGGCTTTTGAAAAGGTAAGGGGATTCCGAGGTGTTTATCATGTGCTTGGCGGCGTTATTTCTCCGATAAACGGTATCACTCCCGACAAACTCGCTATAAGCGACCTTGTTGAGCGTGTAAAGGAAAACGATGTTCAAGAGGTAATAATAGCGACAAACCCGACAGTTGAGGGCGAAACCACAGCTACATATATATCAAAGCTGTTAGGCTCAACAGGTGTAACCGTTTCGCGACTCGCTTACGGTATTCCCGTTGGCGGTGACATTGAGTACGCCGATGAAGTTACTCTTAACCGTGCCATTGAGGGCAGAAGAAAATTTTAAAAACAAAAAATTCGGATAGGAAACCCTATCCGAATTTTTTATTCTGTTAATTCGTATAACTGAAGCAAACGGTCTTCAATAATGGTTTTTCGCTCGTCAAGCTCGGCGGCACGCATATAGTCGCTTGCTGCGTCCCCGTAAAGCTCGTCGATAACCTTAACAAGCTCGGCTTCAAGTTCTTCGATCTCTTTAAGATATGCGGCATGCTGACGTTCATTTTTACGCTTGTCAGCAGCCTCTTTTTTCTTTTGCAAATAATCGTCCTTGCTGCTCGTTGAGGCGGTAGGAGCGGTTGTATCTGCATTCATTGCTGCTTTAGGAGAAAGCATGAGTTCACGTTTTGCACGGTATGCTTCATATACGCTTTCCTCGTTTGTAGGAGTGAATACGAAAGTTGAAATAGGCGAGTGAAGCGGCATGATTTCGATAATTCTTGTTGCAAGAGTTTCAATAAAATAGCGGTCATGCGAAACGCAAACAATAGTGCCGCCAAAAGCCGAAAGTGCATGCTCAAGAGCTTCGCGTGAGGGAATATCGAGATGGTTTGTAGGCTCGTCAAGTATAAGCAGATTCACTTTTGAAAGAATAAGCTTTGCAAGCGTCAGTCTTGCCCGTTCACCGCCGCTAAGGTCACTAACACGTTTTTCAGTATCGTCATATTGGAACAAAAACAGTGCAAGCGTGCTTCTTATATCATACTCTGTGAGCGTAGGATAAGCATTCCAAAGCTCATCAAGGACGGTTGAGGATTCGTTCAGGTTTTGATTTTCCTGATCATAATAAGCGGCTTTTATATTTGTACCGAGAGTAACTGTTCCGGTGGTTGGTACAAGCTTATCAACGATTATTTTCATAAGTGTTGATTTGCCGCAGCCGTTAGGACCGGTAAAGAAAACACGTTCGCCTTTTTTGATGTGGAAAGAAATTTTCTCAAAAACCGTTCTGCCGGCAAATTTCATTGACAGGTCTTCGGCTATAATAACATCGTTTCCACCGGGAGGTGCACTTTGGAAAGAGAGGCGAATTGATTTGAGCTCGTCAGCAGGCTTTTCAACCTTGTCCATATGCTTGATGTAGTTTTCTTTCGCACGAATGGTGACAAAATTGTGTTCTTGTCCCCATCTGCGTTGCTGTTCCATCATAGCTTCAACACGGGCGATTTCTTTTTGCTGCTGATTGTACTTTTTTAGATCCGCTTCACGTGCTTCCTCACGCAGCTTTTGTGCCGTAGTGTAATTTCCGTTATAGAGCTTGGCACCGTGATGTTCAATGTGCAGTATTTTGTTTGTGACGTGGTCGAGAAAATAACGGTCATGCGAAATTACTATAACTGTCTTTTTGTATGATGTTAAAAAGCTTTCAAGCCAATAGATAGTTTCAACGTCAAGATGGTTTGTAGGCTCGTCAAGCATGAGTATATCGGGTTCCATTGCAAGCAGTCTTGCAAGTTCAAGCCGTGTGCGTTGACCTCCGCTTAGCTTGAATATCGGTTTTTCGATAGCATCGGCATCAAATCCCATTTTGCCGAGAATGCTTTGACATTTGCCTTTATAATACAAGCCGCCCTCGCGGGCAAATTTGTCGGAAAGTTCTCCGTATTCGTTGGATAAATCAATATATGATGCAGAGCCTGTGTCTGTACGATGGCTTAAATTATAGAAAATCTCGTTCAGGCGTTGCTCCATTTTCATAAGAGCAGGGTATGCCAAAAACATGTGTTCAAGCACACTTTCGGTTCCGAGTTCATCCTCAAAATTGGCATTTTGTTCAAGGATACCTACGGTTTTGTCTTTTGAAATATATACAGCACCTGTATCAGGTGTGTATTCTCCCGATATTAAGCGAAAAAGGGAAGTTTTTCCTGCACCGTTAACACCGATAATGCCAAGACGGTCGCCTTCATTTATGGAAAAAGAAATATTTTCAAGAATAGTGGTTGCACCGAAATGCAAAGATAAATCAGAAGCGTTTAAAATTATCATGAGAACACTCGCTTTAAAAATAATACATTTATTTTAGCACAAATAGCTCAATGTGTCAAATATAGCAGAAAATATCACTAATAGTTATTTGAAAGTTTGAAAAACTATATTCAGAGTAGGAGGCGAGAAAATGAAAAAGAAGACTGCTAATATGACAAGCACGGTTTTGACAGGAATGATGGTGGGTGCCGCTATGGGTATGGTTGCAAGCGGCGTTGTTAATTCCAAAAAACGAAAGATCAAAAAAACCACAAGTAAAGCTATAGGTGCGGTTGGTGAAATGATGCAAAACGTTTCGTCATATATGAAATAAAAAATGGGAGGATGCCCTCCCATTTTTTTATATACATGAATTAGCCAAGTCTTTTTGCAAGAGCATCAAGTTCTTCGTGAAGCTCTGCAGGAACGTGGTCACCAACCTGAGCATAGAACTCACGGATGTTAGCAACGTCTTCCTTCCAGGATTCAACGTCAACTGTGAGAAGCTCCTTAATGGTGTCAACAGTGATACCGTCAAGACCTTCGATGTTGATGTCTTCAGCCTTCGGAACATAAGCGATAGCGGTTTCAACAGCGTCAACTTCGCCTGCACAACGAGCGAGGATCCAAAGAAGAACACGCATGTTATCACCGAATCCGGGCCAGATGAAGTTGCCTTCATCGTCGGTGCGGAACCAGTTAACGTTGAAGATCTTAGGAGCATTTGGAATCTTCTTGCCCATGTCGAGCCAGTGTGCGAAGTAATCGCCCATGTTGTAGCCAACGAAAGGACGCATAGCCATGGGGTCGCGGCGAACTCCGCCGACTGCACCTGCAGCTGCTGCGGTAGTCTCGGAAGCCATGATGGAACCAACAAAGGTACCATGCTGCCAGTTCTTTGACTGATATACAAGGGGAGCAGTCTTTGCACGGCGGCCGCCGAATACGATTGCACTGATCGGAACACCTGCGGGATTGTTGAATTCAGAAGAAATGCAAGGACAGTTGATTGCCATAGCAGTGAAACGGGAGTTAGGATGAGCACCGCAAGTAGACTTATCCTTTTTGTCATACTTGGTGTAATCCCATTTGTTGCCCTTCCAGTCGATAGCATTTGCAGGAGGATTATTGTCAAGACCTTCCCACCAAACAGTGTTGTTGTCAACATCGTGAACAACGTTGGTGAAGATAGTGTCCTTCATTGTGGTGTGGAGCGCATTGGGGTTGGACTTTTCGTTTGTACCGGGAGCAACGCCGAAGAATCCGTTTTCGGGGTTAACTGCCCAGAGTCTGCCATCCTTGCCTACTCTTATCCACGCAATATCGTCACCTACGCACCAAACCTTATATCCCTTCTTAGCAT
>JAZQEH010000087.1:0-9725 GCA_045538895.1 Eubacteriales bacterium
TTCCTGTGCAACGATAACTGTGTTACATACGGAGCAGTGCTTACCTTCGGTAAGACCGGTTTCGGTACAGGTAGGAGCAACTGCAGCATCAACAACCTCGGTGTGACCGAGAGCGTCTACAGTTTCCTGAGCAACGATAACTGTGTTACATACCGAGCAGTGCTTACCTTCGGTAAGACCGGTTTCGGTACAAGTAGGAGCCTTTGCTTGGTCAATAGCCTCGGT
Source organism: Eubacteriales bacterium (assembly GCA_045538895.1). Taxonomy (GTDB): domain Bacteria; phylum Bacillota; class Clostridia; order Oscillospirales; family CAG-272; genus UMGS902. The sequence continues at coordinate 226 of JAZQEH010000087.1, forward strand.
GTGACCGTTTTCTTCGCAATATGTGTTGTACCATCTGCCGTTTTCATATGAATATTCTGCAGCCGCATGAGAAGTGGTGGTATATGTACCGTCAGCATTCTTAAGCTTTGCAGGGGTTATCGGGATCTGGGTATAGATGCTGTTTTCATCTTTACCGTACTGATACTGATAGGTTGATGTTGAAGCACCGGGATTGATTTTAACGATACCGCCGCCGTTTGAGGTTATGTTGGCACCACTTTCGGTGGTGTAAACGAAACCGGCAGAACCGTCAAGGCTACCGTCGGCAACGATTGTAGCATCGTCGTGAGTGATATCGCTGTAATCAACGCCGTTATACTTTCCGCTGGGAGAATAGGAAACTGCAATTACTTCCTTACGACCTGTTCCGCAGAAACCGCCCCATTCGGATTTGTCGTAGATGTAAATGTTTGTCGCATTGCCAAGGGTGCAGCTTGCACCTGAAGCAACGTTGATTTCAGCACCGGGGAGCATTGCAACGTCCTGTGAGATTGTAAGTGTACTGCCGCCGAGCACGTCAACGGATATGTTACCGTTGATAGGAAGATTGTAGTCGGCAGAGTCGAGTGACATTGAGCCAAGGCCGGAACCGATTGTGATTTCCATAGGAGAAATATCCATGGCACCGTTCAAGGAAACGTAAAGACGGCCGTTCTTAACTTCTTTTGTTACATAGCCGGATTTGAGGTTGAACATAGCGTTGCTTGAGCTGATAAAGGGAATACCTGCGCTCTTGGCACCAAACAGGGTAACTGCAAGAGTAGCGTAGCTATATTCGGTTGCTCCGGCTTTAAGAGTCATAGGAACCTCGATGTTCTGTACATAGTACTGCGACATCGGGAAAACTCTGTTTTCCATGCTGGTCGTTTGAGAACCGCCAAGGAAGTCCTGGAACTGGAATAGCTCGTATACCTTAGAGCCGCTTTCAGCGGTAACGGTACCGGAGCCGTAGATAAAGCCGTAGGCATAAAGAGATGCTCCGCTGTTAAGTGTAATGTTACTGCCACTGTTCATGTAGATAAAGCTACATGCTTCGGTAGGAGCAGAGCCTGCAAGAGGCTGACCACCTGTTGCAACCTTGTGTTTTGCAGAAAGGCTGATAGCACCGTTTACGGTAACCTTTGCACCGTCTGCCATAGTGAGCTTTCTGTAAACTGTGGGAGTTACATATGCCTTTGCGGTAGTGCTGGAAGTGCCGGAAACACCGGTATGACCGGGAACGTCGGTATACATGGTGTTGGCATCATCAAAGGGAATAAGCAATGTGATGCCGGCGGGAATAGTATAGTCGCCTGCAGGAAGAGTAGCATCATTGAGAAGAACTACCTTTGTATTGCCGGATGAAGTTGCATATGCACAAGCTTCGTTAAGTCCTGCAAAAATGCTTGTGCCTACAAGGAAATGAGGAGCGGAATTTGCACCTGTGAATACTGCGGTAACAGAGGTGTCACCTACAACAGTGAGTGCGTATGTTGCAGACGTAGAGAGGATTTTGTTAGAATCGCCGCTGTTGATCCAACCGAGGAAACGTGCACCGCTTACGGGAGTTGCAACAAGTGAAGCACCTGCCACAGTAACGGATGCAGTTTCGCCGTTTGCAATAGCACTGCCGTCCAAAGTAACCGAGCCGTATGTGCTGTCATAGTTTAACGTAACGTTTGAAGCAGCATTGGGGTCTACCAATGAGAAGTTGCTCATGGCAAACGTATTTACGGTTGCATTCTTTGCAGTTGCAACTGTAATGGTGATTCCGGTATCGGTGTCAAGCGTTTTTGAAAAGGTTCCGGATGTAGCTGTATAAACAGTACCGTCAATGGTAAGCTTGTTTACAGATGTTGCTGTCCAGTCAAAGAAAAGAGTAGCAGTTGCACCTGAAATGTTATCCACGTAAATCGTTACGGTCTTGGCACTTGCACCAATGCCGAATATGCCCGCTGAACCCTTTGCGGTAACGGTGATAACATTGTCACTTGACATGCCTGTGCTGGTAGCACTGCTGACAGTTACTTCAATGCCTGTATAAGGCTCATATGTACCGTCTGCAAGCACTTCAAGTGCGGTAGCTTCTTCTACTGCGGCATAGAGAATGCCGAGAGAATTATTTGCGTCAGTATCTGCAAGATAGTCAATTTCATCATCGCTTAAAGTCTTGCTTGTATTTTCTGCAAAGTCTTCGATATCAATCAAAGCACTTTCCGCAGTGTCATAAGACATAGAAGCAACAATGTCTTTGATCTCGTCTTCAGTCAGATCAGCGGAGCCGAGATAACGCACAAGAAGCGCATCAAGCTCGCGGACTGCTGCTGCGAGTGTGGTGTAGCCCGCTTCTTCAAGGTCTTTTGCCTCGACGTCAGCCGCCGTAGCGGTAGCGAATGAACCGAGGACTAAAACCGCCAAAAGAAGCACAAGGGCTTTTTTGAATAGGTTTTTAATCATAGGGTTTTCCTCCTAAAAAGATTTCAGTGTAAAAATTGCCAATATATAATCATTATGCCACATTTGCGTTTGAAAATCAATATATATTCATTAAAAAATGCGTATTCCTACATTATATATTTAATATAAAAACCGGCACGGTAAATCCACCGTGCCGGTTTTTGGTGCTTAATTGGTTTCGGGAGTTTCTTCAAGCAAAATGTTTCTTATACTGTCAAGCAATTCGGGAGTGATTCCGCATTCAAGCAGAAAGCCCGATGCCTTGTCCTGTAACGTTTCGCCCTCCAAAGCCTGTATGTCCTCAATGAATATATTCATTTCTTCTTCGGACAAATTGCCGTGAGCAAAGGCGGAAAGCTCCCATTCCTTGTAGCAGTCTTCTTCGGGAACACCAAGTGCGGCAAGGAGCAGATATATCACCGTACCCGTGTAGTCGCTGCCGTTGTCGCAATGAAGATAAGCAGGGAAGAGCTCGGGATTAGCAAGGTCGGTAAAGATTCTGTTGATCCTTGTCATTCCGCTTTCGGTGAAAACGTCACTGTAGCAATGGTAAAAACCGTATGATTTGTGTTCGATATCATCGCTTAAAGGTGCGATGCGTTCCTCTTCACCACGCAAATCAAGCTCGGTACGCACACCAAGGTCATTTATAAGTGTGCTGTAACCTTTTTCGGTGATCAGTACGTCTTCGCCATCGTTAAGCTCTGTGCCACGGTACAGAACGCCCTGCTTCAGCTTTTCGCCGTTCAAAGTTTTATAATTACCAACGTCACGCACGTTGCGGATACCGTCAATGAAAATAAATCTCGGTGCATCTGCTGTGGTAAAGCTACTGCTTGCAAAAGCGGTTTTGCCGCTTGAAGAAATCACTGTCATGCGGAGATAATAATTCTGGGATGCCTTGAGATTGAATAATCTTGTTTCGCTTTTGTGCGTATCAATTTCAATCATTCTTGCAGACTCAAAGCCCTCATTTTCGGAAATCTCCAGCATTTGTGAAATAATTTCCTCGCCGTCGGGAATTCCTTTGACATTGAATTGGATTTTTACAGGTGTGGGATAGTCCAACCGTCCGATTTCTCTATGAAAGACATCGTAAAGCTGAAGTGCATTGTATTCTCCTCTTTGCCATTCCTCAATCGCCGGATTGCTGATGCTTACTTCTTCGTCAAACGGCTCAAGAGTTACAGAAAAAACAGGTGCTTCGTCTATAGGCGTAAAAACGTCATTAGGTATTTCGTTATCTGTTTTTATTGCATATGCCAACAGGCATATCAAAAGCAAAAATGAGATTAATATGCAGAAAAATTTTGCCATTTGTTCCTCCAAGGGGGTAGAAACCCCGATTCCCCGCAAGGGAAATCGGGGTTTTGTGGTTAGATAACCGCTCTGCCGAGAGCGTCAAATGTGTAGTTCATTTCTATGGAGTAACCGTTAGTGTTCCAAACATAGAAAACTCTGTTTGTGATAATCTTTCCGCCCCAATCTACGAAGTAGTAGTAACCGTCTTCATAGATAAGTCCGGGATACGGAGTTTTACCGTTCTTGTAGTAGTAAATGCCGTCTTCACGGGTGATGAAGCCGTTGAGCATCTTACCGTCTTCACCAAACTCGTAGTTTGTGTTTGCGGGAAGGTCACAGAAACTTCTTTCAACGTAGCACTTACCGGTCTTGATAACACCGCCCCAGTAGGAGTAGTAGTAATCACCGTCAATTTCGACAAGACCGCAAGAGCCTGTCATGCCGTTTTCGTAGTAGTAGAGAGTACCGTTCTTCTCAACAATGCCACGGAGCATCTTGCCGTCCTCGCCAAACTCATAGTTGCGGTTAGCAGGGAGGTCGCAGAAGCTTCTTTCAACATACTGCTTGCCGGTCTTTATAACACCGCCCCAGTAGGAGTAGTAGTATTCACCGTCAACCTCAACAAGGCCGCAAGTGCCGGTCATGCCGTTTTCGTAGTAGTAGAGAGTGCCGTTCTTCTCAACGATGCCACGGAGCATCTTGCCGTCAGCACCGAACTCATAGTTGCGGTTAGCAGGGAGGGCGCAGAAGGTAGTGTCAACGTACTGCTTGCCGGTTCTGATAACACCGCCCCAATATGAGTAGTAGTATTCACCGTCAACCTCAACAAGACCGCAAGTACCGGTCATACCGTTTACGTAATAGTAGAGAGTGCCGTTCTTTTCAACAATGCCACGGAGCATCTTACCGTCAGCACCGAACTCGTAGTTACGGTTAGCAGGGAGGTCACAGAAGGTAGTGTCAACGTAGCATTTGCCGGTCTTTACAACACCGCCCCAGTAGGAGTAGTAGTATTCACCGTCAACCTCAACAAGACCGCAAGTACCGGTCACACCGTTTACGTAGTAATAAAGTACACCGTTCTTTTCAACGATACCGTTGAGCATCTTACCGTCTTCGCCGAACTCGTAGTTACGGTTGGCAGGGAGGTCACAGAAAGTAGTGTCAACGTAGCATTTGCCGGTCTTGAGAACGCCGCCCCAGTAGGAGTAGTAGTAGTCATCGCCAACCTTAACAAGACCGCAAGAGCCGGTTACACCGTTCTTGTAGTAGTAGAGAACGCCGTCTTTTTCAACGATGCCGTTGAGCATCTTACCGTCTTCACCGAATTCGTAAGTGCGATTTGCGGGGAGATCGCAGAATGTGGTGTCAACATAGTGCTTGCCGGTCTTTATAACACCGCCCCAGTAGGAGTAGTAGTAGTCATCGCCAAGCTTGAAAAGACCGCATGTGGCAGTTCTGCCGTTGGTGTAATAGTAGAGGGTACCGTCCTTTTCTACAAGGCCGGTAATAGCCTTATAGTCGTCGCCGAAGATGTAGCCGGCATGCTTGCCGGTATTTGCATAGCCGGTGAATTCAAAGTAATAGTAAACACCGTCAATCATCTGAAGACCGGTCAAAGCCCTGCCGTTCTTACAGTAAGCATAGCCTTTTCTATCGGTGTAGAATCCGTCCGGAACAACGTAAGTCTTATCACATACGCCGTTTTCGTCAAAGTAGTACCATGTGAACTGCTGGTTTTCGTTGATAAGTTGATAGCTGTTTTCAAGGCGAACGGATTTTTCAAAGAAGTAATCCTTGCCGTCGATATTGTACCAGCCCTTGGAATAGCAGGAAGGACCGTAGTAGTATCTGTAGCCGAGAAGAGTCTTTGCCCAGCATCCCTTAACAACCTTTCCTGTTTCATCAAGCTGATATACGATACCGGTTGCATAATTATACTCGCCGGAAACTGCGTTATAGTTTGAATCGAAGTAGTACCAATCCTCGCCAATCATCTGCCAGCCCTTCTGGAGCGAGCCGATCTTTGCATAGCGATAAGCGTCTGCACTTTCGTCAAAGAATACGCCCGTGAGCTTTGTCTGACCGACGTTGATGCCGTTTGCACCGAGGTCGTAGTAGTAACCGTCGATTACCTGAATACCCGTGAGCTTTGTACCGTTTTCATAGTAAGCAAAGCCGCCGCCTTCGGTAACCCAACCGTTTTTAACGTTTTTAGCAAGTGTGTAGGTGTCATAAATGGTCTTGTATGTGCTGCCGAAATGACCGCCTTTTTCACTTGGGTCGTTGGGGTTTACAAACGGATAGAGGTTGTAAACCTTCTGGTTTTCTTCTTTCTGTGCAAAAGAGTAGAGAGCACTTGCACGGAGATAGATGTTATAGCTGATATCGCCTGTGTTTACAATAGTAAGACGGTTCTTGCTCCACTCTGCGTCATCCTTGGGCGTGAGCTTGATGCCGCTAACGATGCAGAGAGGCTCTGCACTGGAGGGATCAATAGCACGTGTCTGGTCGATCCAGTTAAGGATGAGTTCAACGGAGTTTTCCTCTTCGTTATAAATGGTATTTGTAAGCTCGAAATACTCGTTTACAATGGTGAGACCGGAACAGTCGATTTCAAGATTCTTGTCAAAGTAAAGCTTCGGTCTTACCTCGGACAATACGCTTACACGCTCTGCAAGCTGGAGCAGGAATGTCCATGCAGAAGCACCCTCAAGATCCGCACCGGGGAGCATAGACGTGAGATCTTCAAGCTGCTCGGGAATCGGGATCTGAGTCATGTCTATTGCGAAGATGTAGGAAGTTACCATATCCTCGCCGGGTGTTACTATCTGGTAAAGTGTATTGTCAGCGGTGGTGGAGTTTGAAACCTCACGGTGCCAAGCAAGCTGACGGTCACCGCCGGTCGCCTGTTCAAAGTCGAAGGTAGCTTCGCCCTGATTGAAGAGGTATACGATGATAGTAGCATTGTTATCGGTGTTGCTTGTAAGGGTAGCGGTAACGTTTACTGTCTTGATATTTGTACCCTCAGTACCGATAAAGTTGAAGTTTTCGTCAACAATACCTGCTTTTGCGTTGCTGAGAGAGAACTCAATATCGTTTGCAGTGATTGCAACGGGTTTGTTTTCATAGATAGCAACGAGGGGAAGTGCAACCTTTGCACCGTATACTGCATCAACACTTTCCTTTGAGAAGTAGATACGGTCGGGAACAACGATGTTTATTGTCTTTGAACCGATTACTTCGCCGCCACGCATGAGCTGAACGTCAACGGAGCCGTTTCTGCGTGCGGTGAATACACCGTCCTCGGTAACAGAACCCCATCTTGTGTTGGAAACTGCCCATGTAGCACCTTCGGGAATTTCAGCAGAGTTACCTGTAGCACTAACGCCTACGGGTGTGAGCTGCATGCTTGTACCTACTGTGATGTAGTTATAGGGAGTTTCGATTATAGCGTGGTCAAATGCAGTAGAGCTAGGAGCTGTGGAAACTATCATAAGCGAGGTACTTACCGAACGCTGAATACCGTCGGAAGGCTTGCTTACAAGGCTGAGCTCGTCATCGCCAGCCTGCTTTGCAACGAATGTTGAGGATCCGCCGCCGTCAAGGTTAACTGCGTTTACACAGCCTGCTTCAAGCATGATCTGTGCAATTTCCTGCATGCTACCGCCGCAGGAGATAGGCTCCTGACGTCCGTCAAGTACCATAAGAACAACCTTGCCGGTCTTGGTGATACCTACGGCAGTACGGCTTGCACGGTTGCTCGTATGGGAATCACTGTGTGCTACAACGATTTCGCCGTCCTTGACAAGAGTTGCACCGAAGCCTGCGATAGCTTCCTGAACCTTACCCTTATAAATGGTATTGTATTCTTCGGTAGTGCCGATAACGGGAGTGCCGTCCTTGAGAATACCGAAGAATCCGTTAGAGTTGATTGCATGGTATTCAACACCGCCCATAACGAGGACACCGCCGGGTTCGCCGGTACCCATGTTAAAGCCTGCACCGTTGGTAGCAGCAACTACGGTGTAGTTGGGAACGTAGTATTCACTGTCGGGATCGCCGTACTTTTCCTGAGCCGCATTGGACTGTGCGAGTACGGTCTGCATGCCCCATTCTGTGGGATCGTTATTTCTGTAGTTAGCAAAAATCTGAACGTCTTCACGGGTGAGGTCGGCGGTTGCGAGATAGTAAACCATCTGCTTGCCGTCAGAGGAGGTTGCTTTCTTGATTTCCTGCGTTACGCCGGGAGCAAGAACGGAAGCCTCTGAAGAGAATATAGTGAAGTATGAGTGTTCAACGTCTTCAACGTAGTCACCGCCGAGCTTGCAGATGTAGTCTGCAAATGCGTAGCAGCATGCTTTTCTCAGGTCGGTGATGTTTCCGGTGTTGAAATCTCTTGTTCCCTCAAGAGTGGTGATGAGCTTGTTGCCGGTGTATGCGTTGTAAACGGCTTCACGTACGTTTGCACGTGTGCTTACACCGTCAAGTCTTGCCGAAAGGAAGAACTCGGCACGGTCCTCGTCGGAGAGGTCTTCGGTAAAGTAAGCCGCAACGAGGGCGGAGAGCAAGCCCTTTTCGTATTCGGTCTGCTTGAGAGCTTCGATAAGGAATAAAGCGTCAATGTCGCCGTACATATCGGTTTTGCTGAAGCTCGGTGAGCCGTCAACGGTAGGATTCTTGAGGAGGTAGTTTTCAGAAATTTCAGCTACCATTTCTTCAAGAGAACCGCTTACACCGCCAATGTCAGCAAAGGAGAGAAGGTCAACGATATCGCCGGCCCAGCCGCCAACGTCTGCATGGTCAACGCTACCCTTGTTGTGGTAAGCGATGTCCATTGTTCCGAACATGTGACCGAAGTCAACTCTGTCACCGTTAGGAAGCGTGAAGCCGCCGATGTTCTTAAGGCTGCTGATAGCCATCATAGCTTCAGCACCGTCGGTGGAGTTGTACTGGTCTTCAAACGTTGCGACGAACTTTGCAAAACTTTCGTCCTCGTAGCCCGCCATAATGCCCCAAGAGCCTTCGTTATAGCGGTCAACGCCGGTACGGATGTACTTTATTATCAAAGCGAGAGGATCCTTGCCGGGATTTTCGGTTACGTACATATCGGTAAGTTCCTCAAGGAGCATGAGGTACATTGCAAATGTTTCGAAGTCCGTAATGGTAGGAGTTTTCAACATAGGAATTTCTACGTATGTTGAATAAGGACAACGTGTACATTCTTCAAATGCGTTCCAGCCCACACCTGTGTATGTAGGAATCTTTGCTTCGTAGCTTACAATGGAGTGACCGGGAGCGGGAATTATCTGCTGAGCGACGATTACGGTGCCGCAAACAGAGCAGTGGCTACCTGCGGTAAGACCGGTCTGTTCACAGAAAGCCGGAACTTCTTCGTCAATAACCGTGGTGTGCTTTCCGTCGGGACAAGTTTCGGCAACCGCAGAAGCTTCCGGAGCAGTTGTTGTTTCAGCGGGGGTTGTTGTGGTTGCTTCGGTAGCAGCGGGTGTAGTTTCCTCGGGAACTGCGGTGGTTTCTGCAGGAGCTACTGTAGTTTCTTCTGCAGCAGTGGTGGTTTCCTCTGCAACAGTGGTGGTTTCCTCTGCAACAGTGGTAGTTTCTTCTGCAGCAGTGGTGGTTTCCTCTGCAACAGTGGTAGTTTCCTCTGCAACAGTGGTGGTTTCCTCTGCAGCAGTGGTAGTTTCTTCTGCAACAGTAGTAGTTTCCTCTGCAACAGTGGT
>JAZQEH010000088.1:0-3273 GCA_045538895.1 Eubacteriales bacterium
CGTGCCTACAGTCGTATCACCCGAAACGATAATTGTACCGCCGTTTTCAAGTGCCGCTACTGCAGACGCAATATCGGTATACACATGCTCACCCGTAGTCACACCCGTACCGTCAAGGTAAACTGTTGTCGGAGCAGGTGCGGCTTCGTATGTATTTACCGTAACCGTGCCTGTATTGTTAGCCGCATCGTAAACGATAGGCGAGGTAACGGTGTGCGTAGGAGCATAATCTGCAAGAGTAAGCTTGCTCGGCATCTCAACGGTAACAGAGCCGCTGAGATAGTTCTGTCCGACTGCTCCCACATAGTCAGTGCCGCTTATCGTAACCTTTTCGCCGATATAAGCGGTAAGCTTGCCACTGTACGTGCCGAAAGGCGAAAGTCCCAGACAACGACGGTTGCCGAATGCAAAATTCTTAAACGTGCCGTTGCAGTTAAGAATGATATTGCAATCGTCCGCATCGGATGCAGATTCTACGGTATCATGTGCCGCATTGCTTGCACCCTCCGCATAAACGTTATGCCCTGCAAAGAATGACCAGTCACCCGTAAGTAAAACGGTGTCCGTCATTTCGATATCATGGTACGCACCGTAAATTTCGGTAGCCTCCGTAGTTGCGAGAGTAATGTTGTCAAACTTAACGTCACAGCCGATCTTGAACGATTCGTTTCCGTTTTTCAGTACAGCTCCGCTACCCTCGCCTACAATAGTAAGCTTTGAAGGGGTTACGGGAATAAAAATGCTTGCACTGTAAGCAACGGTGCCCTCGATATGAATAGTTGCTTCTTCGCCCGCTTTCAGCATTGCAAACGCAATATCCAAACGGGAGGTAGGATCGTCCTTTGTGCCTGCGCCAAAAGGAGCACCGTCCTCGGATACGTAGATATCGTTTTTCTTATACGTATCGTTAATTGCAGAATTTCCTTCAAAAATCACACCGTACAGAACGTTCGCTAATTTTTCAAATCCGCCTTTTGACGGATGGAGGTTGTCGCTTGAAAGAAGTGTATCTGCCGCCGCATATTCCAACGTAAGACCGTAAAGGTCAACAAATACGTATTTTTCGTTCTCATCTGCAAATGCCTTTGCGATTCTTTCCTGAGTTGGACGGACTACCGCACTCACACGCATCTGTCCGTTACCTTTATTATCTCTTACAAGTGCATTTGTAACGTAGATCTTATCTGTCTCGGGCAATGCGCCGAGAGTTTCAAGAAGGTTTGCATAGCTTCTCTCAAATTCTATCTGCGCACCTGTTGTGCCGCCTGCGGGATTGTCGTTTGTACCAAGTGCAACAACAATATAATCAGCATCGGTTTGTTCGGTCAGAAGATCATATGCAAGATACTCCGGATAGTAATACGAGGTTGCTTTAAGTATTCCCGCCGAAGAAACGCCGTAATTTGATACAACTATTTCTTTGTTATCTTCCGCCGCAAGCGATGCAAAAATTGCAGGATATGAATCGTAAAGTCTGTCAGTACCCTCTCCTGCTGCGGTATAGCCCTCTGTAATAGAGTCGCCGACAAATGCGACACGCAGCGGCTCTGCATAAGTTACAGCAGCACCGTTTACATTATCAAAACGAACTACGTCAAGCTCATATGTGTCGGGATATGTGATAGAAGCGATTTTGTCTTCTCCCTCATATGCCTTTACCTGAGTTGCATCAAACACAGTACCGTCAGCGAACGTACCGCCCGAAACGGTAACCGTATAGTCGCCACGCATAACCTGAGTATATGCAGCCAGTACTTCGTATGCACCTATAATACCGCCATTGAAAGTACCGCCGCTGACGTTTATGCTAACGTCACCGTCGATTGCATAATACTTTCGGTCGGAGGCAACCGTTTCGGAAATCTTAACAGCCGTAGCGATAACTGCAGTCATTGTACCCTGCGCATAAATGGGGCAATTAAACGTACCGCCGCTAATCGAAAGAGTAGCATCATCGGCAAGTATAGACATACCGGAAATGCTGAAGGATCCATTGAACGTACCGCCCTCAACAGTTATGCTCACGGGTGCCGCCAAAGAACCGACCGTATCGTTGTACTCAGAGCGGTAGTTACCTGCCGCAAAGTTATTAAACGTACCGTTTTTAACGGTGATAGCATACTCTGTTTCGGTAATCGCATTCGCATTTACGGTAATATCTGTTGCATCAACACCGCCGTAGAAATCAAGGTTACCCTCCACGGTAAAGTTTTCGCCAAAGGTAATATTTCTAAAGCCGCCGAAAATCTTTGCGTCAGTCGCTTTTACAGGGAGGTCAAATGTAACCGATGTTCCGTTTGTGTTCTTTTCAAAAGAAATATCCGCACTAAGGGTAAGAACCGCACCGTTTTCGGAAACTATCGTGATATCCTCTTCCTTTACAGGAATAACAACCGCCTCGCTGACAGTTGTATCACCGCAAATTACAATACTGCCGCTTGTGCATGCCGCCATTGCATCCGCAAATGAGGTAAACGCCCCCTCGGTGTTGCCTGTGCCGTCAACATAAACAGTATCGGAAGCAACGGTTGGAGCGGCTGTATATACTCCGGCAGCAGCCACCACACGATATCCGTCGGGTGCTATTGTGGCAGGAGTTACGCTGAGCGAGGTTGTGCTGACACTGCCAAGTCCGGTCAAATCAACGGTAATACTGTCTGCGGTTACGTCGCCTACGCTTGCTCCGCTGTAAAGCTTAACCGTCATTGCACCGTTGAACGTAGCACCGTCGCACGGCTTGATTACTCCCTCAACCGTTGCATCGTATATTTCAACGGTAGGGTTACCGTTAAAGGTACCTGTAGAGTTACCGCCGAATACTCTGCGGAAGCTACCGCTCTTTATAACGATGTGAGGATCGGCATTTACTGTGCCGCTTGCTCTGCCGCCGAAAATTGAGAGATAATAATTACCTGCCTTTTCACAGACAACGTTTTCGCCTATTGTTATATTGTTGCCGCGTACTATTACACTTCCGTAGCCGGATAACGTGCATCCGTTTACAAGAGTAATATTATCGATCTCGATATTATTCAAAATGTTGATTGCACGTGCGATTGTAAGCTTCGCGCCGTTGGCACCGACGATTTTCAGGTCGCCGCCAACCTCTGTGAGAGTTACGCCCGCACTTGACGTGCCTACAGTCGTATCACCCGAAACGATAATTGTACCGCCGTTTTCAAGTGCCGCTACTGCAGACGCAATATCGGTATACACATGCTCACCCGTAGTCACACCCGTACCGTCAAGGTAAACTGTTGTCGGAGCAGGTGC